>JAFQTK010000132.1 GCA_017409065.1 bacterium
AGCTTCTTTTAATGTTGAAACAACTCTAACTTTTACTTTTGTGCCTTTTATATCAACTTCTGCATCTTTTGTTCTTGAGTTTTTATCAACACCACGCAATGGTTTGAAATCTAATTCGCCTAAAGTTTCATTGGTTACAAATTCATAAGCTGTACGAACTGCTGCTTCTGCAACACCGCCTGATGCACCAAATATTGTTGCTGCACCTGTGTATTGCCCGAATGGAGAATCATTGCCTTCCGGCTCTAATTCTGCCAAGTTTAAGCCTGCACTTTTTATCATTCTTGCAATTTCTTGAGTCGTTAGAACATAATCTGTATCAGGCTTTCCATTTTTAGACAATTGAACACGTTTTGCCTCAACCTTTTTCGCTGTACAAGGCATTATTGAAACAACATAAGTGTTTTCTTCTGTATAACCTTCAAAGTACTTTGGCACAAGTTCTTTTAATACAGAAGAAAGCATTTGTTGTGGTGATTTGCAAGTGGATAAATGATTCAACATATCAGGATGTTGAGTTTCCATATATCTAACCCACGCAGGACAGCAAGAAGTAAACAATGGAAGGTTTTCACCTTTTTGTACTCGACCCAAAAATTCTGATGCTTCTTCCATAATTGTTAAGTCAGCCGAGAAGTTTGTATCAAATACTAAATCAAAACCGATTTTTCTCAATGCTGCATTTAATTTTCCAATAACGTTTTCACCGGCAGCCAATCCAAATTCTTCACCTAATGCAACTCTGACAGCAGGTGCCATTTGAACTACGGTTTTCTTTTCGGGATTGGTTATTAAGTCCCAAACCTTGTCTATATCAGACTTAATAGTCAACGCACCTGTCGGGCAAACTGCTTGACATTGTCCGCAGAATACACAATCAACGCTTGATAAATGTTTTCCTGCCATTGGTTGAACAACTGTTTTAGAACCTCTATTTGCAAAGCCAAGTACGCTGTGCCCTTGAAATTCAGTACAAGCCCTTACGCAAGCCCCACAAAGAATACATTTATTGGGGTCACGAACTAAAGATGGGTTGCTATCGTCAATAGGTAGAAAATCTTCTTCTTTTTTCTTTGCAAATCTGATTTGATTTACACCGTATTCTTCAGCGTACTGTTGAAGTTCACATTTGCCTGATTTAGAACAAGTTGTGCATTCTCTGTCGTGATTTGCTAGTAATAGCTCAAGTACTACTTTTCTGATACGTCTTGTTTTTTCAGTATTTGTATGTATCTTTAACCCTGGTTCAGGAGGCATTGTACAAGAAGATTGTATGCCTCTTCCTTCGATTTCAACAACGCACATTCTGCAAGCACCAAACTGTGTTAAGTCGGGACGGTAGCAAAAAGTTGGCACATTGAAACCGTTTTTGCGTATAACCTCGAGCAAATTAGGCTCATCAGTATATTCACATTCTTTTCCGTTTATAAATAATGTATTTGCCATATTAAATCCTTTCTACGCTTGCTTAATTGCCTTGAATGGACAAGCTGCCAAACAAGCTCCACATTTGATACATTTTGATTGGTCAATTTTGTGCGGATTTTTTACCGTTCCGCTAATTGCACCAACAGGACAAGTTCTTGCACATTTTGTACAGCCTTTGCAGTTTTCTTCTTCAATAACAATAGTTTTTAACGCACTGCAAACACCGGCAGGACAACGTTTGTCTTTTATGTGTGCAATATATTCATCTCTAAAGTATTTCAGTGTTGATAGTACAGGGTTTGGAGCTGTTTTCCCAAGACCGCATAAAGAACCTTCTTTTACTGCTAATGCTAATTCTTCAAGCGTATCTAAGTCTTTCATCTCACCTTGACCACGAACAATTTTTTCAAGAATTTTTAGCATGTTTTTTGTACCTTCACGGCATGGAACACACTTGCCGCAGCTTTCGTTTTGAGTAAAGTGCATGAAGAATCTTGCAACTTCAACAATACAAGTGTCTTCGTTCATAACTACCAGACCGCCTGAACCAACCATAGCTCCGGCTTTAACCAAGTTATCGTAGTCCATAGGCAAGTCTAAATGTTCTTCAGTTAGGCAGCCGCCAGAAGGACCACCAATTTGAACAGCTTTAAATTTTTTGCCGTTTCTAATTCCACCACCGATATCAAAAACAATTTCTCTTAATGTTGTTCCCATTGGGACTTCAATTAATCCGGTATTGTTTACTTCACCTGTTAATGCGAAAGTTTTTGTACCCTTTGATGTTGTTGTACCAAAAGAACTGAACCATTCAGCACCGTTTAAAATAATTACCGGTACGTTGGCTAACGTTTCTACGTTGTTAATTAACGTTGGTCTGCCAAACAATCCTTTATTTGCGGGAAATGGCGGTTTTGGACGAGGCATTCCTCTTTCACCTTCAATTGATGCAATCAAAGCTGTTTCTTCCCCGCATACAAAAGCACCGGCACCTTCTTTGATATGAATATCAAAGCTAAAATCCGTACCCATTATGTTTTTGCCAAGGTATCCTCTTTCTTCTGCTTGTTTGATAGCAATTTTTAATCGTTTAATTGCTAAAGGATACTCAGCACGCACATAAATATATGCTTCATCTGCACCTATTGCAAAGCCGGCAATAGCCATGCCTTCCAAAAGTTTGTGAGGGTCACCTTCCATGACACTTCTGTCCATGAATGCCCCTGGGTCACCTTCGTCACCGTTACAAACCACATATGATTTTCCACCTTTGTTAGCGGCTGTAAATCTCCATTTGCGACCGGTTGGGAAACCTCCGCCACCACGACCTCTAAGTCCTGATTTTTCTATTTCATCGATAACAGCATCAGGATTATTTTGCTCCAGAACCTTTGCTAATGCTTCGTATGCGTGTTTTGCAATAGCTTCATCTATGCTTTCTGCGTTGATTTTACCGCAGTTGCCTAAAGATGTTCTTGATTGACGTGCATAAAATTCTATATCTTCGTTTTTATGTACGGCTTCTCCTGTTTTTGGTGAAATGTACAACAATCTTTCAACGGGTTTTCCATTTTTGATGTGAGAGTCAATTATTTCATCTACATCTGCAGGTTTTACTTTTACATAAGTTATATCCAAGTCAGGAATAATTACCAAAACTCCTTGTTCGCAAAATCCGTGACAGCCTGTTGGCACAATTGTCATTTTATCTTTTTGGGTAAGAATGGATACGTCTGCACCAAGTTCTTTAAATCTTGCGATAACATCATTAGAACCATTAGCGATACATCCGGTGCCGTTGCATACCAATACTCTTAAACCTTGAGCATCAATGGATTCTTGAGCTTTTTTTTGTTCATCTTGTATATTAATATTTAATGTTCCCATATTTAGCCCTCTTTTTCTTCTGCCAAAATAGTGTCGATAATGATTTTCATTGCATCGGTAGTCATTTGAGGATAAACTTTTTCGTTTATGACTACAACAGGAGCTAGTCCGCATGCTCCAAGACAGCTTACTGTTTCAACAGTAAATAATCCGTCTTTTGAAGTGAAAGAACCATCTTCCAATCCAAAACGTTGTTTAAGTGACGTATAAACAGGCATAGAACCTCTAACGTGGCATGCTGTACCGTCACAACATTTGACAACATACTTGCCTTTTGGTTCTAAGGAAAATTGTGCATAAAATGTTGCTACTCCGTACACTGTTGCTGGTGAAAGGTCTTTAATTTTTGTGCCGATATAAGTCATTATATCTTCGGGAAGATAACGAAATTCTTCCTGAATACGTTGTAGAATAGCTATGAGATTAGATTTTTTGTACTCATAGGACTCCAGAATGCTGTCGACTTTTTGCCAGTCAACAGAACTGCGGGTTGATGTGGTCATAAAACCCTCCTTTATTTAATTAACACGAAACATAATTTTACTAAATTATGACATATTTTTTAGCTTCTGGCAACGATTTTCCAACGAATGATATAGAGTTTTTTTTTATCTTTACATCGATATAAAGAATTTATTAAAAAATCCGAATATTGTTTTTTTTGTATTTATAATAAAAATGTGAAAAGAAAAATCAAGCATGTTAGTGAAGGTTTTAGAAATGCAGTTAGTTTTAGAAAATAATAAGGAAGTAAAGATGTCAAAATCAGTTTCGGAATTAATTTCAAAGTTAGATAATGCAGATGTTAAAACAAAAAATGATATAGAAAATGTTTTGGTTGACTTAGGTGCAAATGCTGTTCCTGAGTTGGTAAACCAACTTCAATTAGTGAGAGGATCAATTCGTGGTGTTGTTGCTATGACTCTTATCAGAATCGGTGAGCCATCAGTTGCAATACTTAAAGAAGCTGCTTCAGCTAATAAAGATTTCGAATGGGTAGCAAGTTACCTTATTGAAGAAATCAAATGTGCTGCTTAGTTTGAAGCTTCTATATATAAATTCAAAACCTTCCGTTAACGGAAGGTTTTTTTTAAATAAACCTTTTGGACTAGCAAAAAAAATAATGTTCGTATTTTAACAAATGTATAGATATGTAATGTTCAAACTTAACATGTCTTGACTTTGCATCTATGAGTCAAATAATATAATTATATGTAAGAATGAGGGGAATTTATGAAAAGCTCAACACTATATCGTTCAAATCTTTCTAGGGAGAAGATTCAACAACTTGAAGGTTTTAAGACTAGAAATGGTCAGGCTAATATTTCTTATGATGAAAATACTCCAAGCGTGTATGTTCGTCCTAAGAAGGAAAGAGAACTCGACACTTTGTTGAGTAATTTTAATATTTCAACTTCTCGTGAAAAGACACCGGCTGTTTATTTAATTTCAGGTTTTTTGGTTGGTGCAGTTTGCATGTTTGTTATGACTGCATTGGTTACGCTTTCTGCGAACCATAGTTCTGTTATTGATGAATCTTATTCAGTTCCTGCGATTGAAAAAGAATCAAAAGGGTTGTTTAATTTTACTAAAAAACAGAAAAAAGCTAGTGTTACAATAATCCCTGCTGATACTGCAGTTATTGAAAAAGCACCTGTTCCAAAGAATGAAAATTATACAGTTAAATCAGGTGATACTTTGGAAGCTATTATTATTCGTTTTTATGGAAGATATGATGCAAGCAAAGTTTCACAAATTGCGGCAGTAAATAAAATGAGCAATCCAAATGCATTACAAGTCGGACAAAAGTTGATAATTCCGATGGATTAAGATTTGAAAAGCACCCACCAAGAAGGTGGGTGCTTTTTTTTTATGTGTTTTTTATTTCCTTTATTATATGTTCAATTTCATCAGAAATATCGAATGTCGAATCTAGCACATCTTTGATATTGTGTGCAAATTCTGCTTTTTTAAATTCTCCGAGTCCATTTATTCTGTAAATTTCTTCTAAATCTGCAACACGATTGATTTCCAAGTTAAACTCATTATCTTCTATTTTAAAGAAATTTGTGAATTTATAGTTTATTGCTTTGGAAATCAGATTAAGTGGCAAAATATCTTCAAATTCACCTTTTTCTATGAGTATTAACTTGTCAAATTCTCTTAATTTATCAGAGATAGTTTCAGCAATAGTCTTAGCATCCGCATCTAACAAAATTACTATTGGTATATTTAGTGCATCTTTAAGTTTTATGTAATCCTTTGCAACTTGGTTTTTTCCACCGGCAGCTATTAATTCTATGCCATTTTCATCAAAATCATAGTTTAGTAATTTTGCAAATGTTGGTAATAATATTTCTTCTGTAATACCTTCCGCAATAATAATTTTTTCCAATGGAAATTTTGTTTTAAATTTTTTGCGAATTTGAGTAGGTGTTTTTCCTGAATTTTGCATTTGTTTTAGTAGTTCAAGATTTTTGCATAATGGGGTATTCTTATTGAGTTTGAGAATGTTTTCATATGGAATTTTTGTTTCCATTAAGTTAAGCGTGTCATCGTTTATGTTATAGATTGATTTTTCAAGGTCTATGACAGTTTTGTATAATGAGTTTTCTAGTTGTTCAGGATTTAGTCTGTTTAAAGAGTATGTGAATATATTTTCAACCATGCTTGAAATTTCAGGAGCGGTTAGTTTTTCATAATCTTTAAAACTAATTTTGGGGATTATTTGATATTTCGAAATAATTTCTTTAAAAACACGATTATATTTTTCTTCAGGCAATTTAAATCTGGTTAATCTGTCTATCGCCAATGTAAGTTCTTCCAATGTCATTGGTTTAATTTTTTGTTCTGTATTAATCAAATTTAATCCTTTTTTAATAAATGTAAATAATAATTTAAATATATCGTAAAAAAGGAAAATTTTAAAATGTTTATATTTTTATTAGAAT
>JAFQTK010000012.1 GCA_017409065.1 bacterium
CAACAATTACGGCAACAATAAGTCCAAATATCCAAGCATTGTCATAAAAAATACTTTTTTCATTACCCGTAATTAAAATTACTTGTTGAGTGGCCTGATTTATTTGCAACATATTTCCACACCCAAGAGAGCCAGGCAAAAGCAAAAAGGCAAAAATAACAGCCAACGGCTGCCCCAACCACCTTAAACCTTTACGAGTCAAACCATGCATTATATAGTGCATCGGACCACCTGAAACAGAACCATCAGCATTAAAACGTCTGTATTTAACGGCTAAAGTTGCCTCTAGGAATTTTAACGGCATACCCAATATTGCACCGACAACAATCCAAAATATGGCCCCCGGTCCGCCAATAGAAATAGCAATCGCAACACCTGCAATACTGCCAAGTCCTATTGTCCCCGACAAAGCAGTTGCCAATGCTTGCAAAGATGAAACTTCACCTGTTCCGTCTTCTGATTTATTAACGGGTTGCTTAAATAATAGAGATATCGCATGCTTAAATCCCCAAACCGCATTCCCTCTATAATAAATAGAGAAAAATATTCCTCCAATTAAAATCCACAAAATAGAAATAGGTATATCTGAACCAAATATTTTTACAGGGTAAAAAACTATTTTTGAAAAAACGTCAGTTACAGGGGCAAGAGTTGCATCAATAACTTGGTCGACAGGCTTTGCAAAAGCACTATGCACCCCCATCACAAACGATAAAATTAAAAATAATATTTTTTTCATATATGTTTTCAACCTTTAACACTTAATTTCCAAATTAGAATAAATATCATAAAGCCTTACAATACTGTCCTAACAGCGTTTTGCGACTTGCACCGGTACAAGAAGGGACATTATTTGCAATATCATAGTAATAAGCATAAGCTAACATCGCAAAGGCAATTGCTTCTTTAAATTTGTTTGATATACCAAAATCTTCGTGAGTTTTTACCGCTATTTCTGTCCCAAATTCGGTTTTGAGCATATTTTTAAGTGTTGTATTATAAGCACCCCCACCACCTAAAACAATTTCTTGTATTTCTGTTTTAGGGAATACAAATTTTTTATAACTATCTGCAATTGAGCGAGCAGTAAATGCAGTCATTGTAGCAATCATATCTTCTTTTGAAAGTTTATATTTTTGTTCAATTTCTTCTGCAAATTGGTAACTAAACAGCTCTCGTCCGGTAGTTTTTGGCGGCATTAAGTCAAAATAAGCCAACTTCATCAAATCATCAATTACTGATTCTCTGACATTACCCATAGCCGCAATTTTTCCGTCTTTATCATAAGGCTGATTAAAATATTTATTCATAAAATAATCAATCAAAACATTCGCAGGTCCGTTGTCAAAAGCAAATGTTTCACATTTTTGAGAAACAACGGTGACATTTGCAATTCCGCCTAAATTTTGTATGGTTCTGGGAACTTTGTCTTTGCCAAAAATTTTTTCATCCGCAAAACAGACCAAAGGTGCACCATTCCCACCAACTGCTATATCTGCAGTCCTAAAATTCCCAATCGTATCAATCTCGGTATTTTTTGCAATAACTGAAATATCACCAATTTGCAATGTGCTTTTTAATGGCATACCAGCCTCAATATCATCTGTTGGATAATGATAAACAGTCTGCCCATGAGAACCGATAAAATCAACATCACTCGGCGGCAAATCAGCTTCTTCCAACAACTGCTCAACAGCACTTGAAAAATGTTCCGCAACAAGAAAATTCATAACACAAATTTCTTTCATTGAAACATTTTCATAAAAAAGCGACTTAATCCTACGTTGAAAATCCAGTGGATATTGATATACAGTGCTGTAAATTTCTTCAAAAGAAAAATCCGAATCTATCCGCACTAACGAAGCATCAACTCCATCAGCCGATGTTCCGCTCATAAGACCGATTACATATTTTGATTTTCTTCCGTTCATAGAGCGATTTTACAACGAGTAAAGCTGAAAAACAAGAACTCTAAGAAGCCGTAACTCTTTTCATCATCAGCAGCGACAATCTTAATTTTGCCAATTGTAATCCCAACTGATTTTTAATACTCTCTCTCATTCTATCCCCTTTCATATAAATGAGTTATGAAATTCGTCCCAATTTTGACTGAGTAAATATACTGTCTGCGTTTGTCCCCAATATTGACGTGCCAGATGTTCCAGTTGATGCCATATTTGACATATTCGCTAATCCAGCTGAACCATATGCCAAATATTTTTGAGCTAATGCAGGGTCGGAAGCTATCGAACCGGCATAAGCCAATGCAGCTTGCTGATTTTCGGCTGAGTTCATCTGTGCCAACTTGCTTGCCGCCACCGCACGTGCATTTCTATTTATTTGATCCTGAATTTGATTATTAACAGCTGATTGTTGGTTTTGAGTAGTACCAAATATGCTTTTTGCAGCATTCCAAAGCTGAGAAGCATTTTGTGTTGTCCAGTCCCAAGCCTTTTCCCAGAATGATTTCTCTTGTTTCGCCGCCTCAGAAGCTGCTTTTGACGCCTCAGCCTTCGCTTTTGCTTGTTCTAATTGCGTTTCAGCCTGTGTCAATTGTGTTTCTTTTTGTTTAAGGTCACCTTGTGCTGTTTTTAATTCACCTTGTGCTGTCTTTAATTCGCCTTGTGCTGTCTTTAATTCACCTTGTGCTTGCTGCAATTCGCCTTTAGCTTGTTCTAAAGCTGCCTGTGCAGTTTTTTCTTTTGCTTGTGCTGCTGCCAATTTTGCTTGAGCAGCAGCAATTGCAGCAGCCTTAGCCTCAGCATCCACAGGAGTAATTGAAGGCATAGCTTGAGCAGCAGCTAATTCACTTTCTGCAGCAGCAACTTCGCCCTGTGCCGCTGCCAGTTTAGACTCACAAGATGCAACTTTAGATTCACAAGATGAAACCTTCTGTTCACCCTGTTGAACCTTTTGTTCGCCTTGTTGAACCTTTTGCTCGCCTTGTTGAACTTTTTGTTTGCCCTGCTCTACTCCTTGTTTTGCCTGAGTAACCTGAGTTTCTGCCTGTTTTTGAGCAGCCGCATCCGCATCGGCTGTTTGTTGTGCTTGAGTAGCTGCAGTTGTAGCCTGATTTTTGGATGCTTCAGTTGTCGCCTTTTTCTGCTCAGCAGCTTGTGCATTAGCATTTGCAGCCTGAACGTTAGATGTATCATCAACGCTAGTTCCTTTTAACTCAGACTGTAAAGCCTTTAATTGGTCAACATTAGCAGTTTGTGCGGCTGTTTGAGCAATCTGTGCATACTCCGAACTTGTAGAGGATGCGGATTTTGAATTAGCAGAAGCACCTCCAATTGCATTTCTATTTGCAGTTCCTACAGTTGTCGCTCCCGTTTTATCGCCACCGGCTAAAAGTTGTCCTATTGTTGAAGGATTTAATGTTATAGACTTAGAACAATCCAATCCGGACTTTGCGGCATTTTGTGTTTTCACTGCCTGTTGCTGTCTTACAATCTGTTGGTTAACTTTTACCATGCTATCCTCTTGAAACATCTCTCTTATATTTATAAAGTATATACTTGTTAAATAATTGCCTTTTTGTGATTACATTATTAAGAAATATTACTAATTAAATCCCTAAATCACACACTAAAAAGGCCCCGCCAAAGGCAAGGCTTTTTAAATAGAATTAGAAACTTACCGAGCCAGAACTTTATACCTTCACAGAAAATTATGAAAAATGTCTTACTTTTGAGTTAATTCAATCATTAAAATTTTTCAGTTAGCTTAGTTCCTACGGTTATAAGTCTTATGTATAACATCAATTATTGTATTGATACTATTAAGTTCTACCAATTCACAACCCTTTAATTTTTCATTAATGGCTTTTATTATTGAATTTTTATCATCCGAAATAGTTGGAACCAGTAAATCAACAGGGGATAAATTGAAATTATTACATATTGCATCGATAGTAGTTGCAGAGGGTGTATATTTCTGATGTTCAATATTTCTTATCGCTTCTACAGAAAGACCTATTTTCTCCGCAAACTTAGCTTGTGTCATATTATTTGATATTCGTAAAGCTCTAATATTATTGCATAATAATTCTTGATAATTCATACAACAAGACTAAATTACTTTTGGGGTCTTATAAAGTATGCTACTATACATGCCACTTGTATAATAATACTGTTTGTTGTAATATGCAGCCATTCAAATGGTAGTATTTGTGTTTTTTT
Source organism: bacterium (assembly GCA_017409065.1). Lineage (GTDB taxonomy): Bacteria > Cyanobacteriota > Vampirovibrionia > Gastranaerophilales > Gastranaerophilaceae > RGIG2134. The sequence continues at coordinate 4,182 of JAFQTK010000012.1, forward strand.
TTAACATAGAGAAATTTTGACTAATTTATGAACGGAAAGACTTGTTTTTTTATAGGAAATAGGAATACTCCAAGCAGCATAGAACAACAACTAATAGAAGTTGTTGAACAACACATTACGCAGTACGGTGTTACAATTTTTACGGTTGGTCACTATGGTTCATTTGACAGTTTGGTTACAAGAGTTTTAAAAAAAACAAAGAAACAATACCCTCATATAGAACTCTATTTACTGGCACCTTATGCGTTAAACCAAAATAGAGAAACGCCCGAGGGATTTAATAGCACATTTTACCCAGAAGGATTGGAAACAGTTCCAAAAGCTTTTGCTATTGTTCAAGCGAATCGTTACATGATACAAAACTCCGATTATTTAATAACATACTGTCATAATATAGGTAATACTCGTAATTTTGTAAAATACGCACAACGAAGAGAGAAAAAGGGGTTAATCAAAATAACATCATTATAAAAAAGTTTAGGGCTTGAATAAATACTGCCAGTCGAATGGTACTATATAATAGTGATTTATTTTTACAAAACATTGATAATTGGGGTATGAAAACCAATACTTCAATACAAATAGGTAAAAGAATTAAACATTTTAGAGAATTAGCGGGTCTATCACAGTTACAATTAGCACAAAAAGTTCCCTGTGAATCTTCTACTTTGGCTCATTATGAAACAGGAAAAAATTTGGTAAGTATGACTAAACTTTTAAAGATTGCTGAAATTTTAGAAATTGAGCCATATCAGTTCTTTATTTCTTCAACACCTAATGGAACAAATAATTCATTTGAAGAATTAAATCATTTATTAACTAAAGCTAATAAGGTACAATTAAGTCTGATAAACAACATTATTAGAAGTATTCTTGAATTAACTTCAATTGAATAATTCATAAATACAATTGATGGCATTTTATAATTGGAATACGAGGCTCTCTCAGCTGGCTTACTTGAAAATCTAAACTTTTTCAAGTTTGATTTTCTACGTAATCTGCACATACTTCATCCATAACGCTCGCCACAGCTCGCTAACGGCCTAAGCATCGCAACTTTGTTGCTCGTTCTCGAATTTGTTTTACACACACAAAAAAAGAACCCTATCGGGTTCTTTTTAATGGAGCGGAAGACGAGGCTCGAACTCGCAACAACCTGCTTGGAAGGCAGGGACTCTACCAATTGAGTTACTTCCGCAACTTTTGATAAATAAAATATACAATAAACCTTTTTTAATTTCAAGTATTGTTTTTTACTTCCACCTATTCGGCAAAAGCTCATCAAGTGTTTTTGCTCCATCTTTCAACAAAATTTGGCAATCAAGATTTTCTTTATTTATCTGATACATAAATTCCCTACAACGTCCGCAAGGGGCAATAACGCCATATTTTGCACTATAAGAAACCGCTTTGACAATACGATTTTCTCCATTTCCAAGCATGGAAGCTATTGCTGAATGTTCCGCACAAAAACCTATTGCACAAGGAACATCTATATCTATTCCGGTATAAATATTACCTTTATCCGTAAGTAATGCTGTACCGACTTTGCCAACTACGGTATGTTTTGCAATTTGCCAAGGATTAGCTTTACTTTTTGCTATTTCTAAAAGTTCTTCAAATTCCATACAGTATCTCCACTTTTGCCGTTATTCTAACATATTTTAAATCTTCTGTTAAGCGAAAAAATTTACAAAATTTAATTTTTTGTAAAAATTAGGCAATTTTCTTCTCAAAAAAAACTTTATTACGATAGAGGAGTTTAGAATCACATGAACGAACAAGAACTTAACACCATTATGGGGGTTATCACAGACCCAATTAAAAACGTTTACAAAATACGAAATCGGAAAGATTCAGAAGAAATCCAACGAATTGTTCGTATTTTCAAAATAAATGAAGAGCAAAAAATCAGACATCGAATGTTTTCGATTAAAAATCTTGCTACTTTTAAACTCGTATTGAGCAATAACTAATTGTACCGGAGCTTTATGGCACATGTTTATCGTTGTATTACGATGAACGCTTTGTCATTAGCTCCCATACGCATATGGTTACTGCTGTGCTGAGGTTTAAAGATTCAACCTCGCTTGAAATCGGTATGGTTATTTTCATATCGGCAAAATTTGTTGCCTCATTTGAAAGTCCATTTGCCTCAGAGCCAAACATTATTACTGATTTTCGAGGTAGTTTTATGTCGGTTATACTCAATGCCCCTTTTTGAGGAACTACGGTCGCAAGAAACTCATGTTCTTTTAGTAAGTTTTTGGCTTCTTGTATGGATTTAATGCTTACAAAAGGAATCTTAAACAAATTGCCAACAGCAGATCTCACTGTTTTAGGGTTATAAACATCAACCGTATCACCAACAAGTATAATTGCTTCCACCCCAAGAGCCGTACAAGTTCTAAATATTGTACCAAGATTACCGCTATCTTTGATATTTTCCAATAGAACTATATGATTTCGTGCTACTACATCTTCTAACAAAAATTTGACCTGTTTTGCGACTGCGACAATTTCGGGAGCTGTTTCAGTTGTTGAAATTTTTTGCAAGACAGCTTCATTAGTCAAGATTAAATTTTTAAAATCAGGGAATTTGTCTTTTTTTTCTTTTTGAACAAAAACGTGTTCAAATTCCAAACCAAGCGAAAAAGCTTCATCAACAGCTTTTTGCCCTTCTATCAAAAACAACTTGGTTTCTAGTCTATATTTTTTTTGAGCAAGTTTTGCTATTTCTTTGACTAAAGGGTTTGTTGTGCTTGTTATTTCTATCATAAAGCCTCCGATTGCCACAAGTTGAGCCATTCTTTTTCTTGCTCATTTAACAAATCATAGTTTATTAGTTTTTCTTCGAATTTTACTTTAGAGAAGGAATTAATATGTCCGTCTTTTAAAAATACGGTATTTTCCAATCTAACCCCACCAAAATCAGGATTATAAGCCCCAGGTTCAATTGTAAACACCATACCGTCTTTTAACTCAGTTTTTCCAAGTTCAGAAGGCGAAACACTTGGCGGAAACTCATGAACACTTATACCTACGCCATGACCTGTCGAATGATTGAATGAAAAACCGACTAAATTACTGCTGTTTATTATATCTCTAGCTTTTTTGTCTATATCAAATCCTGTTACGCCTTTTGTTATCGGAATATGATAAGCATTTAAATTTGCTTTAAGTACAATTGTGTAAACTCGTTTAGCCAACTCTGAAGGATTCCCAAAACAAAAAACCCTTGTAATATCTGTTGCGTACCCACCTTCAAAATATGCCCCACAATCTAACAATACAAAATCACCGTCATTAATAACCGTATTTTCAGACATATCCGTTGAATAATGTGCAAGTGCAGAATTTTTGCCGCTAGCCAAAATTGTATTAAAACTCAAGGAAGTTGCCCCTTGTTTAAAAAACTCTTGTTCTACAAGTTTTACAAGTTCCTGCTCTGTTAATGAAGTCGCCATATTAACATAATCAGATATTGTAGTTACAACTTTGTCCGTTTTTTCAAAGCACTCTTGTAAGTGCTTTAACTCATTTTCATTTTTAATAGATTTTGCAAGTTCAATTTTGTCCGTTTCAAGTGCTTTAGAATTATCCTTTATATAAAGATAATCACCATATGAAATATTTTTAGGCACATATAAAAACATATTCTTGCTTGATTTTAGATAATTATAAAACTGTTCTTGCTCATCGGCAAAGAAAACTTTATAATCATTTTTTTCAATTATCATTTTTGCTTTAAATGAAGATGAAAAATTTTGAGCAAAAGAACGCTTATTCAATAACCAAGCAATTTGCTCTAAATTTGTAACCAAAAGTGATTCATCATCTCCCAAATCAAATTGAATATTTGTAATTTTGTCTTTACTTGATAATCCTGTAATTTTTTCTGGAATATTTACAATTTGTACTGTTTTTTGCGTTTTAGGCTGAACGTGGTCAAAAACCACATCTTTTGCCAATTCGATAATTTCGACATTCTTTTGACTTAGTGTTTTTGATAAATTTTTAAAGAAATTCAATGATATTTTATTAGGTACGATTGCAATTTTAGAATTATCTTTAATTTTATCTGCAACAGAAGCTAAGAAAGTTTCTCCCAAACCCATTTTAACTACATTAACATAAGAAAAAGCCTGATTATCAGCTTGTTTATGATATCTACCATCCACAAACAGATAAACTTCTCCGCTTTTATTTAACAAGGCTTCTCCGGTAGAACCGGAAAAGCCTGTCAAATGGAATCTTGCATTTGCCTCAATCTCGTTATACTCAACTAAAAACTCGTTTGTAGAGTTTACAAGCAAATAATCATAATTATTTTTTATTAAGAAATCTACGAGATTGTCTTTTAGCATTATTATTCCTCTATACCTGTTAATTGAATTAAGTGCCAACCAAATTGAGTTTGTATAGGTTCAGATACTTCATTCAACTCCATTGAAAAGCATGCATCTTCAAATGGTTTTACCATCTGTCCTTTGCCAAAAAAGCCCAAATCTCCACCTTGAGCTCCTGATGGACAAAGAGAAACCATCGCAGCAACATCTTCAAAAGATTTTGCTCCGCTAACAATTTGTTCTCTTAGTTCTTTTGCTTCTTCTTCTGTTTTTACCAACAAGTGGCTTGCTCTTACTCTTGATGTCATTTTTTTCTCCTTTGCAACAATTTTAATTTAGTTACGTCAATTAATTCTATCATGGTAAATTGATTTATAAAAATTTGTCCTTAAAAAAAAATAATGTAATAATATATTATAAGCAATATGGAAAGTTGGTTTATGAAATTAAAGAACAGAATAATTGGTATATTTTTGTTAAGCTCCTTATTTTTATTGGGAACAAACTCTTACGCATTAAGTTTTAAAAAATCAAATTTCGATAAAGAATTAAATGTGTTAAAAGAGGAAAAACTACTTGATTTAGAATCTGTTACGCCGGAAGAAATTGAAATACTATCACAAGAATATAAAAATGTAACAAAAGAGTTGAGGATTTTATTAGCCTTAAATGCGATGAAAGAAAGTATCGGAAACTTTTCAAGATTAGCTATTATGGGCGATAATTTAAGTCTTAAACCGATAAAAGTTGAATTTAAAGACTTATCGCAAATGGGCCAGAATTATGCTGAGTTTGATGCATTAGGTTGGAAAAAGAAAGATAGATTATACATTTACATCAATCAAAAGCACAATGATGCACCGCCAATTGCTTTAGCTGCCCTACTTTCGCATGAAGCCTTGCACCAAGACGAGTTTAATTCTATAAACGAAGAAACATATGCTTGGACAATGGAAGCAGCTGTTTGGACACAATTAAGTGAAGAATATCCGAACCAAGCACAAAGCAATCATCCTTTGGTAGTTCGAGAAGACATGTTGAAGAAACTCTTCATAAAAGGAAATTATTCTGACAAATATATCAGAAAAACTGTTATTTCTAACCCCGGATACAGCAACTTGCCTTCCCGCTCACCCGGCTTTGAAGATAATCTGTAATTTCCACTTATAATTTTAAACTTCTTTTTAGAAACGTCTAAACACCAACACTATTTTTTAATATAAATCTCTTCAAGATTATGCGTCATACCGCCAAGCGGAGTTGGGTAAATATTCCCGAATTTTTTTCTTATTGCAATCATTTGGAGTGGTGAATAAAGATAGATTATAGGTTTTTCCTCATAAATAATTTCTTGATAACGATCATACATTTTTTTTCGTTTCTCAAAATTCAACTCCAATGCCCCTTTTTCATAAATCTCATTTAATTCGTTTTCCCAAGGTAGAACTTCTGATTCATTTTTTAATCGTTTATTAAATAGATGCAAAGGTCCATTACTATTCCAAACATTTTTCCCGCTATGAGGTTCAAGAGTACTGCCTGTTAACCCCATAATACATGTTTCCCAATCCAACGAATTTGTAAGCTTATTCACCAAAGAATTAAACTCTATTGGTTTAAAATTAACTTTTATCCCTAAATCCGCAAGGTCTTGTTTTATCATAACACCTATTGCTTCACGCTCGGTATTGCCCGCATTAGTATATAAATCAAACTCAACTTTATTTCCTAGCTTGTCAAAAAGTTGTCCCTTTTTATCCCAATAAAATCCTGATTCTTTCAGATACTCTCTTGCTAAATCAAAATCCTGTTCATGCCCGTTTGCCAACTTTTCATTCAAAAATATTGACGGAAGTGCTTCTGCCGTAAAAAGAGGTTTTGCAACACCATTTGTAATATTCAAAACCATATTTTTTCTATCAACCGCATAATCAATAGCCGATCTGAAATTTTTATCATTAAACCAAGCTTGTTTTTTCTTATCTACATAATATCTTCCATTATCATCTTTTCTTGTGTTCAAATTAAAAGTCAAAAACATAGTACTTGAAGTAGGGCCTAAATTATAAATTTTGTAATCAGATTTTTCTTCAAGCTTTTTAAAAGAAGATACATTTACCCCTCTAAGATTTAAGATGTCAATTTCTGCAGCCTTAAATTTAAGGAGTTCATTATTCAAATCTCCGACTATCAAGACAATATATTCATCCAAATACGGCAATTTTTGATTTTTAGTATTAATCACATAATAACTTGGATTGCGTTTATAAATAACCCTTTGAGCAGGAACGTACTCTACCAACTTGAAAGCTCCGCTGGTCACGAAATCTGAAGGTTTGGTTGACGGCCCCCAAAATGAATCAAAATATTTTTTCCCTTTATCACAGACCGGTGCAAAAACATGTTTTGGGGCAATCGGTACAGATAATAATCTCAAAAAGGGTGCAAAAGGTTCCTTTGTTATGAATTTAACAGTATAATCATCAACTTTTTGTATTTTAGGAGGCTCTCCATCTATCAATAAAGAATCTCTTGTACTGGTATTTCCATAACCTTTGAAAACAATAGTATCATAAGTAAAGTAAACATCATCCGCTGTAATTGGCTTCCCGTCTGACCAAACCACCCCTCTACGAAGATTAAAAATGTATTCTTTCCCATTTTCAGATATAGAGAAAGATTTTGCCAAGCGAGGTTCAACTTTTCCTGTAAACGCATTTGTTGTCACCAAAGCATCAAACATTATATCAGACAATGAAGATGAAGTAGCATCTTTAGAGTTCCAAGGATTGAATGTCTTTGGACCTTCTCCAATCGTAGAACTTACAAATTTCCCGCCAAAATTACCTATTGGCGTTTGAGATTGTAAATAATCGACTCCATTTATAGTTACATTTTTTGGCTGCTCAATATTGAATACTGTTTCTTGTTGCGAACTTGAACCTTTTTCGAACAGATAATCAGATTCGACAATATCCGCTCTTATACAAGCTTTTAATAATACTGCAATAGAAAACAAGACTAATATTAAAAAGAATATTTTTTTATTCATAAAGAAACTTTATCATAAAACTAAAACAGAAAAATCACCAAACAGACTAATTATTCCGTTACCGTTGGTGTTTGCGGCAGATTAACTTTAACCCCCAAAGAATTAAGTTCTTTTAAAGCTTTAGGAGCAAGTGCGGTATCTCCAAAATTTTCCAAAATAGTCTGATAACAATCTATTGCTTCAGATTTATACTCACGAGCTTTATATAAATTACCCGCCTTATAATACAATGGTGCCAAAGATGCATCAGAAGCAATAAGCATTTGGTTATCCAACTTAATTTTTATTTGTATCAATTTTGAATTATCTTCAGGTGAAAACAAACTGCCTGCGTATATTTTTGTAGTCAAATAATCTACCGTTTCTGACATTTCTTTTATTTGAGCTGCACTAATTGCGGATTTTTTTGTAGTCTTTTTCGCTGCCTGCGTAGAGTTTGACGCTATATCACAGATGAAAAAAATTGTTACTATTAATAATAAGAATAATTTTTTCATAATCCCTATTTACCTTGTTTCCCCAAAGCTACTAAAACTTACACCTTTAATTTACTACAAAACATTGCTTTTTGATATCACTTAAATGTATGATTAAAACATGAATTTAAGAAATAAAGTTTATCAAATGTTTATGATAGCACCTCAAGGTGCTGTTTTCGCTGAAGAAAAAAATCTCATCACAGCTCTTGAAAACGGACTTGGAGGAGTAATATTTTTCACAAAAAATATACAAACAGCAGAACAAACAAAAAACTTCACACACCAAATAAAGGAAGCCTCTTTAATTTCGCCATTTTTGGGAATTGACGAAGAAGGCGGGCGAGTTGAACGAACAGAAAACATTTTTGGCGGTAAAAAATTTTTATCCGCCAGACTACAAGCTGTAAAAGGTATTGAGTTTGTAATTGAACAAACTGAAGAAATTTCGAAACTTATCAAATCATTAGGATTCAATATGAATTTTGCACCGGTATTTGATGTAGACACAAACCCGCAAAATCCGATTATTGCTGAACGAGCATACGGAAAAACGGCTCAAGAAGTTGAAAAATACGCAATTTCTGCAATGAATACATATATTAAAAATGGAATAATTCCTGTCGGGAAACATTTTCCCGGACATGGAGATGCAAACATAGATTCACATTTAGCACTACCAACACTTGATTTACCAGCCGAAACAATCACCCAAACACATATCCAACCTTTCAAAACAGCGATAAAGAACAACATCCCTGCAATTATGGCAGCTCACCTGTATTGTCCCTGCTTCGATTCTGAATTAATTCCCGCATCACTTTCAAAAAAAGTTTTGAATTATCTTAGAATAGAACTTGGATTTAATGGTATTATCATCTCCGATGATATGCAAATGGGTGCATTAAAGTCATACAAACCGCAAGAAGCTATAATAAAAGGCATTCAAGCAGGAATAAACTTATTTTTGTATAGAGATTCTTCAGACACAACGCTTTCTCTTATCGAATCCACCTATGAAATAGCAAAAAACGACAAAGAGCTATCTAAAAAAATAGAAGAATCATTTGATACCATAACAACTATAAAAACGCTATCTGGCATTAACTAAGCAACAGTAGCCTGCACTTTGTACCCTTGTGACTGTTGTAATGCTTTCACAAAAGCTGCATCAAATTCTCCTGATGAAGATTTATCACGGAGAATCTTAAATGACTCATTATCGCTCATAGATGTTTTATAAGCACGATTCTCCTTTAAAGCTGAGTACACATCAGCAACACTCAAAATCTGTGACAAATCATCTCTATCACCTGTCTTGTTATAATCATGGTGATTTTTAACCAACGACAATACCTTTGGACTCAAACCGGTACAGCGTAAAACTTCATAACCCAAATCATTATGCAATTCAATAATATCTCGTTCCTTCTGGGTTAATTTCCCTTTTTTATTAAGAATTTCCGAAGGAATAAAAGCCTTACCTATATCATGAAGCAAAGCGGCCTGATCCATTGCATAATAATCTTGCAGAGAATAATTATCTCCCATATTGTCCATAATTTCTCTTGCGTATTTCATAGTCGGAATCAAATGGCTTTGAGTTATTTCTGTAACATTTTCAGGTTCAATCCTGACATCCAAACCTTGTGATTTCAATAATTGAGCTATTCTGGGATTACTTTTTACTGCTTTTTCCAAAAAATCTTTACTTGCATATTTTGAAACAAATTTATCAGGGAAAAGCTTTATAAGCAAAGACTCTTGCAAAGAGCTTAGGTGCCTGTTTTTATCTTGAGGAACCAGAGGTCTTGTTTGATAATCAAAAACGTCCATGCCAGTCCGATTTAATGGCATAGAGGTCAATGCACCAAAGCTATATTGTGTTTGCGGAATATTATTCCCGCTAACCACACTATAATTGCTAGTTATCTTCAATTTACACCTTTTTTGACTTCACACAAAAAGTAAGCATAGCACTAGATATACTAAACTTCCTACTTACATGTAAAAACATTTTCTTAGAATAAATTGCCAAAATTAGAAAAATTGTAACAATCTTAACGATTAATCACAAGTTTTTCCATAAAAAACGTTAAGCCCCTCATTGTATGCATTTACGACCCCTTTAACAAATCTTTTTGGAGTTTTCCAATATGCCATATGAGCTGTCAAAAAGGTTCTTGGAACATACAAATCGGATTTATTGTAAACAAATCCATTCCCATTTTTAAAATATTTAGCAAGTATTGAGTTAGATTCTTGAAGTTTTTTCATAGTTAAATTTTCTGAATTTGGAAAGCCTAACGGGTCATTTCTATAATTAACAGTCAAAAAGAAAATATCATTTTCAACTATATTTTTTAACATTAGCTGAGATAAGAAATTTATACTTGTTGATGCATCAGTAACATCAGAATAGAAAAGTATCAATGGAGAAGCAAAATTTACGACTCCTTTAACTGTATCCTTTTTAAAACAAGCCATCTTTGTTTTTTCATCCAAATTAGGATAATTTTTTCTTATTACCTCAATATCATCATTAGCATAAAACTTACCCGACGTATGAAGTCTTACCAAATCTGCTTCTACCAAAGCATCCAAGCAAGTTGGTTGTACAGGATTATTTTTAATAATTTCTTGGATTTCTTCATTATCTTGGTTAGAGATTAATTCATTCGGCACAATAGAAGTAAATTTATTTAAAAAATACTGATAAGTAATAAACGAACCTGCACTATATCCAAATAAAACAACCTTATTTCCTTTATCCGTTTCATTTTTCACAACTTTTTGCAAATCATCAATAACAAGTTCCATATTTGTAAATTTTTGAACCCAAATAGCATCATGCAAACAATGTGCAAAAATTGACCTAACTTTCTGAGCAATTCTAGGAGTATATCTTTTAGCTGAATTAAGCCCACTATCAATATTTTTTATTTCATTTAAACTCCTGTCACCCCAGTAATATATCACAGGGGTCGGATTGATTTTATAATTACCGCTTTTCAAAAAGTTTTTGTAAATTAACTCATCATGTTCAAAACCTTCTACCATTAACGGATGCATTTTCTGAACATCTTTTGTAAATTCTTCTTTAAATTTTAATCTATTTTCATAAGATAAGTCATTAGAGCCATTAATATACACAAAAGTAACTAAAGTCGGTTTTTGCGAAGCTTGTGATGAAACTTGATTTTCAGCAGCAAAAGCAAACCTGTTGCCAAAAAATATACTTATCATCAATAACACAATCAACTTCTTCATAAACACATATTCCTCAATCTAATTTTTCTTATTATAACAACCACAAAATTATTTAGCAAAAAGCCACTACCATTTTTTAAAAATAAAGAATACAGCCAAAATTATTAAAGCAAAACCTACAAGATAATTCCATTTCAACTGTTCTTTCAAATAAAATACAGAAAAAAACGAAAAAACAACAAGAGTAATCACTTCTTGCATAGTCTTTAAATGTGCTGCATCATAATAATCATGACCAATTCTGTTTGCCGGAACCTGAAAACAATATTCAAACAAAGCAATTCCCCAACTAACAAGAATCACAACCCATAAAGCAGTACTCTTAAATTTTAAATGCCCATACCACGCAAAGGTCATAAAAACATTTGAAATAGTTAATAATATTATCGGTAAAAACTGTCTAATCATTCCACAATTTTACCCATAACAGTTTTTTTATGCAAGAACTCAGTCTTTTAAACTGCCTGCCAATAAATCATTTATAAAATATTTTTTACCTAACAAGAATACCCCAATCACAGGAATAACAGAAATGACAGAACAAGCCATTAACTCACCCCAAACAATAATTTCTCTGTAACTGCCTTTAAAAGAAGCTAATGCCACCGGCAATGTTTTCATTTCATCCGAATTTGTAATTATCAAAGGCCAAATAAAACTATTCCAAGAAGACACAAACGTAAATATTGCCAAAGTCATAACCGCAGGAACAGCCAATGGAAGTGCTATTTTGAAAAATATTTCCAAATTATTTAACCCATCAATTTTGGCAGATTCTTCTAAACTTTTGGGAAACTTAACAAACCACTGTCGCATAAGAAATACCCCAAACCCACCAAAAAACCCCGGTAAAATCAATGCTGAATATGTATCGACAAGGTTTAGCTCTCTCATAACATAAAACAATGGAATAATATTTACCTGTGGCGGAACCATCATGGTAATTAATATAATCACAAAAAGTACTTCCTTCCATTTAAAGTCAAATCTTGCAAATGCATATCCTGCCATTGAAGCAATTAGAACTTGCCCAAGAGTGGTCACAACAGAAACTATCAAACTATTTAAAAAATAAATAGCCAAAGGCATTGATTTAAAAACATTAACATAATTGAAAAAATCAACACTCGAAGGTAAAAATTTTATCGGGTACGAAAAAATTTCCTCATTGGTCATAAAAGATGTCGAAATCATCCACAAAAAAGGGAGCAACATAGATATTGCACACAATACCAAAATAACATAACCAAAAGTAATCACTACCCTATTCATAAATTAATTATAATAAAAAAAACCCGAAGTAAAAACTTCGGGTGAATATTGCCATCATCAGTTATAAAACTTAGATTAAACGAGTGATAATGCTGCTTGCGGAGCTTGGTTAGCTTGTACCAAGAGTGATACCGCTGCTTGTTGCAAAATCTGACCGTTAATATATTCTGAAGACTCAGCAGCAATGTCTGCGTCCATAATTGTTGATTTAGATGAAGTTAAGTTTTCAATAGTTGTTGTCAATGAAGCTGATGCTGAATCCAAACGGTTTTGAATAGCACCGATTGCGGTTCTTTTTGTTTGAACAGCTTCTAAAGCAGTATCAACTGTTGTAACAAATGTTTGTAACCCTGTTATATTATCAGGTACAAATGCAGTAGCAATAGTATCTGTTGCAACACCCAATGCACTTGCTGTTGATTTACCAAAAATATCTTCAATTTCAATAACGTCGTTTGTTGTTGCGTTATCACCTACTTGTAATGAAACTTTTGTAACAGTACCGTCTAATA
>JAFQTK010000133.1 GCA_017409065.1 bacterium
ATCTAGCAAAAAAGCAATCGTTACGATTGAGGGCGAACCAATTGAAGAACTTATAGGAGCATAAAAATGGGTATCCGTACTATAAATCCAACTTCTCCAGGTCAAAGAGGAATGTCAAAAAGCGATTTTGCTGATATCACTACTGATAAACCAGAAAAATCACTTTTAAGACCTCTTAGAAAAAATGGAGGACGTAATAATAAAGGAAGAATTACATGTCGTCACAGAGGTGGCGGTGCTAAAAGGGCATACCGTGTAATCGACTTCAAAAGAAATAAATTCGGCGTGCCGGCTACAGTTAAAACAATAGAGTATGATCCAAACAGAAACGTAAGAATTTCACTTGTGGTTTATGCTGATGGTGAAAAAAGATACATTCTTACTCCTCAAGGTTTGAATGTAGGTGATGTAATTGTTTCTGGTACTGATGTTGAAATTAAAACAGGTAACGCAATGCCTTTAGATTTAATTCCTCTAGGTACAATGATTCACAATATTGAAATGACACCTGGTAAAGGTGGACAAATTGTTCGTACAGCAGGTGGTGCAGCTCAGTTAATGGCTAAAGAAGGTAACTATGTAACAATCAAACTTCCAAGCTCAGAAATGAGAATGGTAAGAAAAGAATGCCTAGCTACAATCGGAACATTGGGCAATGCTGAGTTCAAAAACATGAAAATCGGTAAAGCTGGTAGAACTAGATACTTAGGTATCAAACCAACTGTAAGAGGTGTGACAATGAACCCTTGCGATCACCCACACGGTGGTGGTGAAGGTAAAACAGGTCCTGGTGGACATCCAAAAACACCTTGGGGTAAACCAGCACTTGGTTACAAAACTCGTAAGAATAATAAACAATCTAACAAATTAATCGTTAGAAGAAGAAAGAAATAAGATGTATAAGGGGTTGTGAGTAACCCGAGCAACCCTAAAGTACAATTGATAAAGACAAAACAACTAAAAGGAGATAATTAATGGCTCGTTCATTAAAAAAAGGTCCATATGTACTTGAGTCAGTCCAACGCAAAATCGAAAAGATGAATGCGGCTGGTGAGAAAAAAGTCGTAAAAACATGGTCAATAGCATATATGATAGTTCCGGATATGTTGGGACATACAATAGCTGTTCACAACGGAAAAACTCATGTTCCTGTGTATGTGACTGAACAAATGGTAGGACACAAACTTGGAGAGTTTGCTCCGACAAGATTGTTCAGAGGCCACGCAGGTCAAGACAAAACAGCAAAACGTAAGTAAGATTACTAGAGGGAAACCTCAAAAATAAGGAAAAGGACAATGCAAGAAGCAAAGGCTAAACAAACAAATATAAAAATGCCAGCACGTAAGCTAAGACGTGTAATTAACGAAGTGCGTGGCAAATCAGTTGAAGAAGCTGTAAGAATATTACGCTTTATGCCATACTTCGCAGCAAGAGTGGTTGAGAAAAACTTGACGGCTGCTGTTGCAAACGCATCTGAAAAATTCGGAGCTAGTGCAGCAAGCTTGAAAGTTTCTGAAATCTTTGCTGATGAAAGTATAACATTGAAAAGAGCAAGACCAAGAGCTCAAGGTAGAATGTACTCTCGTATGAAACGTACATCCCACCTAACAGTCGTAGTAGCAAGTAAGACTAAATAGGAGAATATAAAGTGGGACAAAAAACTCACCCGAAAGGATTCAGAGTCGGCGTAATCCAACCTTGGGAAAGCACATGGTTTGCTAAGAAGGATTATCCTGAATTCGTAGCAGAAGATGCTAAATTAAGAAAATTCATCAAGAAAAAACTATATGCAGCTGGCGTTGCAAGAATTCTTATCGCAAGAAAAGATCAAAACGTTATTGTAACAGTTGTAACAGCTAAACCTGGTATAGTAGTTGGACGTGGCGGTCAAGGAATTGAAGAATTGAGAGCTGAAGTTCAAAAACTTATCAACAAGCAAGTTACTATTGATGTTGTTGAAGTTGCTAGAATAGATGCTGAAGCTCAATTAGTAGCTGAAAACATCGCACAACAACTAGAAAAACGTATCGCTTTCAGAAGAGCTATGAAACAAGCTATGCAAAGAACAATGCGTGCAGGTGTTCAAGGTATCAAAGTTATGGTATCTGGACGTTTGGGCGGAGCTGAAATTGCACGTTCTGAATGGGCTAAAGAAGGAAGAATTCCTCTTCAAACACTCAGAGCAGATGTTGATTATGGTTTCACTGAAGCAGATACAGTGATGGGTAAAATCGGCGTAAAAGTTTGGGTATTCAAAGGCAACTTGATGCCTGGCGAAATGGCTGATAGAAACATCAAATCTAAAAAAGTAGGTCAACAGTCTGAAGAAAAAGCTATCGGAAGACGTGGTAAAAGAAGACCTAAAACAGATAAAGTAGAAGAATAATTAGGAGCGAAAAACAATCATGTTAATGCCCAAAAAGACAAAATATCGTAAAAAAATGAAAGGGAGAATGACAGGCTCCGAAACTAGAGGAACCACTCTTGAATTTGGTAACTTTGGTTTACAGTCAACTGAACCAGCTTGGATTACAAGCCGTCAGATTGAGGCTGCCAGACGTGCTATGACTCGTGAAATCAAAAGAGGCGGTAACGTTTGGATTAAAATTTTCCCAGATAAACCAATTACAGCAAAACCTGCTGAAACTCGTATGGGTAAAGGTAAAGGTAACCCAGAATATTGGGTAGCTGTTGTTAAACCGGGAAGAATGTTGTTCGAGTTGGATTATCCTGAACGAGAAACAGCAGTTAGAGCGTTGGAGCTTGCTGCTCAAAAACTTCCTATTAAAGTAAGAATCGTTGAAAAATAGGTGACATTATGAAGATACAAGAAATCAGAGAAATGTCAGTAGAAGAACTTGGCAACAAAGTTGTAGAACTTAAGCAAGAATTGTTCAACTTAAGATTACAAAAAACAATGCACAAGCTTGAAAATACAGCTAAAATCGGCGAAGTTAAAAAATCTATTGCACAAATTAAAACAGTAATTACAGAAAAAAGTAACTAAGGGGTTATAAAATGCCTAAAAAAGAAAAACAAGGTATCGTAGTAAGTTCAAAAATGGACAAAACAGCAGTTGTAAAAGTTTCTGAATTTGCTCCGCATCCAAAATATAAGAAAATTATTGAAACAACTAAAAATTACAAAGCTCATGATGCTAATAACGAATGCCATGAAGGTGATGTTGTTAGAATTATAGAGTCAAAACCAATTTCCGGCGGAAAACGTTGGGTGGTTGAAACTATCGTTGAAAAAGTAAAATAAGCTAGCAACAAATTTTTTGTTCAATGTTTATATTGACAATGATAGAAATTTAGACAATATGACAGAGTTAGCTAAGTCTAAACTGTCCACTATTGGAAGATAGAAAAGTTCACCGGAAGGTGAGCATGAAAAGGAAAAAGGAAAAATGATACAACAAGAGTCTAGATTAGTAGTAGCAGACAACACAGGTGCTAAAGAACTTTTGTGCATCCGAGTTATGGGTGGTTCAAACAGATCTTTCGCAGGTGTTGGTGATGTTATTGTAGCGACTGTAAAAGACGCTAACCCAAACATGCCTGTTAAAAAATCTGAAGTTGTAAAAGCTGTAGTTGTTAGAACTAAAGCTGATATCAAACGTGCAGATGGTTCTGTAATCAGATTTGACGAAAACGCGGCAGTAATTATAAACAAAGACGGCAACCCACGTGGAACACGTGTGTTTGGACCGGTTGCCCGTGAGTTGAGAGATAAAAACTTCATGAAAATTATCTCTTTGGCTCCTGAGGTAATTTAGGAGATACGACAATGATGAAAAGACAAGAAAAATCACAAATTAATAACAGACTTCACGTTAAAAAAGGTGATAGAGTTATTGTTATTTCCGGTAAAGATAAAGGTAAAATCGGAAGTGTAAGTAAAGTATTTACAGCTGAAGCTAAAGTTGTAGTTGAAGGTGTTAATATGATTACTAAAGCAGTTAAAGCTAACCCTATGGCAGGTATTCAAGGTGGTTTGACTAAATTTGAAGCACCTATGAATTGTTCAAAAGTTATGCTTTATTGCCCTTCTTGTGAAAAAGCTACAAGAGTTAAATATGATGTAGTTAACGAGAAGAAAGTTCGTGTTTGTAAAAAATGCGGTGAACAACTTGATGTATAATTAACGTATGGGCAAATTGATTCGATATTGCCTTTACCTAAAATATTATGTTTAAGGTATAATAAGTGATGTAGAGTCGAATTTGCATTCTACTTAAGAAGGAAAGAAAAATGACAACACAAGATTTAAAACAAAGATACGAATCCGAAGTTAAAAAAGCTTTGGTAGACAAATTTGGTTATAAAAATATTCACCAAGTTCCTAGATTGAATAAAATCGTAATCAATATGGGTGCTGGTGAGTGTACTCATAACTCAAAGTTGGCTGAAACTATTGTAAAACAGCTTTCTAAAATCGCAGGTCAAAAATGCGTTATTACTAGAGCTAAAAAATCAATCGCTACTTTTAAACTAAGAGAAGGTATGCCGGTTGGTGCTATGGTTACTCTTCGTGGTCAAAGAATGTATGATTTCTTACAAAAACTTAACTGCGTAGTTTTACCAAGAATCCGTGACTTTAGAGGTGTTTCTTCAAAATCATTTGATGGTCGTGGAAACTACACTCTAGGTTTGAAAGAACAAGCTTTGTTCCCTGAAATTTCTTATGACGAAATTGATGTAGTACAAGGTATGAATATTTCGATTATTACTACGGCTAACACTGATGAAGAAGGAAGAGCTCTTCTTGCTGAATTGGGTGTACCGTTTAAAAAATAAACATTGTAGAGTTGATGCTTGAGGATATTCCTCAAGCTCGACTTTCTAAAGGTGATAACCATCATTGAAAATTAACAAAAAGGAGATAAATCGTGGCTAAAAAAGCGATGATAAACAAAGAACTAAAAAGAATGGAACTTGCTTTAAAAGGAAAAGATCCTAAAGTAAGACTTCACAACCGTTGTTCAATTTGTGGCCGTCCACACGGTTACCACAGAGATTTCGGCTTGTGCAGAATTCACTTGAGAGAGATGGCTCACAGAGGCTTACTCCCAGGTGTAACTAAAGCTAGTTGGTAGGTTTTTATTAAAAATAATTTAATAAATATCTAACTATACTGCTTGAAAATTCATGTAAGTAGTTAGTTCAGAAGGTTTTAAGGGAAGTTAAGCCGGTAAAATTGATAAATTTTGTTATTTGTCAGTTGAACTAATAAGCATAATTCTTTTAAAACTTTACTGGCAAAATGAAAAGGAAAAAGAAATGAACACAGATCCAATAGCAGATATGCTAACAAGAATCAGAAACGCTAATATGGTTTCTCATCCGGAAGTTGCAATGCCTTCTTCTAAATTAAAAGTTGAATTGGCAAAGCTTCTTAAATCTGAAGGTATGATTACTGATTATGAAGTGAAAGATTCCGGAAAATTCAAAGTTTTGAACATTGTATTGAAGTATGATGAATCAAACAAACCTGTTATCACAAATCTTAAAAGAGTATCAAAACCAGGTTTGAGAACTTATTGTAAATCTAAAAACCTTCCTAAAGTTTTAGGTGGTTTGGGTATCGCAATTGTGTCTACAAGCAAAGGTTTGCTTACTGACAGAAGAGCTAGAAAAGAAAACATCGGTGGCGAAGTTCTTTGCTACGTTTGGTAGTATTCTTTACAAATTTTAGTAGAAAACAATTAAATTGGAGATAAAAAAATGTCACGTATAGGTAAATTACCTGTAGCTATTCCGGACGGAGTAAAAGTTACAATCGAAGGTAACAAAATTACAGCTGTTGGACCTTTGGGAACAGAAACTTTGGAATTGCGTTCTGAAATCAATGTAGCTCAGGAAGAAAATTCACTTGTTATCACTCGTTCTAGTGATGATAGAAAAGTTAGAGCATTGCATGGCTTGTCAAGAACATTGGTTAACAACCTAGTAACAGGTGTTAAGACCGGTTTTGAAAAGAAACTTGAAATCAATGGTGTTGGTTACCGTGCTGCAATGCAAGGAAATGACTTAAACCTTACTTTGGGTTATTCTCATCCGGTTGTGGTTGTTGCTCCTGCAGGAATCAAAATCGAAGTTGAAGCAAACACAAAAATTAAAGTTTCAGGTGCTAACAAACAGTTAGTTGGTGATGTAGCTGCTGAAATCAGAAGCAAACGTCCACCTGAAGTTTACAAAGGAAAAGGTATTAAGTACGAAGGCGAATTTATTAGAAGAAAAGCTGGTAAAGCTGGTAAAAAATAATAAGTAGCCGATATTAGATTAGTTAAATAGCCAGTATAATCTCACCGTTTGTGCGGATAGGGATTGGGTGAAAGGAAAGAAAAATGATTAAACAAACAAACAAAAAAGCTCAAACTAGAAAAAGACATGCAAGAATCAGAGTTAAACTCTCTGGTACTACTGAATGTCCTAGATTAGCAGTTTATAGAAGTACAAAACACATTTACGCTCAAGTTATTGATGACGTAAAAAGAGTAACAATTGCTTCTGCTTCTTCAAATGACAAAGACCTTAAAGAAAAATTAGGTCATGGTGGTAACATAGATGCTGCTAAAGTTGTTGGTGAAGCTGTTGCTAAGAAAGCTATCAAAGCAGGTGTTAGCGATGTAGTATTTGACCGTGGCGGTTTTGTTTACCACGGACGTGTAGCTGCATTGGCTGACGCAGCTAGAGAAGCTGGTTTGAACTTCTAGTAATTAATCAATTTATTAAAAGAGGTAACTGAAAAGTTACCTCTTTTTTGGTAGATAAGTAATCTAAAATTTTGTTTTATTTAATCAATTTTTGCAAATTTTTTCAATATTGCCATATTTTTTTCTTTTTGAGCGGAGATTTCGTGTCTTGTGTCAATTCTACCTTGGTTATAGTGGTGTTGTCTGATAATATATTCGCCAACAACTCCGGCAGCTAGTCCCACTGCTCCTATTACCTTAGCCATTCCAGGTAATTTTGCAAATGATTGACCTATCTTTTTCAGCCCAGGTTTGAGCGATGGTAGTAGTTTAGCAAGCCCTTTTCCTGTGACTTTTGCTGTTTTATCAATCGTTTTTACCATCACATCTTTAACAGGTGCATATTTATTTGCCAATGCGACTGCTGCAGCACCACCGGCAACTGTTCCAAGTAACTTAACATCTGTTGCAACATTATTAACAAATTGTTCACCGGCTGCACTTACTTTGTTGTCAAAACTACCGTCAGTTGTCACTGCAGTTAAAAGCGGTGAACCCGCAGTAATAATATTTCCCATAATCCATTTCCTTTCGTTATTCTATCTAATTTTGTGATTTTAATGTAAAAGATCTGTTACATACTTGTATAAAAACAAATACACCTGTAATATTTCCTAATAGAATAGAATGGAATGGAATCCGTATAACTCAACGCAGGCTTGAAAAAACTCGTGTTTACAATTTGTAATATTGTGCGTTTTTTGTTTTTTGAGGAGAGATTCTTCAGGGGTACATAAGTTCACCGTCATTCTGAGGGCTTTAGCCCGAAGAATCTCGCCGCATAACAACATCGTCATTCTGAACCCTTTAGGGTGAATAATCTTGGCAAACGAAGTCATCACTCGGTGAGATTCTTCGCTAACGCTCAGAATGACGAAGCATTTTTATTATTAAAACTTTGCCCTCCTTAGAATGACGAGCAAAAAAGGGTGCAAATGTTTGCACCCTGATAATTTTTAGTTTTTATGTAATAAATTGCGTGTTGCAAAATTACGATTACATATCCATATCAAATGGACTTATGTTGCGATAATGCTCGCTACGCTCTTCTTCTGCTAGATCTTTTTCTATTTCTAAATATTCAATCTCTCTGCAGACCTTATCATATTCGGCTTTAGCTTTGTCGTATGCTTCTTGTTCATATAGAGAAATCGCTGCTCCAATTGAATCATAAACGACTAGTGAATCCATTTTTGCTTTTGCATCAGCTTTTCTCTTGTAGGCATTTTCTAATTTTTCTTGTATTTTTTCTTGCTTTTGTTTAGCCTTTTGCCATTTCTCTTTACTTTCTAAACTTTTTGCTTTTTCAGCTTCATATTCTTTGTTTAGTTCTTCTCTTTTTTTTGCTCGATATTCAGATGCTCTTTGTTTAGTAACTTTGTCTGCTTCTGCTATTACATTAACCGTTTCTCCTTCACCTTCAGATTGAGCACTGGTGAAATTAACCGTGTCACCGCTGTAAGTTGATGTCGTATTTCCTGCTAACATTTGACTCATCGGATTTGTTGTTGCAGTCTTCGCGGTTGCAGTTTTGCGTTGTTCAAACAAATCATAATTGTTGGAAATTCCGTTAATTGGTGTAGTTGTCATAATCTTTTCCTCTCTTTTTTAATCTCGTGTAATGTAATAATTGTGTTTAATTAACCTTCGACATCAAAATTAGTTCCGTCTTCAGTGATTTCTTCATCGGTTGCATGAACTACCGTACTGTAAATGGGATTGCCGTCCTTGTCCCAAGATGAGAATGATGTTGATGTTCCGTCATGAACAGTTTCGGATCTTTTTACTCCGTTTTTATCAAAGGCACAATGACTGGAGCCGCCATCCCACTGCCAGGTAGATGTAGTCGTTCCGTCCTCGTTTTTTTTGATTTTGGTTGTAGAGTCGCCTTCTCTTATTTCCCAAGTGTTTTCATTCTTGTTGATACTGCGGGTTTCACCAAAATCATTTTTGCGTTGTTCGAAAATTGTGATTTCGTTTCCGGTAAGTTTACCATCTCGGTTTTTGTCGCATTTTTGAGCAATTTCTTGCTGATGAGGGCAAGGAATATGCCCGATTGTAATACCGCTCATTTTGATACTCTCCTCTTTTTTTGTAAAAATATGTTAAAATTAGCTAATTTATACTTGAATAAAAACAAAATGATTATGATAATTTCCTAATAGAATAGAATGGAATGGAATCCGTGTAACTCAACACCGGCTTGGAAAAACTCGTGTTTACAATCTGTAATATTTGAGTTTGTAAAACTAGCAAAAGTTTTTATTTAGAGGTTTTATATAGTCAGCATTACTAAGTTATTAAGGGGTATTTTCATGCACATCCAATCATTAGGTATTACTAATTCAAAAGGGTATAAGTTACAAAATAAGCAGAATTTTTCATCTGCAAATGCTAATCTAAATAGCAATTCTGTTTCATTCGGACAGGATAAACCTAAAAAGATTTCTGTTAAGAAAGCTTTATTATGGGGTGTAGGAGCTGCGGGTGCGATTACTTTAGGTTCAATCTTGTTAAGAGGAGGGAAAGCGAATAAAGTTTTAAATTCAATTGTGTCGGACGAGGCTAATTTAGTTCGTACTTCAACTAAATTAAAAAGTGGAAATGAGTTAACTTACGTTAGTAAAGACGGAGTTAGGCAAAGTGGCACTTTGGTTAATCCGGAAGGTGTGACACTTGTTGATTTTAAATATAAAGAGGGGCGAATTTCAAGTAAAATTTTGTTCAATCCGGATGGTACCAAAAAAGCTGAATTTGTTTATGAAAATGGACTTAAGTCATCTGTTAAAAGATTTGTGATGGATGGTTCAACTTTCGAAACATATGAAAAAGGCAAGCTGAAAAGTCGTTCTTACATGAATAAAAATGGTGTAAAATATGCAGAAACTGAGTATTTCAGAGGCGAAAAATTTCTTGAAAAAACTTTCCACGAGGATGGTTCAACTGTCAGCTCACAAATTAATTATGTTGAAGGTAAATTAATTAGACAGGATGAGTTCTACGATACGGGGATATTAAGAAAAACTACTGATTATAACAAAAATGGTTCAGTTGAAGCTGAATATAATTATCGAAAAGATGGAAGCAAGTTGTCTGATTCAAGATATAACAAATCCGGACAAAGGACTTTGTCTGCGTTTTATAGAGAAGATGGCACAAGGTTATGTGAAACCGTTTACAAAAATGGCGTGGCAATAATGCGAAAAGACTTTGCAGCAGATGGGGAAACTGTTATTCGAGTATTGCAATTGAAAAAATAGTGTGAATGTTTTCATAAATCACAAAAAAAAACCGCATTTATGCGGTTTTTTTGTAATAATTTAAAAATTACTGAATCCCTTTCATTCTTTCTTCAGGGTCCGAAATGTTTGTAATTCTTAGACCAAAGTTATCTTCTATTACAACGACTTCGCCGTTTGCTACATGTTTACCGTTGGCATATAGTGCAACAGGTTCGCCTGCGACCTTATCAAGTTCGACGATTGAGCCTCTTGTTAATTCTAAAACTTTTTTGATAGGGAGTTCGCAACGACCTAATTCGACCGTTAATTGAAGTTTTATATCCATTAACAAATCAAGATTTTGGTTTTCTTCTCCTGAAGTTTGTGAACTAGCATCAAATGACGCAAATTGAACAGGCTGAACGGTTACAGGGTCTTGAGCTTCATCAGGTTCACTTTTAAATCCTAGTGAATCTGTGTCAAATGATTGGTTTAATTCATTGTTAGAGTCGTCGTTTATATCAAATTTATCGTCGAGCATTTTTCCCCCTATATATAAGCCTTTAATATGTCATCTGTTTCATTATAGCGATCTGTAACTTTTACGCAAACCTTGTTTTTGAGTGTTCCAGGTCGTACAAAAAATTTTTTGTTTTCATTTACTTCCATGATTAAATTGTCAGTAACTTTGTTGTTGAGTCTTATGACATCCCCAACTTTTAAGTCCATTAGGTCTTTAACTTCAGCTTCTGCTTCCCCCAAAATAACTTTAATGTCAACTGTTGATGTGTTTAATTTTGTTATCATTTGTTGACGTTCTTCACTTGTAGCGATAAGCCCTTTAGATTGATAGATATGTTGGGTTGTTAATTGAGGTAAAATGTTTTCCAATGTTGGATATGGGAAACATAAGCTGATTAAACCAAAATGTTGTCCTGCAACGTGAACTTCAAGTGTTATTAGAGCAACAATTTCTCCTGGGGTAGCCACTTGAACCATTGTAAAATTGTTGTCCAATCCAACAATATTGCCTTGAACCGGAACAATATGTTTCCACGCACCTTCTAGCG
>JAFQTK010000134.1 GCA_017409065.1 bacterium
GGCGGAAAAAAATTACAAATATATAGATGAATTTGGATATTATATTGAAGATACTCAAGCAGAAAATTTGTATCATATTTTACTAATAAAGCAGGTTGGAGATGATTCATACTTTTATTATTTGTCTAATATAGAAGAAAATGATTTTCTTAAAGGTATTTTAAAACGTGTAAAGAACAGCGGTGTAAAAATCAAAAAAATTAGAAATGACGAATTGAAATCTGTATTTCATCAAGATGCTGTTTTAATTAAAAATAATGCAATCAAAAATATGCAATTAACAAAAACTCTTTCTAAATCTGATATAAAAACAAAATATGATTTTAGTGATGCTGCTCAGGCTAAATTTGATGCCCAAGCCAATAAATATGGTGGATTAAAAATAAAAAACAGAAAAACAATTAGTGAAAATAAAAATACAACTCTGGATGAACCAACCGTGTTTGAACCGCAAGAAACAGATATAAATATTTCAAGTGTACAAAATACGGATGCGTTTCACATTCCTTTTTCTGAATTAAAAGGTCGTGTTGTTCATTTGCCCAAAGGAGTTATAATAGATGCTGTTTTGCAGTCTGCAATAAGCTCAAATAGTATAATGGAAAAAGATGTTATTACAGCAGTACTTGAACGGGATTGGATGTATAATGGCAATTTAATTGCCCCTTCAGGAAGTATTTTATACGGAACAGTTGTAGACGCACAAAAAGCCGGGTATGCTTATGGAAATGGTGAAATAGAAATAAGGTTTACCGAGGTTTTGAGCATGGATGGACAACGATTTAGTTTGCCAGACAATTCAGTTAAATTAGAAACAGGTATTAATCGTACGGTTAAAGTAACATCAAGGGTAGTTGGCGGGGCAATTATGGGTGTTGTCGCAGGCACATTGTATGCTCTGGTAAGTGGTGGTGATGTAGCATCAGGTGTCGCTGTTGGGGCAAGTATTGGTGGTGCAGGTGGTGCCGTTAGTGCAGTAGCACAAAAAGGGCAGGATGTCGAAATCCCGATGGGAACTCCTCTGCAAATAAAGTTAAAAGAACCTATGACGGTTACTCCTACTTATTAATAATGTGGTATGATAATTAAGGTATTTATAGTTTTAAGGAAAAATAATGAATAAAAGATTAATAATATTAGGTTTTTTAATTTTGGCATTTTGTGTTATTGGCAAATTGCTTTGGGTTGGATTGAAGAGTATAAAAGTTGATGAATTTCATCCTGCTGCTGTTATTTTTGTGGTTGATTCTTCAGCTTCAAACCAATCAAAATTGGATGAGCAAAAGGATTTTCTAAAACAAATGTGTAAGCTTTTGGACCCTGAAGACCAAATTAAAATTATTAAAGTATCAGAGGATTCATATTTGATTTATGAGGGGACACCTCATAATTCAAGTGGTATAACTAAAGCGATGAGTGCATTTACAAAATATGATGAAACTGAATATGGGACTGCTTATGGTGAAGCTTTGAAAAAAGCATTTTCTCATGTTTTGACAATGAAAAAAGAAGGTTATATCCCTGCTGTTGTTGTGATTGGGGATTTGGAAAATGAAGGTGCAATTGAAAAACAAATTAATTGGGATTTATTACCTGAGAATGTAAAAAAGGTTCAAGAATATGTTCCGGAGTTAGCTATGGCATTCTTATATGCCCATCCTCAAAAGTTGGATAATGTAAAAGAAAAACTTACACCTGTTTTGGGTGAAACTAAGCTTATAATTTCACCGGAACAAAATGTTGATAAATCTACCAGAAAATTTTTACAGGCAATCGGAAGATAAGTTGAAAGGAGCAATATGGCTGTAATTATATCTTCAAAAAATAATGAAAAAACATTTGCAGAAAAAGAAATAATAAATATTGGTACAAATCCTGAATGTGATTTTGTTCTTAACTTGGATTCAGATTTCATGTTGACTTTACAATATACACTTGGTTCTTCAAAGTTTGTAGTCGTTAATAATTTTATGTCTGACAAAATATTATTTAAAGGACAGCCAATAGGTGCAAAGTTAGAATTTGATTCGGTTTGTAAATTGATGATTGCAAATTCTGATGATTTTATTTCTATCAAAATTGTTTCTGCTCCGCAAGTTGAGAAAACGGTTTCTGATATTGCCGGTGAAGACTTAACCGAAAAAGATTTAAAAGGGCTTTATGGTGCTGATGTAAATGCAGCACTTAGAGTAAAATTGGAAAAAGTAAAGTCTGATTTGGAGCAAAAAAGAGTTGCTATTGTTAAACAAACATCGTTTGCATTGAATGAGTTAAAAAATAAATTATCATTGAATTTTAAAGCGTCATTGTTTGTTCATATTGCAATGTATTTGTCTGCACTGTT
The DNA here is from genome assembly GCA_017409065.1 of bacterium. Taxonomy (GTDB): domain Bacteria; phylum Cyanobacteriota; class Vampirovibrionia; order Gastranaerophilales; family Gastranaerophilaceae; genus RGIG2134. The sequence goes on from JAFQTK010000134.1 coordinate 2,345, forward strand.
AGTTTCATTTGGGGTTTCAAATTATCTTTTAGGACTAAAGATTGAAGAAACAACCAATTTCTTGCATATGCCAACTAACGTCAAGATGCTTTTTGTGTTTAGTGTTATAGTTTATGGCATTTGTTTAGTCCTAAAACAAGGTGTCTATTTGTATTTGCAAAATGAGAAAAAACAATTCGTGCCTAATTTTATGATAATAATTTCTGCATTATTTGCAATTGCTTTTTATGCAATAAATTTAGTTTATTACTTACAGGTGAATTTGATATTTTCAATTTTAATTTCGCTGTTATTTGTTTTACTAACAGTGGTTTTTGCTGTGGTTTGTGGATATTTCAAAAACGCAGGGCATAGAATGGCTGTTGAAATTGATAAATATGAATATAGAGAAGATTTTGAAGCTGTTATAAATAATTATAATCAATGGATAGATAGGTATGTAAACAGTATTAGTAACTCAAAATTAAGAAACATAAAAGATAAGTTATTCGGATTGCAAATAAAATCTTTTGGAGAAATTATTCTTGGTATTTTAACAGCACCATTTTTGGCTTATGGCGTGTCTAATACTTTGGCAATGTGTTTCCCAGAAGCAGCAGGTTGGGTAAGAATTTCAGGCTTGAGATTTAGCCCTGTATTTCTTGTTCTTGCAACTTTCTTAATTGTATTTGCATTTTTTGCTTTTGTTAATGTCTTTTATACAATTAGAAAAATTCAGGCTTCAAATGTTATAAAACAAGATGGCTTTTCAAATTATATCGTACATGGAGTCAGCATTCTTGGGCTTGAGGCGATACGAAAGCTCGAGGCTGAAAAAGTTCGTTCATTAGTGATAGGTTGTGCGATTATTTTTATTGAATTTACAATGAATATATCATATTTTATGACTGAAATTGGTGGTGATTTACAAGGTTTGCTGCTGAGTTTTATCGCTGCATCTGTGCCTACGGCATTGTTAATTGCAGAAACATATATGCTTAGTCAGACTAAGTTTGATATATATGCAAGTGATGAATTAATTGCAAAAATAGATAGAGATTAATTAAGGATTCTATGAATAAATTAGTGACAATTCTATTTACAATAGGACTTGTTTTGGTAACCTTACTTGTTTTGGTTGCTAAGCCTAACTTGCATAGACAAATTATGATTGTCGATTCAAATTTTGCTTTTGTCGATGAAGTGGATGATGTTGAAAAAAGTCCAAAAGTTGTGCAAATGCCCCAAAAAGCAGAAAAAATAGAAAAATTAAAACCACAAGCTCAATCTAAACATAAACCTAAGCAGACGCAGACTAAAGTTGTTGAAAAAATTAAAAAGAATGTAAAAACTCCGCCTATAAAACAAGATTCTAAAAAAGGATTGACGGAAAAGAAAGAACCTCCGGTACAAATACCTGTGAAAACTGAAGTAATACAAGAAAAAACGGTTCCGCAAGTTGCACAAGAAAAACCTGCTGAAGAAATTGAAATGCCGGTTAATTCAATTAAGCAATTGACTGAACAAGAAGAAATTATTGCATGGAATCAATGGCGTAGTGATTTGCAAAATCAGGTAATGAAGGATACGCAGATTGCTGCACCATTAGGAGTTGAGTTTAAATTTTCTTTTACTGTTGATAAATTTGGTAATATGTCTAATATTAAGGTTTGGTCGACGACTCCGTCATACTCAGATTTGGCAGTGCAAAGAATTAAGCCTGTTTTGATGAGTTATCAAGGGAAACCTATTTTAAATTTTCCTGCAGGAACGAAACGTGTGATAACAAATGTTGCAGGTGGTTTTGTTATGTCAATGTCAACAGGATATAGCAGTCCATCAGATTATTCAGATTATGAAAGGGTAATTCGTTAGATATGAAGAAAGTTTTGTTTTTTATATTTTTATTTTTGTTAATAACTGTTGCTGTTGCAATTCACAAGCCAGTCTTGCATAAATTGGTAAAAATTGATGAAAATGTAAACATTTCACGAACAGAAATATCCACAATGCATGTTGAATGGAATACTTGGCATAGTAACTTGGTAAATGAATTAATGATTAGAGCCAAATCTGCACCGGATAAACAACCGATTGGGACTTTAAATTATATCGAATTTGATGTTGATTCTAACCAAAATATTGTAAATATAAAAATTTATAGTGAACCTGAGGTATATTCAAAATTGGCAAAAAAACATTTTTCGCCAATAGTTAGGAATTTAGATGGAGCGGATGTGTTGAAATTTCCGACTGGGACGGAAAGAAAATTGGTTCATTTTAAGGCTGTATTAAAAAAAGATAAAAAAACAGAGTTTAGTTCCCCTGATGACTTCTCTGATTATGAAACAGTAAAATTCAAGAGGTAGAGATGTTTAAGTGTACAGATTGTGAAAAATTATATAATGTAAAGCCTGAATATTGTGATTGTGGGAATGATGCTTTTGAGTTTATTGAAGAAACAGAAAAAGTTGCAGCTTCATCTGTGACGAAAAAAACAAAGAGTTTTGATTTTGCATCTTCAAAAATTAATGAGTATTTGGCTTCTTTTGATATATTTTCTGTACTCATATTCATTCTTTGTCTTATTTTGTCTGTTTTAGCTTTAATTTTTATTAAACCATTTCCATCAGCAAGTCAAGAAAGTCAAACTAAACCAAAAATGTTAGTTAGTGATGTGCCAAATATTGAAGATTTATGGCAAAATCCGTTGCCTGTCTTGCCAAAAGAATCAATTGAAAATACAGTAGAAAAACCTAAAACAATCGTTAATCCTGTTTTTAAAAGCCCAAAAGTTGTTCAACAAACACCGGTTGTAAAAAATCAAGTAAAACAAAATGTTGAGAAACCAAAACAGGTTCACAAAGAAAAAAAGGAATTGATATCAAAGGAAAAAGGTGAAAATTCTGAAACAGTACAACCCAAACAAGAAAAAGTAGTAGCAGTTAAGTCAGAATCCGTTAAACAGGAACCGAAAAAAGTTTTTGATGTCGAATTAGATAATTACAAAATAGCCCTTAGGCAAGCTTTGTTTAATAATTTGGCAGTAACATCGGTTGTTGGTAGTGGTCAGTGTACGATTGAATTTGCAATAGATAAAAGCGGGAAGCTTGTTGAAAGAAATTTTATACAACAATCTCCAAACGAAACAGTTAATCAAGCGGTCTATAATATGATGATGCGGCTTCCTCATTATTATCCGCCACCTGAATCATATAATGGGCAAAAACTAAGGCTTAACTTTCTTTTTGATAATGGTTCTTATGCTATAAAATATTTAAACTGAACAAAATTTAGGTAGTTTCGTTTTAAAATATATATTATTTAGAGGTTAAGCCAAGTTGAAAAAACAGTTTTTATCAATTTTATTTTTACTTTTTGTTTCCGGATATGCGATTGCAGCTCCTAATTATCAAGTGTACACTCCAGCTCCATACACTCAAAATCAGGTTGTTCAACAAACAAATTCTGACATAATAGAAATTGTAATCGATTATTCAGGTAGTATGAGGCGGTGGATAGATGTTGCCAAAAATACAATGCAAAATATTCTTCCACAAATTCCAAAAGATACCCAAGTTGGATTGAGGGTGTTTGGACAAAAGCTTGAACAGAATAAAGATGTAAATTCTAATAATTTTTTTGTAAATGTTAACCATGTTTTGGGTAGTGCTGTTGGTACAATTGCGGGAAATAGTTGTAGTGCAACAGAACAAGTCGTGCCTATTTCTCAACTTAACCCAACTTCTTTAACATTTGGAATGAATAAGGCTCAAATTGGAAGTGCAACGCCTTTGACATTGGCTTTGGAACGAACTGTATATCAGGATTTTGCGAGTAAAGCAATTAATCAAAAGAAAAAAATTATATTAATTACGGATGGAGCAGAATCTTGTGGAAAAAATCCTTGTGCTTTTGTAAGAAATTTGGTTAGAACAAGAAATGATATTCAAATTGACGTAATAATGATTAATGGTGGAAATAATTTGAAGTGCTTAGCAGAAGCTACAAACGGAAGATTTTACGATGTTAATTCTGCTGTTAATTTTAACTCAGCATTGTCTACTTCTTTAAAATCTTTGCCTAGTGAGATTTCGAGTAACAATAGAAATAATTATTCTAATTATGTTCAGCCACAAACATCCGGGCAAGCGACCCATTATAAATTTTTGAATGAGTAGCGGTCACTATTTACATTTTTTGTTGCTTTTAGTAGAATTGAAAGCGTAACCAAAAGGAGAGGTGTCCGAGTGGTTTAAGGTGCAAACCTGGAACGTTTGTGTGGGGGCAACTCCACCGGGGGTTCGAATCCCCCCCTCTCCGTTTTTTAGTCTAAACTTAGAGAAAAAGTGAAGACAAAACAAACAAAACCGCCTATAATGGCGGTTTTTTGTTTGTATATGTTTTTTGTTTAATTATTTTATTAATCCACGTTGGATTCTATCCATTACTATTCGAACACTCAACGCTTCTTTGCCACCTAATTGATCTGATAAAGATTGGGTGATATTGGCAATTTCTTTATCGGTTAAATAGCCATCTTTATCAGTATCCGCAGCTTTTATTGCGTCAAAAGGATATATGCCCATGAAGCTTGTGTATTCGGTTGCCCCGGTCGGGCATTTGACTCTTTTTGATGTTTTATAATTTTCAAATTTAGCCAATTCGGACTCAATAAAATCTTTGTGATTTTGATAGGTTTTTAATTCGTTTCTGTTTGTTTCACCGGCAATATATGATTCACCATTAGCTAGGGGTGCAAGCATTCCGGGGGATTCTATGCTTTTGCTTTGATAAGCTGCTGAATTAACCGATTCTTGAAGGGCTTCTTTCTTATAATTAGTAGTAAGCTTGGCTTGTTGCTCGGCTTGTTTTTTGAGAGTAGTATTGTCTTGATTATTATCCTTAGCCGTGAGAGCTGTCGTGATAGTAGTCATAAATTGAGTCATCATCTGCATAAACGGAGCCATAACAGCAGTAAACGCAGCGACAAAGGTGTTGAGCATCTCGGCATTTTGATAATCTTGAGAAACAGCATTGTTTTGAGTAGCATTTGCTTCGTTTCCGTCGAATAAGTTTTCTTCGACAACGATTTCAGCGGTAGCCGAATTAGCA
>JAFQTK010000135.1 GCA_017409065.1 bacterium
GAAGTAAATATGCCATTCTATATGTACGCAGAAGAAGCTGCGGAAGCATTGGCAAGATTAGACCAACAACGTCAATGGATGGAAAAACCTGTTGGAACAATTCCTTGCTATGACGTAGATAGAGCTAAAGTTGAATCTATCATTCGCAACTCTGTTAAAGAAGGTCGTGACCAATTAACAACACTAGAATCTATTGATGTACTTCAAGCATATGGAATAAGAGCTTGCAAATATGGCTTAGCTACAACAGAAGAAGAAGTTGTTAACCTTGGCAACTCAATTGGCTATCCTGTTGTTATGAAAATGACATCAAAAACAACTTCTCACAAAACTGATGTAGGCGGAGTTGTTGTTAATATTCGTTCAGAAGAACAATTAAGAAATGAATACAAAGGACTTCTTTCAAGACTAGAAGCAAAAGGTCTGTTGGAAGGTCTTGAGGGTGTAATTATCCAAGAAATGGTTAAAGGCAGCCGTGAAATGGTTTGCGGTATCGCAACAGATCCTCAGTATGGTCCTATGATGATGTTTGGTCTTGGTGGTGTATTCGTAGAAGCACTAAAAGACGTAACATTCAGAATTGCACCTCTTACTGATATCGATGCCAGCGAAATGGTCAAATCCGTAAAAGCATACAAACTTCTTCAAGGTGCAAGAGGAACAACTCCTGCTCAAATCAATCAAATTGAAGAAACATTGTTGAGATTATCACAACTTGTTAATGACTTTAAATTCATTGACGAATTGGATATTAACCCATTATTAATTTCAGAAGCTACCGGCGAAGGCATCGCAGTTGACGGAAGAATTAAAGTTAGAATGGCAGAAGCTGAAGAATATTTAAACGTTAAATGTTCAAGTTGCCAAGCTTGCTAATAAATATTTCCGATAAAAAAGCCTCTACTTAAAGTAGAGGCTTTTTTTTATAAATAAACCTAAGGCACAGGATCATAGCCACCTTCGTTAAAAGGGTGACAACGTGCTATACGTTTTACACCTAGCCAAAAACCTTTTAAGAAGCCATATTTAATTATGGCTTCTTTCATGTATTGAGAACAAGTTGGATAAAATCTGCAACAAGGCGGGGTCAAAGAAGATATTTTTTGATAGATTTGAATCAAAAAAATGGCTGACTTCTTTAACATTATTTCACCAACTTAAATAATCTAAATTCTGATGGAGATAGTTTTTCAATGTTTATTTGGTTAGTCTTTTCAGCCAATTCCACTTCTAACATATCAAAACTATCATCTGAGAACCTAAATTCGGAAACAATAGTATAATCACAAGGAAGAGTTAAAGCTTTATCTACAACATCAAGTGTTTTTTCTGCGGCATCATCCTCATCACTAATCGGTAATTCGTAAGTTTCAGGCAGCCAATTTGCAACTACCAACAAACTTTCTTTAACCATTTCTTTTGAAATTAACCAAGCAACAAAGCCGTCATCTTCTTGCAGAATTATCTCAGCTTCGCCTTCTCTGGTTAATTCATTTTCAAGAGCAAATTTTCTAATTGATTCAAATTTATTAAAGAACATTTCATTTTTAGCCCGCGGCATCGAAATTTCAGCACCTATAACAGCTTCAATACCTGTTTGAGTAAAGCTTTCATCCCCATCAACAAACATAACCGGCCTTTGTGCATTTTTTCCTCCAGGTAAAAATTTAAGTTTAAACCACTTAAATAACGCACCTTTTTCACCTAAAACAGCAGGGTACTGATTAATTTCTCTAAATTCTCCGTCCTGGTTGTTATAAGTTTTTAAGGTAGACAAATTACTTAAATTAAGATTATTTGTGTTATATTGAGCCAAAGTTTGATTATCTTCCACTATTTTTTCCGGAGTTTTTTCATTTTGCAAAATAATATCATTTCCCCACAAAATATCAAATTTCATATTTTGATGATATTCTTTGAAAAGATTATCCCACAACATATATTCAGCCAAAGTAGCAAAATAAGGGATTTGAGCTTTCATTGTTTCATTGAGTTTACACAAAAGTTTTTGAGGTGCTCTATAACTTATCGGAACTCCATTTTTTTCTGAAACTTCATCCGCAACGTGGTCGATATGGTCAATTCTAAACCCGTCAAAATTATATTCTTTTTGCAAATTTTTCATAAAATTCACAAAAAAGTCAATAACAGGCATATTATATTGCCCATTTTCAAAAAAGACAAAATAAAATGGAGTTTGACAATCAAGATTGGCAAATTCAGTGACATCTTCATTTTTGTAATTAAAATGTCTAAAAATCGGATAACTTGCACATTCTGACATTTTATCAAAAACAGGCACACCCGCAGAACACCAAGCACCACCGGGAGCAGGCCACAAACCTTCCGCAATCAATTTTTGAATAATTTCATCTTGATGCTTAATATCATCTTCTGATAAATTTGCCTTTTCTGAATTTCCATTGATGCTTGCAACAATTTTGCGAACACGTTTTACAAGTTCTACTTGATTTTGCTTCCTTATCATTTCATTAGAAAAAACTTTCTTATTTACAAGTAACATTTCAAGAAACTTATCATAAAGGGGTTTATAGCTTTCACTTAATTCCCCTGCTCCTGAATTTAAAAGATTAATAACAACATTTTTTATTATTTCCACATCGTCTTTATCTTCAGTCCGTCCTAATTCGTTTGCAACATTTTCAGCATCCTGAGTGATTAATTCAATTAATTTCGGGATATCAAACCATCTAACAGAAGAAGGATTAGCCAGAACCAATTTTGAAAATCTACCCGTCTGCGGCAATACATCATAAATAACTGGATGACCTGCAAGTTGTGCTAGTTGAACAAATAATTTTACCTGTTCTTCTCCGTCCAACCCTGTTTTTTTTTCGGTGATTTATCCACAATATTCGAACTAACACCATAGCTTGTAGGCAAATAAGCACACCCAAACTCTCTTGGATGGAAAGGTATCAAATAGATTGTAGTCGGAAATACCCCTTTTTCAATCATCCCCATGGGTAAAATCAATAATTGTCTTAACCAATCAATAAATTTACCCGTATCAGTAGTTTTATTTCCGTCACCTAGTCCTGCAAGGTTTACCAGTTTTATATTATGTTGTTCTTTTTTAATCCAATCGGAATTATTTATTCCATGTCTTGCCAACGCACTTATTTTTGAGTTAACAAAATCAAACTTACCATCTTTAAAAGTCCCTTCTTTTTCCCACTTCTTTTCAAGAGCAAAAAATATTTCTGAAGGAGTAAGTTCTTCCAATGCCTTTATGTACGGATATGGCAAAAAACCATTTTCATCTAACTGTTTAGAAAGGAACTCTTTACGTTCTTCACTAAGTGATTCCGTACAATAATATTCTTTAATCTTAGAATATACTGAATTTAAAACTTCGGCTTTATTTTCTTCCTTTTTAAACAATCCAAAAAACATTTCTATCCTTTCCCTACAATCTTTTCAATATTATATCACGGCGATTTTATCATGTCATGCAAAAAAGTTTGTTTCTTTATTTGCTTTTGGTACAATTATAGAGGAGAAATAAATGCCCTAACTTCGGACATTTGAAAGAAAAAAGGGAGAACATATGGAAAACATAAGAGTAAGAATTGCACCGTCACCAAGTGGAAACCTCCACGTAGGAACAGCAAGAACAGCATTATTTAACTATCTTTTCGCAAAGAAAAACAATGGTAAGTTTGTTTTGAGAATTGAAGATACAGACCTTGAACGCTCAAACGAAGCTTACACACAAAATATTTACGACAGTTTAAAAGCACTAGGCTTAAATTGGGATGAAGGTCCTGATGTTGGCGGACAGTACGGTCCATATCAACAATCAGAACGTTTCGATATTTATCCAAAATATGTTCAAAAATTAATTGAATCAGGTCATGCGTACGAGTGTTTTTGTACAACAGAAGAACTTGAGGCTGAAAAAGAAGAAGCTATTGCAAACAAAAAAGCTTATATTTATTCGGAAAAATGCAGAAACTTAACTCCGGAACAAAGAGCTAAATATATCGCTGAAGGACGCAAACCAGTTGTACGTTTTGCAGTTCCAAAAGACAGAGAAATTGTATTTAATGACTTAGTTAAAGGTGAGTTGAAATTTGACAGCAACCTTATCGGTGATTTTGTTATCCAAAAATCAAACAACACCCCGACATACAACTTTGCAGTTGTTATCGACGATATGGAGATGAAAATTTCACACATTATTCGTGGGGAAGACCATATTTCAAACACAGCAAAACAAATTTTGATTTATGAAGCATTGGGTGCAGAAGTTCCAAAATTCGGACACTTAGGAATGATTTTGGCAACAGACAGAAGCAAACTTTCAAAACGTCACGGTGCAACTGCTGTAAGCGATTTTGTTAAACAAGGTTATTTAACAGAAGCTTTAGTAAACTTTGTTGCATTGTTGGGTTGGGCTCCTTCAGACGGTGAAGAAATTAAAACAGTTGACGCAATTGCAGCTGATTTTGATATTACAAAAATTTCTTCTTCAAACTCTGTATTTGAATACGATAAGCTTAACTGGATGAACGGTCAATATATCAAAAAAATGGATATCAAAGAACTTACAGAAAAAATCAAACCATACATCGAAGAAGCTTATAATATCAATGAACTAACACCTGCACAACTTGAGCATATGGTTGAAGTAACAAGAGAACCGCTTACAATTCTTTCTGATATTGTAAAAGATATTCCATTCTTCTTTGGAGAAGATGTTGAATTTGAAGGAACTGTTAAGGAAGATGTTCTAGCGACTGAAACATCTCAAAAAGTATTGAACAAAGTTCTTGAAGATGTAGATGGTTGGGACTTCAATAACCTTGAAGACTTACACGAAAAACTCGGAGAACTAAGAACATTCTTCAAAGAACAAGGTATCAAACCAAAAGAAACTATGTGGGCAATAAGAGCTGCTATAACAGGTAGAACTCACGGTGCAGACATTTCTGCGGTTATCAACATTATTGGTAAAGATAAATTCACTAATAGAATCAAAAAAGCTTTGATTTCTTAGATTATATTAATTCATAACAAAAGAGCTGACTTGAAGTCAGCTCTTTTTATTTTTAAATTTCTTTTGTTCTTTGATAATTGCCGATATATGTTTCTAACTCGTCGCTATAAGCAAAGAAAAATACACCCATCGCCAGTGATAATAGGGTTGTAAAAATCAAGAATATTGCCAATTTTTCACTATCAATTTGATTTTGAGATTGAGTGTGAACCGTTATCGCAGAACTTGCTAGATTTTTTTCGTATTGTGAAAACAACCCGCAACAAAGAACTGCAGATAAAATAATCCATATTAGAGCAAAAGCTCTGTTTTTTAATCGCATAAATACCTTCCTAAACTGTGTGCTAAAAAATTGAATGGAATCATTTTGAACTTCAGGCGTGACAAACCAACAATCAAAACTCTTCCGCACAGTCGCAACAAACAACCGTGCCTCAAAGCACTCACGTCAGGTAAAATTTGATTTTAATAATGAAAACATAAAAATTCTTTTTAATAATTTCTCAATTACAAGTTTATTATAACACATGCTTAAAACTTTGTCACCCCCAAATGACCTAAGGACTATAATGCGGTAACATCATCAACATCAATACCGGCTTTTGTCAAAGTTTCTATAAAAGCCTCAGCTGCTGACTTTTGAATTTCTGGAGGCACAACTCGAAGCAATTCAACAGTTTTCGAGATAACAGGGTCCTTGTCATACCAACGATTGCCATTCACAGGTTTTACCATTTCATAAAATCTGTCAATTGTTTCCTTTGAAACTTTTTCCTCAATTTTTTCAAGGAAAACGACAGCCTGTGATTTCAACTCTTCTTGATAATTTTTTAGAAGATCGATGACTTTTAACAATACTGGGTCATGATCATACCATCTTTTATATTGCTGACTCATTTAAACTTCCTTTTACCGTAGCATTGTACAAATCATCCGACACATTAACTCGCTCTATGTTTGCACCTAACTTTCTTAACTTATCTTCTAAATTTTCATAACCTCTATCAATATGAACAAGGTTTTCTATTTCACTGTAACCTTCAGCCATCAAAGCTGCAACGACTAAAGAAGCACCTGCTCTCAAGTCACTGGCCTTTAGATTAGCACCCGTAAGTTTACGAACACCTCTAACAAGAGAATGATTACGCTCTTGATGTATATCCGCCCCCATACGACGCAATTCAGGCACCTGCATAAATCTATTTTCGTATAAACTTTCCGTAATAATACTAACTCCGTCTGCTTTTGTTAACATTGCCATCGCAATAGCTTGCAAATCAGTAGGAAACCCTGGGTAAGGTTGAGTAACAATATTAATAGCACTTAATCTATGCTTGCAACTTACTTCCAATGATGTAGGCTCTACCAACTTAACACTAGCTCCCATGCGAGTAAGCTTAGACGTAAAGAAAGTTAAGTGATTGGGGAAAATATTTTTTATTATTCCTTTCCCTTTTGTACAAACAATCGCAGCCATATAAGTACCGGCTTCAATTCTATCAGGAATGGTTGTGTACTCAATTGGGTGCAAATCTGACTGTTTTACACCATTAATAAGAATTTCCGATGTTCCTGCACCTTGAATATCAGCACCAATTGCATTCAAGAAATTAGCCAAATCGATAATTTCAGGTTCTTGTGCCGCATTTTGGATACGAGTAGAACCTTCAGCCAAAACTGATGCTAACATTAAGTTTTCAGTAGCACCAACAGAAGGGATATCCAAGTAAATATCCGTACCTCTTAGCTTTGAAGCTTTTGCATGAACATAACCATTTTCAATTTTGATATTAGCACCAAGAGCTTCCAAACCTTTGATATGGAAATCAACTCTCCGCTCGCCAATCGCACAACCTCCAGGGAGTGCAACAATAGCTTCTTTGCAACGACCGACCAACGCACCCAAAACATTGAACGATGCTCGCATTTTACTAACTAATTCATACTTTGCAGTTATGCTCGTTATATCAGTAGCATCAATTGTTACAGATTTTTCTTCTCTATCATAAACAGTTTTTACACCAAGCTGTTCTATGACATTTAACATAATGTTAACATCAGTAAGATTTGGGACATTGTAAATTTTAGAAACACCTTTTGGCAACAAAGCAGCTGCCATAAGCTTTAATACAGCGTTTTTTGCCCCACCTATTTCGACTTCACCTTTTAACGATGTGCCACCTTTTATCCTTAGAATCTGTGACAAGTTGCCTCCAATTTAGATTTCATTTCTATTATATAATAATATAACGGATATGCAAAGCATAAATTTAATTTAAGTTACTAAATTACATCTTTGGAATGATAATATTAAGCGGACTTACTTGGATATTTTTTTCTTGTTTCTCGTTTACGACTGAATCTTCAATCTGAACTGCGTTTTGCTGAATTAATTTTGGTTCTTCTAATTTAATTTCTTCTTCAACAGATTTTTGTTGTAATTTTATAAATTCTTTTTCAGGTTCATCTTTTTTAATATTTCCATCTGCAAAATTTTCTGCATTTTGCTTTTCTAAAGTTTTTTGAGTTCTATAATCATTTATATTTTGAACATATTCGTTGTACTTTTTATTCACCTTATTTTTCACCAATTCATGCATAGTTGGCGGAGTTGCGTTTTTGGCATACCAAGGAGCCAAAACATTTTCCACCCTATAAGCTGCATCTTTAGCAATTGCTATTGAGCCTTTTTTGATTTTGTTCAATTGTCGATAATCAGGTGAAAATGTCGCATTTGCCAATGCAAACTCAGGTGAAGTTATTTGCCTATGATAAGTATTTTGCCATTTAATCGTTTCGGAGTTTAAATCAACCAACGCTAAATATGTATATAGCCTATATTCCGTCTTAACAACATTTTCACCCGGAACATTTAAAAACGACCACCACGTTGGCTTTATAAAATCACTTACTGTGTCCAAACCACCTGTAACAATTAGCACATTTGTTGTATTAAAACTTTTAGCTATTTTTCTTAATGCCTGATAATTCAACTCATATGTATATCTATAATCATTTAGCAGTTTATTTGCAGAATAACTAAGTTCAGGACCTCTTAACTTTTCCCTGACACTTGATAATGTCGGAGCATAAATCGCACCGTCAGTATTAAGCTTGTTAATAACCTCTGCTGCAATCATTTCACTAACTTCAGGGTAAATCAAATATCTTGAATTTGCTTGCTCTACCCGTTCTGAGATAACCAAAATTGATGTCTTGCTATCAGCTGAAATCGCTGCTGTTTCTTGTGCTACACAGTATGTTCCCAATAGCAAACACAAGACAATCCCCAATATTTTATTCAAAATGCTCATATATACCCTAATTTATCTATACTAAATCAATTATAACTTTTTTGTGAAAATTTATATCCATTAATCACATGATTTTTAATTTTTAAATATAGTGAATAATAAAACCATGATTACAAATGAAGAATTAATGAATATAGCCAAAGACGTTGTGAGAAACTCATACTCACCATATTCTAATTTCCCTGTCGGGGCAGCTGTGTTGTATGATAACGGAAACATTTATAAAGGTACAAATGTAGAAAATTCAAGTTTTGGACTAACACTTTGTGCCGAAAGAAACGCACTTTCAACAGCTATTGCTGAAGGCGAAAAAGGCAATATTCTGGCAATTGCAATATATTCTCCAAAAGAAAAAATGTGTGCTCCTTGTGGGGCTTGCAGACAATGGATTTGGGAATTTGCAAACAATAATGATATTCAAATAATACTTGAAGCCCACGAAGAAGGACTACATATAACTTCCATAAAAGAGTTGTTACCACTCGGTTTTAAGCTACGCTAAGGCAAACTTTATAATATCCTTTGTTGAATAAATATCTTCGACAATCAAAACTTCACACTCAAGTTGCCTTTTTAAATCACTTACGGTGATATCGTCCAAGAAGTTTTCACTAAGCGGTTTTAGCATAATTGATGGAATAATAACAGTTTCAATGTCGTCTTTTTTCGGCATTAACTGATTTAAAATATCTTGCCCGACAACCAAACCTGTCACGCAAACATCTTTCCCCCAAAAATCACTGCGTATAATTTCCAACCTAAAATCCAGATTCTTAATCTCATTCATCTGTGAAACAATATCTTTAAAAATTGTACCCGCAGCAACACTGGTGACAAGATGCATTTTTTTGTAATTTTCAATAGACTTTGGCAAATTTTTCTTTCTTTCGGCAAAATCGTCCAAAACCAAACGCAACGCACCTACCCCGTCTTCAAGTTGTGCAAAATCGCCATAATATCGCTTTTCAGGCACTTGCTTTTCTGCAATCAGGAAGAACTCGTCAGAAGCACACGCAATCGCCCTGCCCATCGCACTGTTGAACTCTTCAATCAACTCGATTGTTCTACAAGCCACTTTTTTATCAACTGAAATAAGCGGTGTATCTCTAAATTGAGTAATCCCAACAGGAACAACTGCAACAGACAACAAAATATCTTCAATTTCCTTTAAATCATTTAAAGTTCTTTCCAACTCTAAATCATCATTGTAAGTAGGACACAAAACAATTTGAGCGTGAATAGGAATATCAATTTCTTTTAACCAACGCAAATTGTCCATAATTTTGCCAGCCATTTTATTATTAAGCATTTTTTGACGCAACTCAGGATTTGTTGTATGAACAGAAACATACAAAGGACCTAATCTGTCACGCTCTATCCTTTCTCGGTCAGATTTGGTCAAATTAGTTAATGTAACATAAGTTCCTTGCAAATACGACAACCTATAATCATCATCCTTCACATAAAGAGTTTCTCTCATCCCTTTTGGCTGTTGATTAACAAAACAAAAAATGCAATTATTCGCACACAACTTAATTTTGTCAAAAACTGCACTTTCAAAAATTATGCCCAAATCTTCTTCAAAATCTTTTTCTATTTCTATCTCTTCCAACTCACCATTTGTCTTTTTTACAACGATAGTTATTTCTTCGTTCATCATCAAGTAACGATATTCAATCAAATCCTTAGGTGCAATACCATCAATTGTTACAATTTCATCCCCTTGAACAATTTCTAACTCTTGAGCAATAGAATTTTTTTCGACTTCAGCAACAAATGCACCCATTAATATGTTTTCAACCTCTCAACTAATGCAGCTAAAGAATTTGCATTATTCAAAACCTCTAATATAACCGCTTTTTGCCAAGCATCATAGCTAACATAAGGGTTTTGCAAAGCTTTTTCCACTTCCATTCTCTGAATATCAACGTTTTTAGACAACTCATCCCAAAATGCAGTTTTATCTTCTTTATCCAACATTGATACTGTTAAAATCCTAGACATAAGCTGAGTATAAAACAACGACGGATTAGAAGATATATCCTCAAAAAACAACTCTTTAAATACCTTTTTACCTTCCGGTGTAATTGAGTAGTATGTTGATTTTTTTCCACCTTCAGAAAACTTTTTTTCAAACTTGACAGCTTCCTTAGCCAAAAGTCTTTTTAACGCAGGATGAATCGTCCCCAAAGAAGGCTGTGTAAACATTCCAAACAACTCAATTATTTCACGCCTAATTGCGTAAATTGTTTTATCTCTGGTATTTAGAATATACAAAATCAAAAGCTCAATCATAACTAAAGATTAGCACATAATTGAATCCGATACAATGTTATTTACCTGAGAAAAATCCTATTAGTTTTTCTAAAAAGCCCTCAGACGAAACTACTGACGCTTCGGATTTTTCCAAAACTTCCAATTTACGTTTAATTTGTTCTGTATCTTCACTCATTGGAGCTTTTTCCAAATATTTTTGCCATGCTTTTGTTGCATTATCAATATCTCTTGCTTTTTCGTACGCTACCGCCAAAAGTTTTAAATTAGCTACATTACTTTTATCAACGACATAAAGTTTTTCATAAAAATCTAATGCCATCTCATTTTCACCATGATTTTGATAAAATTCAGCAAGTTTTTTAAGTGCAAAAGTATTTTTATCATCTATCTTGTGTAACTTTTCACAAAATTCTATAACTGAGTGATTATCATTCTGATGAGTATAAACGTTTATAAGTGACAAAATCGCTCTTTCATCTTGAGGATTAGCCTGATGAGCCAAAAGCAATTCATCGATAGTCAAATCAACTTGTCCTTTTAATTCATAACACTTAGCCCAACATAAATGAGCAATATATTCATTGTTTTGCGCTTCATAAATCAAAGCTCTCATTTGATATAACACAGGAGAATTTGGGCTAACTTTTTCTAAATTAGAAAGATTTTCCAAAGCTTTATCGTACTCACTTAAATTGTAGTTATATTCTGCCCACAAGGAGTGATACCTGATTGCATTTTCTTCTGATATCTTAGCATTAGACAAAATTTCAAATGCTTTTTCGTTATCTTGTTTTTCCAAATAAACCTTAGCTTTGGTCAAATCATTTTGTGCATATTTTAGCGTTTTTTCAAAATCACCTATCTTATAATAAAGCTTTGCTATTTCTTCTTTCAATTCATTTTCATTCGGAAATTTTTCAATAGCGTCTTCAAGCAGTCCTATTGCATCTTCATCTGATTCCAACTTGTATAATTCAACTAAACGTTGATAAATGTTTAGATTATCCTCATATTCCAATAATCGCAAATATTCTTGAATAGCTTCAGTATTTTTCTGCATAGATTCGTACATAACGGCTAACATAAATCTTGCTTTAGATGTTTCAGCCTCATCTTTAGAATTATTTATTGCCTTTTTAAAATCATCAGCAGCTTGCCCATTTTTCCCTTCTATGACTTTAATATGAGCCCGATTCATGTAATATTGAAACTTATCTTTATCTGCATACAAATCAACAAGTTGAAAATAAGAAATAGTATCATTAGCATCTAAAGATTTATATTTTTCCCACCAAAAAATTGCCTCATCAGCATTTTTTAAAACTTCATAATCCATTGCCAAATTTTTAACAATTTCGATATTATCAGGAACAGCCTCATTAAGCTTTAAAAGCTCTTCTACCGCTTTTTCATACTGTTCATTCTCTTCCAATGATTGAATTATGCTTAATGTTTTCCCAATATTATTTGACATATAGACCTCCGTTTTCTAAATTATAGAATAAACACAGTATAGCCACAATAAGAAAATAGGGTATAATATTTTTATGAAAAGATTTTTAATGTTATTGGGTTTAATATTTTGTCTGTTAATTTCAAACAAATGTTTTGCAGACGTAATTCCAAGATACACTGATAGTATCAGGTTCACGGGCATTGGAGCATTTAATACTCCTCAAGAATTTGAAATATACGCTGAACCCGATGAAACTTCACCTATTTTAAAATCTGTTAAGTGGGATTCCAATGGATTAATCAATGACAAAACCAAAGAAAACGATATTTTTGCAGTATTTATCCCATCACAAAACATTGCATACTGCACAGTAGATGAAGAAATTGACGGATGGGTAAAAATTTATTATTCCCAAGCATCAGGGAAAAGTGGTTGGGTTAAAACAACACCTAAAAACAGATATGTATCTTGGCTGGGATTTTATATGAGTTGGGGCAGAAAAAACGGAGTTTATTTTTTCAAAGACATGCCTGAAATAAATAAACGCTTAATGTCTAATCCCGACCCAAACAGCCAAAAAGTTTGGGGAATAACTTATGCCCGATACACAAAACTTACACTTATCCGAGGTAATTGGATGATGGTTAAATTACTTGATTTCGGGAACGAAATCAAAATTGGTTGGATGCAATGGCGAGATGAAAATGGGAAATTTATGATATTCCCCATTATGCAACGCTAACCATCATTATTGACATAGCCAACAACAGGCGGCTGATTCAACACAATGTTTAAATAGTATCCACATCTGTCTGCATAATCCAAAACTTTTTCCATTTGTGCATTATACGCAGAACGACGCCTATCTTCTTCAGAATCTGGAGCTATCCTTACTGAATTTAATAATTTAACCCGATTCAAACTACCATTTCTCAAATCGTTTATAAATGCAGCTTGTGAAGAAATTTCATCATTATACATAGAAATACACTGTGCATGAGTCGCTGCTAATAATTCTTTTGCCGGCACATTTTCAGGAGATGTCATTTGTCCGACAATAGCTCTAAATTGATTAGAATAGAAATCAAGCCAATTTTTAGACAATTCTTGTCCTTTGTTTTCCCAAAGCTTATCCAGATACGATTCTGTTAAAGCTAAGAGAATTTCTTTACTAGGTTTTTGAACCACAGGAGTACTTTGAAGGAATTGGCTAATATTATTTGATATATAAGCACGGGTTGGCATACTTTTCACCAATTCTCGAGTCTTTTCTCTGAAAAGTTTCGACAATGATTTCGGATCATTTTTATAAATAGTTTCCAAGAAATCTTTTACCAAACCTGCTTGTTCTATAAACAGAAGCAAAGTTGAATTATTGTTTTCAATATCAGAAAGTGCATTAATTACATTTCCCATACCCATTTCAGAGAAGAAGTCATGTCGTCCGCCTTCTGTATCAATCAATTTGATATTAGATTTATTAATAACATCTCTAACTTTTGTTGACTGCCCTTTTGCTGCCAAACTCATAAGTTTAAATTCCAACTCTGCTCGGTTAGACTTGTGATATGCTTCTGTCAAATAATTTTTTAGCTCATTGACAATTCTATCATTCATTTCTTCACTTATTATGTTTGAAGGAGATTGAGTACCGGCATTTTTTGCATCTACATATTTTTTCTTTTCTGCGGCTCTTTCAACCACATAACCCAACAACTTATCAGGTTCTTTCAAGATAAAGTGTTTTGTCATATCTTCGATAGCCTTACCTAAAGCTTCATTTGCGTCAGGAGATGAAACATTTTTAACTGCCAACTTAACCCAATTGTGAATAAGACGTTTAGCATGTTCTTGATATTTTGGTAATACATTAATTCTAACTAAATATTCAATATTATGGGTGAATATTCTTTTTGTATTGGCAAGTTCTGCCTTAGTTGTTTCCAATGTATATTCGGCTAATCGCTCTTTTCTTTGATTGTTAATAACACTCAATGCATTATTAAGGTCAGATTTAGTTACAATGCCATAATTTTCATACTTATCAGTAACAGAATTTGCAGCATCATAAGACTCTTTTAATTTGCCATCAACAGTAGCTAAATTTTTCACAATTTCCAAGTTCTTTATAAGCTCATTCTTTGCCTTTTCCAAATCACCGGATTTAGCTATTTCATTAATTTTTTCGATTGAAGTCAAATATTGATTTATAGTCTTTAAAGCTTTCATCTTGGTAATACCATTAATCATATTTGTAAACTCTGCTTTATACAAATCAATGATTTGTTCATCAGAACGAACTTTAATATCAGGAACGGCACTTCTTGCACCATAATTTTTGAATGCATCCTCTTTCCAGTCTTTGACATATCGACCGACTTCCAATCCGGAAACACTTGCTAAAATATTCCAATATGCAGTGTTCAAGGCGGCAGCTTCTTTGCTAATCTTACCTTTTTTCGTCTTTGTTCCTGTGGCTTCATCAAAATAATGCAATCTGGCTTCCATATTAAAACCACTTTTTACGGAAACATTATCGATTTGAATCATTTTTATTATTTTTTCAGGTTTTTCAAATTTGATGCCAACATCTTCGAAGGTCATAGATGCCATAAGCTTTTCATATTTATCTTGAGGCATATTAGTTAATTTTAAGAATGTAGCCATCAAATCGTCATCATCAACCGGATTAAATTTACTTTCAATAAATTTAATCAACTTGTCGCCATTTGGAGTTTGTGCCATTGCCTGAAGGCTTTCAGGCATTAGCATATCCATTGTTGAATCTGCTGTTGTGTCAATCAACTTTTGGATATCTTCCATTTCAAAATCTGTATTTTTTTGTGCAGTAGTCGCAACAGCCATTACCAAATTTTCCGTTAATTTTACGCTCTGACCGTTGTATGGAGCGTCCATAGCATCAATCAAGGCTTTAGTTAATTTTTTATCAAAATCCTTCCCTAACTTGCCATATTTAGATTCCAATTTTTTAGCTTCTGCCTTTATACTGTCTTTGAGAACTTTTATCATCTCTTTTTTGATTTCAGGTGTTAGTTTTTTAGATAAATATGTATCAAAATCCGCTTTATAAGATTTCAACAAATTAGCCTTAAATTTTTCAAGTCCCCTCATTGTTTGAACATCAGATAATTTATCTTCAACAATCTCCGAAAAATTATTCAATTCAGTAATTGCTCGTATTAATAGTTGTTTTGCAATAATGACTTTTAATGGGTCATTACCTGCTAATTTGTCATAATCTTCAGGATTAAACTTTACATCATCATAAGACCCAAGACGTTTTAACAACATTTTTTGCTTTCCGGACAAGATTGTTTCGGCATTATTACTATTATCTAAATTTATTTTATAATCATTTTTTTCCAATGCTTGGAATAGAGCATCAATAATCTTTTCTGAATGCGAAATATTAAACAAATACTTCATAAGCTGCATAGATTCTTTAGTAATCGCAGGGTCAATCCCCTGCATTCTTGCTGAATTAAATATTCTGAATCTATCTTGAGATGATATGATTTCAAGAGAAGGTCCATCAATTGCTTTACTATCTTCATATGAAACTTCTTGCCCATAAGCATAGCGATATTCATCAACCAAGGAACCAGCCAACAATTCATCCGTTAAAATGAAACCTTGCTTCCCGCCATATTTATTACCGTAATTGGTACGAGCATTACCTGATTTATCTACAAAATAGCCTCTTAGTTCTGCACGTCCCCAACTGTTATCATGAAGAAGAACATCTTTCTTCTCGACATTTCCGGTTTTGGGGTCTTTCACATCAATTTCTCTGACATCAGCGATGTATTGAGCGTGTCCGCTGTATTCATCATAAGAAACATTGGTAGAAGATGAAGAAGCTCCTTTACCTGATTTGATGCTATCTACAATTTTATCAATATCTTTTTCCGAATAATAGGGTCGTCCGGTCATCTGTTCCATAATACGAATCATTTCATTATCCCTCAATCCGGAATGACCTTCTTCACCAACCCAAAAATGACCTTTTCGTTGTCCAATTTCTTTATAAAGTTCGTCCAACTTATCTTTCATCATTTTGTTTTGATTAATATATTCTCTGGTCACGATTCGTTTGAATTTAGGCAGACTTTTTCTTACCTGCTCCAAAGCCGTCTTTTGCTCAGTTGTTAACTGAAACATTGAAACAGGAACATAAACATCTTCCCCGTTCATTCTTCTTTTGGCATATCGTTCTTTTGCGTTATCTAAATCATCAAACTTTTCTTTTAAATTGTCTAAAACATTTTCACTTAAAATTTCACCTTTTGCTTCATACTGTTTCAAAATCAAATCAGGAACAGTCGGGAAATTTACAAGATTCGCTGCAATTTCAATATAACGTGTTTGCTGCTCAATTTCAGAATTGTTAGTATTAACAAAATTCCACAATTCTTCTTCAGATGCGAATTTTACAGTCCCGCCAAATTGAGCATTAACCTCAGCCAAACCTTTTGTTAGAAGCACACTATTAATATTCTCTGTTAAATTATTTAATGCACTAATAACAATATCACTTTCGTTATGAGCCCCCAATTCAGCCAATGACTTGTTTATTTCTTCCTGATTTTTAGCAGCTTCAATATTTTTGCAAATACGCTCCAATTTTTCCCCAAATTTCTTCGTATCAGGCATGTAACCCAATTTATTTGAAATATCATGCATATACCAATAATCACCTGCACGATGAGATTCTAAACCTCTTTTAAGCGTATTCAAAACAATTTGTTTATAACTAGTGTTATAAACAGCAAGTTTTGTATCAATTTCATCCGGAATATGCACATTTATATCTTCCTGAATATCCGCCAAAAATTTGCGAACTCCAGCATCATCAAAATTAAATCTTGCTTTTATATCAGCTATCTGTTTACTATTTGGGTTTGACTGTGCTAATTTTTCCAAACGCTTTACATACTGTCTTAATTGGGTAACATAATCAGGCTTTTTCAAATCATCAAAAAATAAATCGCCGCCTGAATTATCCCATTTTAACTGACGTCTGACTATTTCTCTTTGAGCAACACCTATTTGAAATAACTTCTTTTGCATAGCAGACTTTTCAGCCACAGACTGACTATAAGCATCTGAAGCTTTTTTATGTTTCTCATACTTTTTCAACTCAGGTAAAATTTCCCCTGCCTTTTTTTGTAAAGCCGGACGGTATTCTTCGCCTAATTTTTTTGATAAGAAATCAACAATCTGAGTAGTTAAAACCTCATCATTATTTTTGAAATTGATGTGGATAGTTCGTGTTGCACTTCTTATCGCTAAATCTAATTGTTCAGCGGTTGCGTTGGGGACAATAGTTTTTAGAATTTTCACCATGCTATGGTGACTTTCATTACGGTTTTTCCAAGCATCATTTTCGTATTTAAGAGCTTCTCTATCTTTTATTTTATTTTTCAAAATAGCTTTTTCATAAGATTTGATATAATCTCTGCTTTTAATTAAAGTTCTTAAATAAGCGTGCTGTGAGGCATAGCTTTTGTCTGCAATTTTTACAATATGAGAATCATGCAACAAACCTTTATGTCTATTATCAAAAGCGAAATAATCACTCAAAGAAATAGTACCATCACCAACGGTATCCGCAATTTTCATCCAATGCAATGTAGATGTATCAATAATACGATAGTTTTCAAATAATGCTCTATCATAATTAATTTGAGCTTTTTCAACTTTAACTTTTGGCGTACTCAAATTAAAAATATCGGCATCAGAATCATTTTTCTTGGCTTCTCTTTCTGCCTCATACTCACTAAGTCTGGTTACGTCATAGACTTCCATATAAGGTTTGTCGTCCAATTCGCTTAAAATTACATCGATGTAAGCAGGTTTATCCTCATACAACAAAGCTTTTCTGGCTTGTGAAATTGCACCGCAAGACCCGTGACGCATTTGGTCACAGTCCTTGGTTGTCAAAATTTTCTGCCCTGGAACTTGGATAACTAAATCATTAATAACTTCTGAAAAAACTTGAAATTTTTTATCTTTCAATTGTGGGTTAATTGCATAATCATCACTCAACATATAAGAAAGTTTTGAAAGTACATATTCTTTCTCCTTCATCGGTGTTTCTGATGACGCAACAAAATAATCTAAGTATTTTACAGCCTTATCAACATCTTTTGTTTTAGACTCATCTGCAGCAGCTTCCTGAATAGGCTTAGAGTTCAAAATTTCTTCTCTATCCTTTATAATCAGCTGCTCAGTTGGTGTTAAATCTAATGGTTGGTTAAATATACGTTCCTGCTGTTCTAAAAATGCTTCCCGCTTATTTTTTGGCAACTTACTTACTGCTTTTGTTATCGCTTCTTGTAATTGCAAATCCCAATTATTATTTTCCAATACAGTTCCACTCAATGGAGAATGGTCATTCAAATAACTTCGAAGTGCGGAATTTGCTCTCAAGCCATATTGGTTGTTTGCAGCCACATCTAATAAATTAGTTATATTTTTTTGTGATGATGAGCCTGAAAGAGAATCTATTGCGTTTCTGATAACTCTTGCTCTGGGCAAAGTCATCATTTGCCCGCCGTCTTTCAATATTTTTACATTATTAGTATCTTCACGTCTTCCGCTAAAAGCAATTATTTTCAATTATTTATTCCTTTTTCTTGACTCTTTTGTTTTTTTAATACTGCTGAAAAAAATAATTTTTCTTTTTCAATCAAAAATATTACAAATTTTTACAAAAGAACTTTTTTTTGTAATAATAATAAAAGATGGAGATGATTATGAAAAAATTATTATCAATTGTATTTATAATGTTTACAATAACTTTGTTGAGCGGCTGCGGAGTTGAAAAACAATCTGCGAGCTTAATGGAAAAAATACTTAAAAATGACAAACTTGTCGTTGGGGTAAAATTTGATGCAAAGCCTTTTGGTTACAAAGATTCAGACGGGGAACTCAAAGGTTTTGATATTGATTTAGCAAAAAAAATTGCAAAAAACATTTTAGGGGATGAAAATAAAATTGAATTTGTCCAAGTTACGCCATCCAGCAGAATATTGACACTTACATCCGGCAAGGTTGATATGATTGTTGCAACGATGTCAATAACCCCACAAAGAAAACATGTTGTAAATTTTTCAACACCATACTATGTGGCGGGTCAAGCACTAATGACACCAATAAAATCTGATATTCAAGGACTAACTGACTTGAAAGACAAAAAAGTCATAGTTGTTTTAGGTTCAACGGCAGAAAGAAATATTAAACACTACTCCCCAAGAGCAATTGTACAAGGTTACAAATCCACCGGCGAAGCGTATAATGCACTCAAAAGGGGCTATGGAGATGCATTTACAACCGATGATACAATACTTGCAGGTATCGTTATGGATGACCCAACTATGAAAATTCTATCAAAACGTTATACTCAAGAGCCTTATGCCATCGCATTCAGAATGGAAGAAGAAAGCGATTCTTTACGCCACAACGTAAATCACATAATTGAACACATGCGAGATTCGGGCGAACTAAACCGTCTTAAAAACAAATGGTTGCCATTTGATTAATTAGGAGAAACCGCAAAAGCTTCTGACAATTCTTTTTGAATATCTGAAACTTCCACATGGATAATCGGAGAATTTTCATCTTTTTGCAAGTAAACATCCTTTATCCCAGCTTGAACGATAAAGCGTTTACATAAAATACAAATAAAATTGTGTCCGTAAATATACATGGTTGCTCCCTGACAACGGTCTTGACCTGCTTGAATTATAGCATTTTGTTCTGCATGAATTGAGCGACAAGTTTCATATCTTGTTCCAGAAGGGATATTATTTTTTATACGATAACACTCACCAAGCTCATAACAAGAAACAACCTTTGTGGGAGTTCCATTATAACCTGTTGCTTTAATTTTTTTATCAGGTCCTACAATAACAGCACCAACATTCGCCCTAATACAATTTGAACGAGTTGCACAAGTTTTTGCCATATCTAAAAAATATTCAGTCCAAGGTTTTATCATTTTACCATCCTTAATTATTCAAACTATGAATCGGGGCAGGAACTCTACCTCCACGTCTTACAAAACCGGTAGATGAGAGTGAATTAACTTTAATAATTGGAGCTTCACCCAACAACCCACCATAAACAGCCATATCTCCAACCTTTTTGTTAGGAACAGGAATGACACGCACCGCTGTTGTTTTCTTATTAATCATACCAATAGCCATTTCATCCGCAATAATACCTGCAATTGTATCACTCGGAGTATCTCCCGAAATACAAATCATGTCAAGACCAACTGAGCATACAGATGTCATAGCTTCTAACTTATCAAAAGTCAAAAATCCTTTTTTGGTAGCTTCTATCATACCCGCATCTTCTGAAACAGGAATAAACGCACCACTCAATCCGCCAACGTGAGAACTAGCCATAATTCCGCCTTTTTTAACCGCATCATTAAGCATAGCCAAAGCAGCGGTTGTACCATGAGCACCGGCATGTTCCAAGCCCATAGCTTGGAAAATCCCAGCAACACTATCCCCAGGAGTAGGTGTCGGTGCTAAAGATAAATCTATTACCCCAAATGGTATACCTAAACGCTGAGCCATTTCCCTACCGATAAGCTCACCTGTTGTTGTTATTTTGAATGCTATTTGCTTAATTTTGTTAGCTAATGTTCCTAAATCAGCATCTTTTGGCAACGCAGCAACAGCAGCAGCAACAACCCCAGGACCTGAAACTCCAACATTTAACTCACATTCAGGTTCACCTATGCCATGGAATGCTCCAGCCATAAATGGGTTATCTTGAGGGGCATTACAAAAACACACCAATTTTGCCGCACCAATTCCGTCTGCATCTGCAGTTACTCTAGCCGTTTCTTTAACAATTTCTGACATCTTCAATACTGCATCCATATTGATACCTGATTTTGATGATGCAACATTTATTGAAGAACAAATCCTGTCGGTAACTCTCAATGCTTCAGGAATACTTTCAACTAAAGCTAAATCTCCTCTAGTGAATCCTTTTTCCACCATTGCACCAAAGCCGCCAACAAAATTCACACCAACTTCTTTTGCAGCATTATCCAAAACTTTTGCCAAATAAACATAGTCATAATTTTTACAAGATTCCCCAATCAACGAAATCGGGGTTACTGCAATACGTCTATTGATAATAGGTATTGAATATTCTGCTTCCAATTCGTCAGCATATTTATTCAAATTCTTTGCATATTTTAGAATTTTATTATAAATTTTTTCTCCAACTTTTTTTACATCCTCATCACAACAATCACGCAAAGACAAAGCCAACGTAACAGTTCTAATATCCAAGTGATGAACTTTTATCATGTTAATAGTTTCTAATATTGATTCTGTATGAAATAATGTCATAGTGTACCTTCTACAATCTAAATTGAGTGCATTTTATCAAATATATCTTTCTTTTGAACCCAAATTTCCATTTTGAGTTTTTCACCAACTGCATCTAATGCATCTTTGATTTCTTTGAATGTATATGTTGAATTTTTCAAATCTCCAAGCAAAAACATTACAAAATAATCTTGCATAATAGTTTGTTTAATATCTTCGATATTAACTCCATATTTTGCCAAAGCGGCAGTTAATTCCGCTACTATACCAACTTTATCAGCACCCAAAAGGGTTACAATTATTTTCTCGTCTTTCATTCTACACCTTACTAATGTAATACTCTATTTCTTCTTCTGTGTTCATTTCGGTTGCACACACCAAAACCTTATCAGGACCAAGTTTTAAACCTGCAAGGATATTATTTTGCTTAAGTGTTTCAACAAATTTGTCGCTGTTAGCTACTTCAATAACAAATTCATTAAAAAATTCTTTGTTTAAAACTTTAAATCCTTTTTTTGAAAGTTTTTCAGCTAAACAATGAGCATTTTTCGCACTCAAATAAGCCGCCTCTTTTACACCTTCTTTACCCATTACTGTCATATAAACCGAAGCACAAAGGGCTGCCAAACCTTGATTTGAACAAATATTACTTGTCGCCTTTTCTCTTCTGATATGTTGTTCTCGAGTTTGCAAAGTCAAGGTAAATGCTTGTTTCCCATCTGCATCAACTGTTCTGCCAACAATACGTCCGATAAGTTGACGTTTGTATTTATCCAAACAAGCCATAAATCCGCCATATGGACCACCAAAGTTTACAGGCAAGCCAAATGACTGAACATCCCCAACCACAATATCTGCACCATATGTTGACGGCGGAGCAAGCAAAGCCAACGACATAATACTTACACAAACAGCCAACAATGTTTTCTTTCCGCTAAAAATATTTTTAACTTCGGAATAATCATTGATTTCGCCATAAAAATCAGGATTTTGCACAAGAACACAAGCAAAATCTTCTTGTAAAGTTTTCAACTCTTCTACACTATTAAAATATTTAATAGTTAAATTTTGAGCTGACAAATATGTTTCCACTACCTGCTTATATTCGGGATTTAGTGATGAAGAAACCAATACTTTCGGAATATTTGTGATTCTTACAGCCATCAACAAAGCTTCTGCACAAGCAGTTGCGGCATCATAAACAGATGCATTTGAAACGTCCATGCCGGTTAAATTACAAATCATTGATTGATATTCATAAATCATCTGCAAAGTACCTTGCGAAATTTCAGGTTGATAAGGCGTATAAGCCGTATTAAACTCAAAACGCTGTGCTATTTGAGCCACACATGCCGGAACAAAATGTTTTTCTGCACCACCACCAACAAAACTAACATAATTAGTTTCATTTTTAGCAGCCAAAGCTTTCAAGCTTTTTTGTGCTGACATCTCACTAATCGCATTTGGTAAATTCAACTTATCAATTCGAGCAGCCTGCGGTATTTGTGCAAACAAATCCTCAATGCAAGAAACTCCAATAGCTTCCAACATTTCTATTCTGTCATTGTTTGAATGTGCGTTAAAATTATTCATTATACAAGTTCTTCTTTATAATCGTTATACTCTAATAAGTCACCTGAATCCAAAGAAGCAGTGTCACTTTCAACCTTAATTAACCAACCTTCACCATAAGGCTCATTATTCAATGTTTCCGGTGCTTCTACAAGTTTTTCATTTATTTCAACAACTGTTCCACCAATAGGAGCATATACCTCAGACGCAGCTTTTACAGATTCTACTGTTGAAAAGACTTCGCCTTTTCCAAAAGTTGCACCAACTTCAGGCAATTCAACAAAAACTATATCACCCAACTGCTCTACTGCATAATCTGTAAGCCCGATTGTGTACAACGAACCATCTTCCAGTACATATTCGTGACTTTTAGAACATAAAATTCCTTCCGGTGCTGTCATTTATTCTCTCCTTTTCCAAAATATAACTATACTTTATTCTTCTTTGCAAC
Organism: bacterium; assembly: GCA_017409065.1. Taxonomy (GTDB): domain Bacteria; phylum Cyanobacteriota; class Vampirovibrionia; order Gastranaerophilales; family Gastranaerophilaceae; genus RGIG2134. The sequence goes on from JAFQTK010000135.1 coordinate 23,474, forward strand.
AAACGGACGAGCAACAACTTTTGCATCGTACAATTTGTTTCTAATCATAACTTGTATGATTGAACCTATATTTATATTACTAGATGTTTTTACATATGCAAGCCCTATATTTTCACCAAGTGTCGGAGAAGGCACTCCGCTTGTAACTTTGCCAACTATTTCATCATTGTAATATACTTCATAATCATGTCTTGCAGGAATTTTGCTAAGCATTTTAAACCCTACAAGCTTTCTACTAACACCATTTGCCAATTGAGAAAGGATAACATCTTTCCCATTATAATCTTCAAGCTTATTTTTCGATACAGACCAAGCCAAACCGGCTTCAATAGGAGATGTTGTAGTATCCAAGTCATTTCCGTATAAATGAAGTGCAGCTTCTAACCTTAAAGTATCTCTTGCCCCCAACCCTATTGGCTTAAGTCCAAACTCTTGTCCTTTTTCAATAACATAATCCCAAATATTTTGTGCATACTTATTCGGAATAAGGATTTCAAACCCATCTTCGCCAGTGTAACCTGTTCTGGACAGCCAAATATCAACACCATTAATATTGGCAGATTTTATATTAAAAAATGGCGGTTGGTCATCTTTTTTTACACCCATTTTTTCCATTAAGGCGGATGCTTTTGGACCTTGTACAGCTAACAGCGAATAATTGTGAGATTGATTATCTATAACAACATCATACCCAATCTGATTACGAATCATCCAATTTATGTCTTCATCAATTCTGGAAGCATTAACAATCAAAAAGTACTTATTATCTTCCAACTTATAAATAATTAAGTCATCAATAATTCCGCCATTATCATTTGTTAATTGGCAATAAACAGCTTTCAATGGAGTTAATTTGTCAATACTTTGAGGCACAAGTTTTTGTAAAAAAGCCAAAGCATCTTTTCCACTAATAAAAACTTCTCCCATATGGGAAACATCAAACAATCCCACATCATTGCGAACACAATGATGTTCTTCAATAATATTTGAATAAGATACAGGCATTTCCCAACCTGCAAAAGGAACCATTTTTGCTCCCAACTCTACTTGTTTGTCATGCAATAGTGTTTGCTTACACATAACTTCCCCCTACAACTAAGCTATCTCCATACATTTATCCAATGCTGATATCATTGCATTTTGATAGACTTCACATTTATCTTTGTTCGCAGCTTCAAATCTTAATGTAAATACAGGCTCTGTATTACTTTGACGTATCAAAGCAAAGCCATCTTCAAATATAACTCTCATTCCGTCTATTGTCACAATATCAACAATTTTTGAGCCAAAAAGATTTGGAGTTTCATTAACTTTAGATTTTAAAGCATCCAATACAGCTTTCTTTTTGTCATTAGGACATCTATAACGAACTTCTTGCGAAGTATAGACCTTATCAAATGGAGTTAGCAAACTTTCCAACTTAAAGGAGGAATCTTTTTGCTTATGTTTAGCAACAATTTCTATCAAACGGCAGCCTGCATAAACAGCGTCATCAAAACCATAGTATCTATCTTTAAAGAAGGTA
>JAFQTK010000136.1 GCA_017409065.1 bacterium
CCCTTTAAAAAACAATGTCATTCTGAAGGAGTGCGAAGCACGACCGAAGAATCTCTTGAATCAAAAATCATTTCGTCATTCTTACCTAGTGAAACGAATCGAAGAATCTCACCGGATTTTAACCTATATTCCACGAGATTCTTCGCCTGCACATGCAGGTTCACAACCAGACAGCTTAAAAAATTAAAGCTCATTTCATTAGGGTTCATTCACTCCCTCAGAATGACGTGTTTTTTATTAAAAAATAATTTTTCGTCATCCTGAGGCAAAGCCGAAGGATCTCCCCGAGTGGAGTCTATATTCCATGAGATTCTTCACCCCACAAGGGGGTTCAGAATGACGGTGTGGTTATGTGTCGAGATTCTTCACCCTAAAGGGTTCAGAATGACGTTGAAGCTACGGAAAAGGCTTTGCTCCCTCAGCATTACAAAATATGTAAACTTTTATTTTATTTCATCTAAAAAATGGTTATTTATGAGAGAATTTGGGTATAAAGTTAATATAGGATTATTAAGAGGTGATTTTATGAATTTTGACTCATATATAATTTTAGGGACTAAGACTGCTTTATCTGTTCCCATGCCACAAGAAATATTGCCTAAAAAAAAGACTTTTAAACAAAAAGCATTCACTCTTGCTGAAACTTTGATTACTTTGTCAATTATTGGTGTAATTGCTGCGATGACTGTTCCAACACTAGTCTCAAATGCACAAAAAGCTTCCTATGTTGCAGGAGTTAAAAAAGCATATTCACAACTCAATAATGCTCTCAGAATGATTCCAGTCACAGAAGGATGCTCTGCGGGCGATTATGAATGTGCAGGCTTTTTTAAGTATGCAAGTGGACAACATTCTTCCAGTGGAGGATGGAGTACTGGGGACAATGAAAACTTCGCTGAAAGATTTGAATTTTTAGCCAAACAATTTAAGACCATAAGTATTAACACACCACGAGAAAAAATAAACAATTCTCACGCTTGTTATGGCTTACTAAGAACAACCTATGCACCAGGCAATTTTGTAACAACAGATGGAATGTGTTTTGCGTCCAGTTATGGACTTTATGCTGGGGGTAATAACCTAATTGTTTATGTTGATGTAAATGGAGCTAAAAACCCAAACATAGGTGGTCGTGACCAATTTTTGTTTTATATTTCTGACAAAACTTTTGATAATACAAACCAAGTTACAGTAGTCCCTAACGGCTCGGGAACCACCGGAAATTGGGAAAGCACTTGCAAAACATTTAATAAAAGATATGGTAATTTTTCCTGCACCGCCAGAGTTCTCAAAGAAAACGCTATGAATTATTAATTTTAAAACAAAAAACAAGGGCAAAAACCCTTGTTTTTTTTTAATTTATAACCTTAAAAATTAATTTCCATAAAGTTTGTTTTGGAATTTAGTTAAAGCTTCTTGTTGTTTTTTCTTTTGAGCTTCTTCTCTTGCTTTTCTTTCAGCTTCGTATGCCTTTCTTTGCTCAGCCTGTTTTTTCTCTAAATCAGCTTGAGCTTTAGCAGGTGCGTTTTTGATTTCATCTATTTTCTTTTGCATTTCTGCTTGTTTTTTTTCTTGTTCTTTTTTACGAGCTTCTTGTTCAGCCTTAGCTTTTGCCGCTTGAGCCTCCTGTTTTGCTTTCCAATCTGCTTTATTTTGTTCGTGAGTTGATTTTATAGCATTTTTATAACTGTTTTTTGTAGCGTTCCAACTATTTGCAAATGGATTAGACGATGATGCTGCCATTGACATACCCGCTGACATCAAAATAGCAGAAGCAAGTAAACACATAGATAATTTTTTCATGTTATATCCTCCTAATTAAATCACGTTATAATTATAACAACAAATTAAAAAAGTACAAATAAAATTATTCTGTGTTATTATAAGGAAACAAGGCGAATTAGTTCTTAAGGAGAAAATTATGACAGATAAGAAAGTTGCATTGGTTACAGGTGCATCAAGAGGTATTGGGAAAGCTTGTGCAATTGAACTTGCAAAAGCAGGATACTCAGTAGCAGTAAACTACGCAGGAAATCAAGAAGCTGCAGAAAATACAGTAAAAGAAATTCAAGCTTTAGGCGTAGAAGCAAAAGCATACAGATTCGATGTTTCTTCTAAAGAAGCTTGTGAAGAAGCTGTTAGCCAAATTCTTGCTGATTTTGGACAAATTGATGCCCTTGTAAATAACGCAGGAATAACTCGTGACGGATTGTTTGTAAGAATGGCAGATGAGGCTTGGGAAGCAGTTATTGATACAAATTTAAATTCAGCATACAACGTAACAAATCCTGTTGCAAAAATTATGATGAAAGCCAGAAAAGGTGCTATTGTAAATATGGCAAGCATCTCAGGTGTTTATGGTAATGCTGGACAAACAAATTACGCAGCAGCAAAAGCAGGTCTTATCGGCTTTACAAAAGCATTAGCAAAAGAAATGGGTGCAAGAGGCATTCGTGTTAACGCTGTTGCTCCAGGCTTTATCCAAACTGATATGACTAAAGATTTAAAGCTTGACGGGGTTGCTGAACATATTCCACTTAGAAGACTTGGTCTTCCAGAAGACATTGCTAAAACCGTTAAATTCCTTGTAGAAGATGCTACATACATCACGGCACAAGTTATCTGTGTTGACGGCGGTTTAGTAGTGTAAATTATTTTGTAAAAAAATTTGGCAAAATAATTCTTTATAGTATAATAAAATTGTTAGAAATAGTTATTAATTTAAGTATGAGGAAAACACAATGAGTACATTTGAAAGAGTTAAAAAAGTTGTAGTAGACCAATTGAGCGTTGAAGAAGCTTTGGTTACTCCAGAAGCTAGCTTTACTGCTGATTTGGGTGCTGATTCTTTGGATACAGTTGAATTAGTTATGGCTTTTGAAGAAGAATTTGGTTGCGAAATTCCTGATGAAGAAGCTGAAAAAATCGCTACAGTTCAAGACGCTGTAACATACATCGAAGCTAATTCATAGTCTTTCAGACGAATAGTTTTTTACGAGGAGTTTTTAAAATTAAATTCTCCTCGTAATTTTAAAAAAGTTTATTTTATTAAAAGGGTATAAGAAATGTCAAAAAGAAGAGTCGTCGTAACCGGTATAGGTGCTGTAACTCCTTTCGGAGTCGGAGTTGACAACTTATGGAAAAATATCGCAGCTGGGAACAGTGGGATTGATACTATTAGTGCAATTGACTTAGAAAAACACAGTGTACATATTGCAGGTGAAGTTAAAAATTTTAATCCTTTGGATTACTTTGATCCGAAAGAAGTTAAAAAAAGCGACAGGTTTACGCTATTTGCTCTTGTTGCAGCAGACGAAGCCGTTAAAGATTCCGGATTAGATATCGAAAATGGCGACCTTGATCCATACAGAGTTGGTGTTCTTGTTGGTTCAGCTGCCGGCGGTTTTGATACTTTCGAAAAACAACACCAAACTATAATTGACCGAGGTCCAACTAAATGTTCACCATTTACAGTTCCTATGCTGATTGTGAATATACCTGCAGGCAAAATTTCTATGAAATACGGTGCAAAAGGTATTAACAAAGCAATCGTTACTGCTTGTGCAACTTCAGCTCATTCAATCGGCGATGCTTTCAGAGCTATTCAATGGGATGATGCAGATGTGGTTATTGCAGGTGGTTGCGAAGCTGTAATTACACATTTAGGTATCGGTGCTTTCTCTAGTGCAAGAACCCTTTCTAAACGTAATGACGAGCCACAAAAAGCTTCTCGTCCATACGACAAAGACCGTGATGGTTTCGTTATGGCAGAAGGTGCAGGTGTACTGATTCTTGAAGAATATGAACACGCTAAAAAACGTGGGGCTAAAATTTATGCTGAAATCGTTGGCTACGGTCAAACAGCAGATGCTTACGACGTAGTTGCTCCTTGTCCTGAAGGTAAAGGTGCACAACGTTCTATGGAAAACGCTGTTAAAGATGCTGGATTAAAACCTGAAGATGTTGATTATGTAAACACTCATGGTACTTCAACCGGTTTGGGCGACAAAGCTGAATCTCATGCAGTTGCGAGAGTCTTCGGTGACAAAGTACAAAATCCAAACTTGTCAGTATCATCTACAAAATCTATGATTGGTCATATGTTAGGAGCATCAGGTGCAGTTGAATCAATCATCTGTATAAAAGCTATGCAAAATAGTCTTGTTCCGCCAACAATTAACCTTGAAAACCAAGATGAAGCGGTTGCTAACCTTGATTACACACCGAATAAAGCTAAAGCAAAAGAAATCAATGTTGCTTTGTCAAACTCATTTGGTTTTGGTGGACACAATGCTTCGTTAGTTTTCAAAAAAATCTAAGATTGGCAAATATTTTAAAAAAGGAGCTTTGAAAAAAGCTCCTTTTTTGTTAAGAAAATTTTTTTCTAAGCAATTTTTTGAAAGTTTTTGTTTTTATATACATATAAGCTTATTTAAAGGGACAGGGAAAAATATGGCAGTTTCCGGCATTGAAGGGAAATCTGTTGCTGGCACAGGTACCGGCACAGATAGAGTAAAAGTTGCAGAAGAAAAACTAAAACAATCAGGCATAACTATACCTTTTCATAAACAAGGTAATGAATCTTACGTTATGGCAATGATGGAACTGCTCGAAAACCGTATGGATATGAAGTACCATGAAATAAACAAAGACATGTACAAAAATCGCCTTGACCCCGCAGAGGCATACTACAAAAAGCTAGATGCATACATTAAACGAAGTGATGTAACTGTGACTGCTGACTTACGTTCAAAACTCAATGCCGCAAAAAGCATATTTGAAAAAGCCTATGCCGACTATCAAATAGCTGCAGCGGGTTATGATAAAGCCAGAGATGCATTTTTTGGAGCTTAAACTATTTTAAGCTCAATTTGCTGAGAAAATTATTTACCGAATCTTTTGAATTAACTATTTTATTAAACTCACCAGCAAAAGGTTGTTTTTGGTTAGCCTCTAATATTGCAACTTGTTGCTTTAATAATTCATTTTGCTCTTTCAATTGAGCAACTAATTCTTTAGTGTTGTTCAATTCTTCATTTATTTCAGCAAATTTTGTATCAATCATAGATAATATAGATGAACCATTATGCATTATATCACCTCTTACATTCAAATCACCGCCAACAATTGTGTAGCCTGTTCTTTGAACTTGGAAAAGAGAAGTGTAAGTTGCATCCGGTCCACAATTATTATCACAAGAACGAACAAGAAAAGCCGACGTAAGACTATCTGTTCCTCTAGCATCATCTATCGCAAAAGATATAACTGTCTGCCCAGCTTCGTTCATAGAAAAACGACGACCACCATCTACATATACAACCATCGGGCCACCTGCATTTTCATTTTCAGGGACTTCTTCATAATTAATTCTAACCCCGCCATTACCAAAAACAGCAAACCCCATATTATGATAAACATAACTTTCTTCACCTGCTGCATTAGTATAAGTAACATATGTATTATCATTATTTATATTTTTTACACCGAATCCCGTCCAAGGGTAGGAAGGTTTTATAACAAATTGCCCCCTATTGTCAATAGAAGCTCTTATTGTTCCAGTATTATCAATAAACCTAAATTTAGTATGTACATCATCATTCATTGAGCGTACAGAAACTATACCATCTTTATAGACAGAAAAAGGTGTACCATTTTCATTTTTGACATTAAATATATCCGTTGTAGCATTAGCTTTTTGAACAGTTACAGGTTCTGAAAAAGTTGTCACACCACTTTGATTAACATTAAAAGCATTACCGCCGCCGGATGTTTGAACTTTTAAAATATCTTGACCAGCCGCCCCTTTTACATGCAATCTTGCCAATGGATTAATATTCAAGCCTACACCAACTCCAACATTCCCTGCGGGACGACTAATATTTGCAGCATTTTGTGTAAAAAACCACTTTGAAGCAGCCTCGATTCCACTGCCTTTCATTGCTTTTGAAATCAAAGGAGCCATTGAACCCATGGCAATACCAACAATCGCCAATGTAATCAAAGCTTCTGCTATTGAAAATGCTTTCTTTTTATTAAATCGAGGGAATTTGTTAAAATTAGAAATTTTATTTTCTTCTAACAGCCCCCCCCCCCTACTAAATCAACCTTTTTCATATTTTACTTCTCCAATATCCTATCACAGTTTCAATATATCAGAAGTTAACACTTTCAG
>JAFQTK010000137.1 GCA_017409065.1 bacterium
ATCACCTTTTTCAGGAAAATAAGCCTCAGCATTAGATTGGACAGAACCCCAAAGATGAATATTATCAATTGGACCTTTTTCTACATTCCAAGTTAGTTGTTCTTTAAACAAAGGATTAACCACATTAGTATTTTCAACTTGAAGTTCATAAATATCTTTAGCTGTCTTAGATACAAAACTATAAAAATGCGATTCACTTTCAGGTTTTATTGCTAAATTCTGTTGCTCGCTATGTTCTTCATCTAACGATATTGGTGTTTCATAAAGATTTGAGTCCGATATTTCATTGTATAGGTCATCAACTTCCACCTCTGAATCTAAAACAGATAAATGGGGTTCCGAAGCTTGTACAGGAATCACACCTGCAAAGATAAACATCAAACAAAATGCTATAAACCTTTTCAACTCAATCCCCTTATAAAAAGCTATATATAAAACCTACTAAATCTAAGACTTATTTTTACATACTCTACCAAAACAATAGTACAACAAAAAAACATCCCAATAAAAATATTGAGCAGTAAGTACAAAATTATTTACAAAATCAAAAGACTATTAAATTGGGAAAAGGCTGTTACAGTTTTGTCCTATTCAAAAAATTAGAAATAGCGTTGTCTAAATTCTGTGCCGGAGTCAATGTATTTTCATCATACGTTGAAACCTCATTAGTATTAGGATTGTGAAAAAACTTGTTGTAAAGGGTCAATCCTATGTATATTAGCAAAGATGATATAACAACTCCAATCATCGCCAATATAAACTTTTTTGCCGTAAATAAAACTTCGTTAGAAAGCGTAATCGCAAGGCAAGGTTGCCAAGCGATTACACTAATTATAAATGTTAATAACAACTTATTCTTCAGTTGCATTAATTTCTTCCTTTGTAGATTTTTTTGTTGCTCTAGGTTTAGAAGTTGTCTTACGAGGTTTTCTTTGTGTTTTTTTCACCGGTTTATCTTCAGTTTGCTCAACTTTTGTCGCAACTTCTTCCTGTGTTTCTACTATTTTAGCAGGTTTTTCTTCTGGAGTCACATTTTCCTGTATTGGTTGTTCTTGCTTTGACTCATCAGCTTTATTTGTTTTTTTGCCCCTAGGTTGTTTTCTGCCTTTAGATGCTTTTCGTTGCTGTTTTTTCTCTGTTAAATCAATTTCAATAACAGTCGATTCAACTGGGGATTCAACAACAGCCGCTTTTGGTTCTTCTGCAATAGTTACAACTTCTTCTACTTGTGGTTGCATATTTTCAACTAATTGAACTTCTTTAATTTCTTCTAGTTCATTATTTTCGACAACTTCACTATTTTCATTTTGTCTATTAAAGTTTTTGTCGAATTTACGTTTATCATTTTTATTTCGTTTTTCGTTTTTATTATTATTTTGTTTTTGTCCACCGGGAAGTTTAACTTTAGCAGCTTTTGAACGATATTCGCCTTCAGCAACAGAAGAAGAGAAAGAAAATTCTTCAATAAAGTTTCCTGTACCCTGACAGTGTGGGCATTTTCTTGTAAATACTTCAGACAAACTTTGCCCCTGTCTATGACGAGTCAATTCAACCAAACCTAAATCAGAAAGTTGTCCGACTTGAGGTTTACACTTATCATCTTCAAGTGCAAGTTCCAACTCTTGCATAATAGCCAATTTATCAGTTCTGGAATTCATATCAATAAAGTCAATTATGACCATACCGCCTATATTTCTCAATTTGAGCTGGCGGGCAATCTCATGAACTGCTTCAATGTTTGTTTTAACAATAGTTTCATCTTGTGTTGCCGAACTAATAAACTTACCGCTGTTTACGTCGATAACAGTTAATGCTTCTGTCGGTTGAATAAACAAATAACCGCCGGATGGAAGATTAACTTTTACTTGTAACGCTGCTTTTATTTCTTTGTGAATACCGGAAGCAACAAGCAATGGTTGTTGTCCCTTATAGGTTTCAACGGTAATATTTCTATTCATATTCCAAGCTTGCAAAAGCTGTGTTACTCGCTGATGTGCAAAAGCTGTATCAACAGTAATTTTAGTTACATCTTCTGAACAAGCTTCACGAATTACACGGTATAACAAATCTTGGTCACGGTGAATAATACAAGGTGCTGTATGGGATTCAGCCGCAGTTACAATTGTATTCCACTTTTCAAGCAACATTTCCAAATCATCTTGAATTTCAGCCTCTGTTTGACCTTCAGCTTCTGTTCTTACAATAACACCAACACCAACAGGCTTTATAAGATTAACTACTGATTTTAATCTTGCTCGTTCTTTTTGAGAAGTGATTTTTCTCGACACATTCACCCCTGTTTCTTGAGGCATTAGAACAAGAAAACGTCCGGGAAGACTAATCATTGTAGTAACACGAGGACCTTTATGTCCGGTTGGTTCTTTCGTAACTTGTACAATAAGATTTTGACGTGGTTTTACTTTGTCTTTTAATGCACCTTTACCTATAATATCTTCAGCGTGCAAAAAACCCATCTTATCAGAGCCTACATCAACAAACGCAGCATCAATACTAGGAAGAATATTGTCTACCTTAGACAAATAAACATCTCCAAGCAAGATTTCTCCACGATGTACAAAAAACTCCATAACTTTGTCATTTTCAAGAACTGCTGCAATGTTGTCACGTTCAGCAATTACAATACTTTTTGCCATTCTTAAACCTTTCTAAATTTCTTTAAAATCTTTATCATAAAACTTTACTCTTGTGATATCAAAAACACAATCAGGAAGTATTGCAGCGAGTGCCACATCCGCTCTAATTGCAGGAATTTCCGAATCCTGACCTGTCTTCAAAGTCATTAGAAGCAATCCGTCTTTCAACTCAACTGACTTTATTGACTGTTTAATATCTAACTGTTTTTCGATACCTTTTTTATTCTTCTTTGTGATATACAAATTATCAGAAGAATCTATCTTGTCTTTAATATACAACAAATCTTCTTTTTTGGAAAGAGGTTCCAAAGCCCTAATTTCATACAAAGCCCACTGACAGAGAATGTCAGCAACAACAGGCTTTTCCACCAACTTTTGAATCGATTTAAGTCCAATTAAATCACCAAATTCTTTTTCAACAAGTTGCTTAACCTCTGCAAGTTCGTAATTATACATAAGTTCAAAATCGACTATTTCCGTTTCACTTTTTGTAAATATAGGTAAAGCTACACCTGCTGAAATTTTTGGAGAAGGATTGAACCCTTCAGTATAAGCAATATTCAAACCTGTTCTTTTCATTATTTTAATTAACGTAGATTGAAAATCCAAATGGGATATAAACTTTAATCTGCCTTTTTTGCTAATAATCATTCTATACTTTGTTTTCGCAACATGTCTTTGTGCTACTTGTGGCAAATCAGGAGTATAAGGTTTGTCAATAACCTTTTTAACCTTCAAATTTGGACAAACACCGCAATTTACGCACTTGTTTTCGCAAGTTGGACAACTTACTGAGTCCATCGCTAGGCGATATTGTTCTTGCAACCAAGACTTATCAACACCGATATTGATAAAATCCCAAGGTAAATCCTCATTTTGAGCAAATTCTTTTGTTGCAAGTTCTTTCAAATTAATGTTGCAATTTTCTGCTGTATTTGCCCACAAATCATACCTAAAATTCTCATCCCAAGAATCTAAATATGAACCGTTTTTATATAACTCATAAATGTATTTGCAAGCTGTTCTGTCGGCACGAGTCAAAGCAGCTTCAATTTGTGAAATAAACATATCATGAATATTTATTTTTACACCCTTAATTTGTTTCGTAGCTTCTTTTACATACCTAATTTTTGCAGCAACTGTATCCAAATCATTTTGCCCACACCATTGCAAAGGAGTAAACGGTTTTGGAATAAACACAGACATCGAACCCGTTATGTTAAGAGGTGAACCTAGCTTCAACTCTCTTTTCAAAGCGTTAGCTTTGTTTATAATAGCAGAAAGCATTTCCATAAGTTCATCAATATCTTCATATGTTTCAGTAGGCAAACCAAGGATAAAATACAATTTAACCTTAGAAAACCCTTTTTTATAAAGTTCTAATATTGCTGTTTCAATTTGTTGCCTTGAAATGTTTTTGTTTATGGCATCTCTAAGCCTTTGACTTCCTGCTTCCGGTGCAAGAGTAATCGTAGACTTTCTAACACTTTGAACCAAATCCGTCAACTCCATGTTAAAACTGTCTATACGTTGACTAGGTAAGGAAACTGATGCATGTTTATCTTTAAGTTTACAGTTAAGTTCTTGAACAACAGGTATAATGTTAGAATAATCATTAGAAGATAAAGAAAGTAAAGAAAATTCATCATACCCTGTGTTTTTAACACCTTTAATTGTAAGGTCTACAATATCCTTAGCCGAACGTTCACGAATAGGCAAATTCACATGACCCGGCTGACAAAAACGGCACATTCTGCCGCAACCACGACGAATTTCCGTAACAACTCTGTCATGAATTGGCTGAGAATATGGGATAGGGAAGCTTGTCGGGGCGGTATTATAATCCAAATTACAAACTCGTTTTGTCACCGAAGTTGAAATATTGGGAACATAAACACCTTTGATATCAGCGAGTTTTGCAATTATTTCTTTTCTGGATAGATTAACTGATTTTGAGGTTTTTATAATCTCAAGAATTTCAATCATACTTTCTTCGCCATCACCAACAACAAAAGCATCTATGAAATCATACAAAGGAAGTGGATTATACGCACAAGGTCCACCTGCAATAATTATTGGTTCATCATTTTTACGATTTTGGCTATAAATTTCTATATCCGAAAGTTCTAACATCTTCAAAACAGTCGGATAAATAAGTTCATACTGAAGAGAAAACCCCACAACATCAAACATTTTCAGCGGCTTACAAGCTTCTGCCGACCACAATTTTTCATCCTCAGCTTCCAAAATATTTTTTAAATCAACATCAGGTGCATAAACTCTATCAGCATAAAACTCATTTTTTGAATTTATCAACTCATAAAGCACTCTATGTCCAAGGTTTGACACCCCTACTTCATATTTATCAGGGAACGCCAATGCAATAGTGACATCCGAACTATCGAAATCTTTGTTATAACTTTTAATTTCTCCACCGCAATAATGCGAAGGTTTATTTATTTTATACAAAAGGCTTTGAGCCTTTAAATTTTTGATACTCATTTTAGGCTAACTCGTTGGGTTTGTATTTATCTATCTCAATAATAGTGCCGCTCAATTCGTTTTTGTCGAACAACGAAATAAACTCTACAATTTTATCATACGGCACATTGTAATTGTAGAGTGAGTGTTTTCCATTTTTAAGCTTTAAAACTCGCACAATATAAGCAAATTTTGCAGCACTTTCAATCAATAATTCTTTATTAAAAGGATGACCGTTGAAATCTTCATCAATACGAACATAATTAACACCGGCAAAGAACTTTATCGGCGGTTCTTCCTTCTCAATGTTCTGCTCTCCTTTTACGGATTGTGCATTTTTAAATATATTTATAACCTTTTCGTTTATATTATTATTTTCACTCATAGAAAAAATTATATGTAAGATAAAAAAGCATGTCCAATAATTAAAAAAGCTTAACTTAAATGGTTGTCTGCTGGAAAATTTGTACTGCGGGGAATAGCACTAGTACAGTTTTTTTAATCAGGTGGATTTTAACTCAACTTTACAAAACTTATGAGCATGGGTTCAATTGCTATGGTTATGTTAAAATCATTTTATATATGAGGAAATGTAACTATGATAGAAATTAAAGATGTTGAACACGTTGCTAAGCTAGCCAGACTTGAACTTACAGAAGATGAAAAACAAAAATTTGCTACTCAACTTAGTAGTATTTTAGAATATGTAGAAGAAATGAATGAGGTTGACACAACTGATGTTCAGCCCATGTCACATGCAATTCATTTTGTAAATGTTATGCGTGAAGATGAAGTTAAATATGAACAAACTAAAGAAGAACTTATGAAAAATGCACCTTTCGAGGAGGATGGGTTCTTTAGAGTTCCAAAAATCAGTTAGTAGTTATTATGTAGGGATATGTTAAAGATAGTGGGGAAGAATGACTAAGTATATTTTTGTAACAGGCGGCGTTGTGTCGTCTTTGGGAAAAGGTATTGTTGCTGCATCATTGGGTAAGTTGCTTACCTCAAGGGGGTATTCTGTTGTAATCCAAAAGTTTGACCCTTATATAAATGTTGACCCCGGTACAATGAGTCCGTTTCAACACGGTGAGGTTTTTGTTACTGATGATGGTGCGGAAACAGATTTGGACTTAGGGCATTATGAAAGATTTACAAACACAAGTCTTGGTAAAATTAACAATGTTACTTCTGGTAGTGTTTATCAAACTGTTATAAAAAAGGAACGTCGAGGAGATTATTTAGGTGCGACAGTTCAAACTATTCCTCACATTACCAATGAAATTAAATCCCGTTTAAAAAAGGCAACTGCACAATTTAAACCGGATTTTCTAATTGCAGAAATTGGTGGAACAATCGGGGATATTGAAAGTTTGCCGTTTATTGAGTCTATTCGTCAATTCCGTTCAGAAGTCGGATATGGAAATAGTATTTCAATTCATGTAACGTTGATTCCTTATTTGCCTGCTGCTGGTGAGATGAAAACAAAACCATCTCAACATAGTGTTACAACATTGCGTAGTTATGGTATTCAGCCGGAAATTTTGGTTTGTAGAACATCTAAGCCAATTCCTAAAAAAGAAATAGAAAAATTAGCTCTGTTTTGTTCTGTTCCTAAGGAAGCAGTTATTGAATGTAAAGACCTCAAGAGTATTTATGAAGTTCCACTGGCATTGGAAGAACAGAATCTTGCAGGGGTTGTTTTATCAAGATTACAGATGAAAGATAAAAAGCCAAAATTAGAAGAATGGAAAAAATTGGTTGAAAAAATTAAAAATCCAAAGAAAACATTTACTGTTGTTATTGCAGGGAAATATACAAAACTTAGTGATGCTTATATTTCTGTTGTTGAGTCTTTAAAACACGCAGGATATGCCCATGATGCTCAAATTAATATTAAGTGGGTTTCTGCTGATGATTGTATAGATGAAACCAAGGCAAAAGAAGCAATGAAAGACGTTGATGCATTGGTTGTGCCTGGTGGATTTGGTGTTAGGGGTATTGAGGGTAAACTTAATGTTATTAAGATTGCTCGTGAAAATAATATTCCATTCTTGGGCTTGTGCTTAGGTATGCAGTGTGCAGTTATTGAGTATGCTCGTAATGTTGTGGGTTGGAAAGATGCAAATTCAACAGAATTTGAAGAAGGCACAACTCATCCTGTTATTGATATTATGCTTGAGCAAAAGAATGTTGAAGGTTATGGCGGTACAATGAGATTGGGACAATATGAGTGTCGCTTGACTAAAGGAACTAAGGCTCAAAAGGCATATGGTTCAGATGTTATTTATGAACGTCATAGACACAGATACGAAGTAAATCATGAATTAAGACAGCAAATTGCCGATGCAGGACTTGTGTTCTCAGGCATGTCACCTAATGGAATGTTAGCTGAAATTGTTGAAATTCCTGAAAACGATTGGTTTGTGGCTTGTCAATTCCATCCGGAATTTAAATCTCGTCCGGAAACTCCGCACCCATTGTTTGATGGATTGATTGCGGCTGTTGATAAACAAAAAAGTAAAGGAAATAAATAATGGCTATAAATATTGACAAAGTGATTGTAAATAGAGGATTGCTTCAAAGAACACAAAATTTGACTGCAAGAAATGACAAATTGGTTTCAATGTTGTGTCCTGAATCATCAACTGATGTATTTAGTAGTTCAGCAAAAAAAAGTAAAGGATTAAGAGGAAAGCTTGAAAATTATGTGTGTAACATGATTGAGAGTGCATTTAATTATAAACATTTAGATATTAAATAACACAAAGAGGTAATAAAATGGAAAAAGTACTTAGACAACACCCAAAAGAACAAGATAAAATTCAACGTCGTTCAAATTTCGATGCGGTAGAAGAAAATTTGACAGCAGAACAGGTTAAACTTGAAGCTTCAAGATGTTTGACTTGTAAGAACGCTCGTTGCGTGCAAGGTTGTCCTGTAAATATTAAAATCCCTGATTTTATAGCAGCGTTAAAAGAAGATAATTTGGAAAAAGCAGGTGATGTAATTAGGGAAACAAGCTTGTTGCCATCTGTTTGCGGAAGAGTTTGCCCACAAGAACGTCAATGCGAAGGTAAGTGCGTTCTTGGTATAAAGGGTGAACCAGTTGCTATTGGTGCTTTAGAAAGATATGTTGGCGACAATACCGCTATGAAAGTTGGCGAAATTAAACCGTCCGGCAAAAAAGTTGCTGTTGTCGGTTCTGGTTGTGCAGGTATTACTGCTGCCGCTGACTTAAGAAAAGCAGGTCACGAAGTTGTTGTTTTTGAAGCACTTCACAAGCTAGGTGGTGTTTTGAGATATGGTATTCCGCCATTTAGACTTCCAAGAACTGTTTTGGATAGAGAAATCGAAACTTTAAAAAGTATCGGTGTTAAATTTGAAACAAACGTAATTGTTGGTAAATCAATAACTATTAATCAGTTGAAAGAAGATGGATTTGATGCAATCTTTATTTGTTCGGGTGCAGGTTTGCCTAAAATGATGGGAATCCCAGGTGAAAACTTGAATGGAGTATTCTCAGCTAATGAATTTTTAACTCGTGTAAACCTTATGGGTGCAAATAAAGCAGAAACTCCAACTCCGCTTCGTGTAGGTAAAAAAGCTGCTATTATTGGTGGCGGAAACGTCGCTATGGATGCAGCGAGAACTGCTGTTCGTGTTGGCTTTGAAGAAGTTTCAATATTATATAGACGTACAGAAGCTGAGTTGCCTGCTCGTTTAGAAGAAATAAGACACGCTAAAGAAGAAGGTGTTATATTCCGTTTCTTACATGCTCCGGCTGAAATTTACGACAAGGATGGTTATGTTGACGGAATGAGATTCGATATAATGGAACTCGGTGAGCCTGATGAGTCCGGTCGTAGAAGTCCTGTTGCGACAGGTGAAAGTGTAGATTTGGATTTTGATACTGTAATCGTTGCTCTAGGTACAGGACCAAACCCAATTATTCAAAAATCTGCTGAGAGTGAAGGCTTGAAAATTGAAACTGATAGACGTGGTTATATTGTAGTTGAAGAAGATACAAGAAAAACTTCGATTGAAGATGTTTATGCAGGTGGTGATGTTGCTCCGGTTGGTGCTTCTAATGCTATTAATGCAATGGGCGCAGGTAAAAAAGCTGCAGCAGCAATTAATGAACTTTTAGCTAATAAATAAAAGAGAAAGAAGGTATCAATGGAACTCGATATCATAAGAAATACAGATGCAGAAATAGCAGAACTTGTAGAAAAAGAGTTGGAACGTCAAAGAAATACGTTGGAACTTATTGCCAGTGAAAACTTTACGTCAAAAGCTGTAATGGCTGCTTGCGGTACTGTTTTAACTAATAAGTATGCAGAAGGTAAGCCTCATAAACGTTTCTATAACGGATGTGAAAATGTTGACAAAATAGAAGAGTTAGCTCAAAAACGTTGTTGTGAATTGTTTGGTGTGGATCATGCTAACGTGCAGCCGCATTCAGGAGCTCAGGCAAATATGGCAGTATTTTTGTATGCTTTAAAACCTGGTGATACGGTTTTGGGTATGGATTTGTCCAACGGTGGGCATTTAAGTCACGGTTCTCCGGTTAATTTTTCAGGCATGTATTTTAATATTGTAAGCTATGGAGTTAATGATAATGGCGAAATAGATTACGATGATGTCGAACAAAAAGCATTGACTCATAAACCAAAAATGATTATTTGTGGAGCATCTAATTACTCTAAAATAATTGATTTTAAACGTTTTAAAGAAATCGCAGATAAAGTAGGTGCATACTTAATGGCTGATATTGCTCATATTGCAGCTTTAGTTGCGACCGGTGAGCATCCTTCACCTGCACCTTATGCAGATTTTGTTACCACTACAACGCACAAGACTTTGAGAGGACCTCGTGGCGGTATTACCATGTGCAAGGCTGAACACGCTTTAGGTATTGATAAGGCTGTTTTCCCAGGTGTGCAAGGTGGACCGTTAGAACATATTATTGCTGCTAAAGCAATAGCTTTAAAAGAGGCTTTATCCCCTGAATTTAAAGAGTATGCAAAGCAAATTGTTAAAAATGCGAAAGCTCTTGCTAGTTCTTTGATTGAACACGATATGGATATTATTGGTGGCGGAACAGAAAATCATTTAATGACATTGGATTTGCGTCGTTATGGAAAAACGGGGAAAGATATCGCTAACGTATTGGAAGAAGTCGGAATTACAGCTAATAAAAATACTGTACCAAATGACCCTCAAAGTCCTTTTGTAACAAGTGGAATAAGACTTGGGGTTCCTGCTTTGACAACAAGAGGTTTGAAAGAATCTGATATGAAAGAAGTTGGCGAAATTATTTCTTTGGCTGTTTTAAATTCAGATAAGCCTGAAGTTTTAAGTGAACTTCGTAAACGTTCTCAAATGCTTTGTGATAAGTACCCGTTGTATTAATGGCCGAGGCGATAGAGATGACACTTTTGCAATTATCAGATGCTCATATTGTAGGAACAATAATTTCTTATTTGTTAGGTGTGTTTATAGTACCGTTGGTTATTACCTTTTCAAAAAAGAGAGGATTGGTTGATAATCCCGGAGAACGAAAAATCCATGAACATCCTGTATCACGCTTAGGTGGGGTATCTATTTGGGTTAGCACTATGCTTACCTTCTTATTGTTGGTTGTTTTGAGCTTTTATCCAAAAGGTTCTTTGTTGTCCGGTATTTTGTTAGGTGGCTCGTTGATGTTCTTTTTAGGATTGGTTGATGATATTTATTGCCTCAATGCAAAATTCAAGCTCTTAATACAAATTTCTATTGCAACGATTGTATTCTTGTTAGGTATAAGAATTGATAATCTTTATAACCCTTTTGGTGATTTGATTCATCTGAATTTGATAGTTTCGTATATTATAACTATTTTATGGATTGTAGGGATAAGTAATGCTGTGAATTTTATAGACGGAATAGATGGGCTTGCTGGGTCTATAATCACAATCAGTTCTGTTACATTGGGGGTTATATCCTTGACAATTGCCCCCAGTAACGTATCTTCGTTGATTGCATTCATTTTAGCCGGTTCAATGTTGGCATTTTTGACGTATAATTTTAATCCGGCAAAGATTTTTATGGGCGATTCAGGTGCTTTGTTCGGTGGATTTATGCTTTCAGTTTTGTCAATAACCGGACTTATGCATAAAGATGACGTTGCAATGTATTTGCCATTATTAATTTTATCGGTTCCAATAATTGATATTACCTTTTCAAGTTTAAGACGTATTGCAAAAGGTAGTTCTCCATTTATCGCTGATAGTGAACACGTTCATCACAAACTTTTGCATGCAGGTTTTACGCAAAACAAAACAGTGTTTGTTTTGGCGATAGTTGCAATTGTATCAGGTGCATTGGCATCTTTGGTAATAGATACAGCAATTTTAAAATATTTCTTGTATGCTGTTGCTGTATCAGTTATATTGTTAATACTCAGTTTTTTTGCAAGACAAAAATAGTTAGGAAGAAATATGTCAATTAGAAAAATATTAAAATATGGCGACGATTTTTTACGTCAACCTTCAAAAGAAGTTCATAAAGTTTCGAAAAAAGTTCAAGATTTAATTAAAGATTTGTTGGATACAATGTATGCTTGTAATGGGGTGGGGCTTGCTGCTCCACAAATAGGTGAGCATTTAAGAGTATTTGTAATTGATGTTTCAACAAATGATGAACCTTTAAATCCTATGGTTTTTATTAATCCAAAAATTATAAAAAAAGAGGGTGCGGTAGTTAGCCATGAGGGATGTTTGAGCTTTCCGGAAGCATATACTGATGTGCGACGTTATAAGAATGTTATGGTAAAAGCTTTGGATAAACATGGAAGACCCTTTGTTTTGGAAGCTAAAGATGGGACTCTTTTGGCTCGAGCTATTCAGCATGAGTTCGATCATTTGGATGGGGTATTGTTTATTGACCATGTGAGAAACAGATTTGAGGCAGATAAAATACTTCAAGAAAACGGATTGCCACCGGTTGATACTGAACGTTTAATTGATGAAGCTGAAATGGAAGAAATTCTTAAAAATGAACACCAGCAAAATGGAGAAGAATAAATTGTTAAAGGTTGTATTTTTGGGGACTCCTAAAATTGCGGTAAAGTCTTTGGAGTATTTGCACTCGTTAGAAAATATTGAAGTTGTTGCTGTTGTGACGCAAGAAGATAAACCGTCAGGTCGTGGGCATAAGCTTACTCCGCCTCCGATTAAGCAAGTTGCTGAAAGATTGGGGATAAAAGTTTTTCAGCCCAAGTCTATTCGCAAAGAAGCGGATATTATTAATTCATTGAAAGATTTGCAACCTGATTTTTTTGTAACTTTTGCTTTTGGACAAATACTATCACAAGAAGTCTTAGATATTCCTAAATTTGCGACAGTTAATCTGCACGCTTCTCTATTACCAAAATATAGAGGTGCAAATCCTATACAACGCTGTATTTATAATGGGGATAAAGTTACAGGTATAACAACAATGTTAACTGTGTTGGCTCTGGATGCAGGTGATATTTGTATGACTGAAAATATTGAAATTACAGAGGCAATGAATGATGTAGAGTTGGCTGAAATAATTTCAATAAAGTCGCCGAGGTTGTTAGAGTCAACTTTGATGGGTTTGGCTGGTGGTGAGCTTAAAACTCATGTGCAAGACGAATCAATGGTTTCATTCGCAAACAAATTTTCAAAACAAGATGGACTGGTTGATTTTTCTAAATCTGCATTTGATATTTCAAATCAAGTGCGTTCAATGTACTCTTGGCCAAATGCATTTACTTACTATAAAAATAAAATGTTAAAGTTAATGGAAACGCAAGCAATTCCGTATGAAGGTTGTGAAGAAAATGGAACTGTGATTTCTATAACTAAAGAAGGTATTGAAGTTTGTGCCGGAAAAGATAAACTGTTGATAACACAAGTTAAACCTGAAGGTAAAGGTTTGATGAGTGCAGCTGCATGGGCAAATGGTTCCGGAATTTCAAAAGGTGATAAGTTAGGAGTTTAATATGAAACAGTTTGCGATTCGTGGTGCAATAACAGTTGCTGAAAATACAGAAGAAGCAATAAAAAACGCAACGGTTGAGCTATTGAACTCAATAATAGAAAAAAATAATTTGAATATTGCAGATATGCTATACATAAATTTTTCTGCAACTAAAGATATTACAAAAGCATATCCTGCTAAATTTGTACGGACTGAGCTAGGCATAACTGATGTGCCGATGATGTGCTATCAAGAAATGTATGTTGAAAATTCATTACCAATGTGTATTCGTATATTAATTGTAGTAAATACAATTAATAAGGAGTTTTTTCCCCGACATATATATTTAGGTGGTGCAAAGATATTGCGTCCTGATATAACGATTGAATAAAAAAATAGGGGCATAAGCCCCTAGCTGTCTGGAATTAAGAATAGTTGGAAGTATGAAAAAGATTAATTATATATAACAATGTTTTTACTTGTTATACAATTAGTCTTTCGGCTATATTTTTATGTTTTTGTGTGTAGTCCAACTGATGTATTCTTTCAAAAAAGAATAAGTGTATTAAATGCACTAAATGTGAAATTCAGATTTGGTGCGTGTTTTGTGCTGCATTACAAAACTTAACAGTACCTCTTGACAAAGAAAAGTATATGATGCATAATAAAAGTGTTGAATGAAGTGTAAGAAAAACACTTAATCGAAAACAAGAAGGTAAAAATTCGGTATAGAAAGATGAAAGTAAATTCAATTAATTACAATCAAATAAACAATAATAAAAAAAGAGTTAGCTTTAAAGGCTATACATCAGAGCCAGGAATGTATGCATTCCGTTCGCAGTTCACATCAGCACAGCAAGCGGAAAAATTCGTAAATGCTGTGAGAGCTGCAAACAGACAAGATGCTGCGTCATCTAACTTTATCACAGCTTTTGCAAATAAAATTGCATTGGCAGGTGAAATGCTTGGTTTTAACAATCTTAAAAAAGCCGGCGAAATTATGAAAACCCCTCAACACCGTGAGTTGGTTAGAAACGTAGACAGAAGTGTAGACGCAATGCTTCACGCAACAGGGTATCAGCCATCTAAAGCTTTGAACTTAGTCGCATAACATTAATAACAAAACACAATAACCATATAGCACGAAAACAAAAATAAGCATGCACCATAACGTAAGTTATGGTTTTTTTTTGAGTGGTTAAATTAACTTTCATGCTCAGAATTGATGTTGTAGTTATTATTTTGCTGAAATAGAATAATATTTCTATGTTTATACATTTTATACTCCGCAGAGTAGTTTTTGTTCAGGTGTTTCTTGAACCCAAGCTTGGGCAAAGTTTTGTTTTAGTGGTTTGGGGCTAATTCTTAAAACTGTTGCGTAATTTATGTCTATAATATTTAGACGTTTTAGTTCTTCTATGTAGTATGTTGTTTCCCCACAGTTTTTACAAAAATGTTCTTTGGGTAAGATTTCGTTTCCTCGTGTTATTGCGATACGTTTGACTCCACAACAAGAGCAACGTACCAAATACCAACGATTTTCGACGTATTCGCCACAGTCGGGGCAGTAACCGCAATCAACATTAAAGCTCATTCGTTCGTGTGTACATTTTTTAATTCCCAATAAAGTTAAAATAGACATGTATAATCCTTGTTTCCCTGATTTGTATGTAATAAATTTAATAACAATTTGTTACAAGTCAATATTTTTGTTTGTATTAAAATATAATTATATGATTAGAGGATGTGAGGATTAAATATGAATTTTACAGCATTGACCATAGATGTATTGAAAAGTCTTGGAGATATAGTTGGTAGTTATGGTTGGGGAATTATCCTTTTAACTGTAATTATAAGAATTGCTATGTGGCCGTTAGGTGTTTCTCAGCAACGTTCGATGAGAAATATGCAATTATTGCAACCTAAAATGAAAATGATTCAAGAGCGTTATAAGTCTAACCCTCAAATGATGCAAATGAAAATGATGGAGTTCTATAAAGAACATAAATTTAACCCAATGTCCGGTTGTTTGCCTGCATTGATTCAAATGCCTATTTTTATCTTGTTGTACTCTGCATTAATGAGTCCAATGTTTATACAAGTTGCGGGCAATGAATCATTTTATTTTGTTAAACGTCTTGATGCAACCTTAAAAGGAAATGCAGGTGTTTCTTACGATAATGAGTTTAATGTTTCTAGAACAGATTCGTTCTCTGCAGGTAAAACTGTAAAAGTGTATTTGAAAGACGAAGCAGAACCTGTTGAAATCAAGGTTGCACAACCAAGAAAATTTGTTCAAGTTCAAGGTGATGTTATCCCAGGTGAAACTCTTGATTTGAAAATTAATTTAGATGATTTAAAAATGAGATATTCTCAGTTAGCTAAAGTTGAAGCTGCTGAAGTTAGTGTTATTGATAACAATACCCGTGAAATTGAAAACGTAAAATTTGCTAAATCGGGTGATATATTGATGGCACAAGTTCCAACAAAAGAAATCTCAACAACGACAAATATTGATGTTGCATTGTTAGTATTCTTGTTTGTTGCTTCAATGTTCTTGTCTGTTAAAGTTATGAATGCGATGAACTCAAAAAATATTGAACAAGACCCTGCACAAGCTCAAATGCAAAAAATGATGGGAAATATGATGCCTATTATGTTGGGGGTTACTTTTGTATTTATTCCGATTCCGGCAGGTGTATTGTTGTATCTTGTATCCAGCAATATTATCCAAATAGTTCAGTCTGTTATTATTAATAAACAGTTGGAAGCAGAAGATGCTGCCAAAAAATTGACTAGTGGGGTAAATCGTGATTTGAATGCAAGAAAAGTTGAAGCTAAAGATGTAAAAAATGTAGAAGGTAA
>JAFQTK010000138.1 GCA_017409065.1 bacterium
ATATAAATACAGGAAGAAAAGAGGTAAACATCATGAAAAATTGGCTTGTAACACTTGTAGTTCTTACACTACCAATAGCGGCATACTTAGGTTTAAAACAAAACCAAGAAAACCAAGCTGCCTACATCGCTCAAGCGGCGAACAACAAACCCAGCATTATAAAATTTGCATCTCCAATGTGTATGGATTGTAAAAAACTTGGTGCTGAGATAGAACCATTAAAACCTATATACAATGACAGCATTAATTTTATAGAAATTGATGCAACTGCAAACGACAAAAAAACTCAAGAACAGATTGAAATGTATGGAGTTACAGTTGTTCCGACTCTTATTTTCTTAGACGAAAATAACTATAATGTCAAAAAAGTTGAAGGTTTTACACCTAAAAATAAAATTGAAGAACACATAAAAGAGCTAATAAATGGATAACTTAATTGAAATATTTAATCAAGAACTTGCTTCTACAAACTTTTCATTTTGGTTGCTTATAATTTCATTTGCAGGTGGGGTAATCTCATCACTATCTCCTTGCACACTCGGAATTTTACCCATAATTATAGGCTACATAGCAGGGTACAGCAATCAAAATGGAATAAAAACGTTTATCCAAATGTCATTTTTTATTTTAGGAATGGCTATTGTTCTGACGTCTTTGGGGTTGATTTGTGCAATCGGCGGAAAAATTCTCATTAACAAATACGCAGCATACTTTGCACTAATTGTAAATGGAATAATTCTCCTAATGGGTCTAAATTTACTTGGAATACTAGACTTTCACATGCCGGTATTTATAAAACAAATGCCACAGAACAATCAAAATGCACTTGTTTTATATCCAATGCTAATTGGTGCGATATTTGCACTGGCATCAACACCTTGTTCAACTCCGATACTGGCAGGCATAATGAGCTTTGCATCACTCAGCGGAAATTTAACACTTGCTGGAACAATGTTATTTCTATTTGCAATCGGACAAGGAGTCGTTATCGTCTTTGCCGGTGTGTTCACTTCAGTTTTAAAGAGTTTAAAAAACATAAGCAGAGTTTCATCAATACTAATGAAACTCTGCGGATTACTTTTGATTAGTGCTTCTGTGTTTATTTATTGGAAAATTTTTTCAGAAATACTTTAAACTATGAAATATCCCAACGTCCGCATGTACCGCCCCAACGAGCGATAATATTACCTTTCACATCACTAATTTTTTCCGGATGAGGTGTAGGCAAATCACCTTCAACAATGGTAATAACTTCACAGTTATTTGAACAACTTGAACATTGGTGAGTTACAGAATTAAAATGCATTTCTCCGACTTCAAAACCTTTAAATGAAGTTTCTTTGTTAGTATATTGGTGATTTTCCATACCCAATAACGCAGCCCCTAAAGCACCCATAGTTTGGTGATTTTCAGGAACAACCACTTCACAACCCAACGCTTCTTCAAAAGCCTTAACCATACCAACGTTAGTTGCGACTCCGCCTTGGAAAGAAACTATTGGCAACAACTCCTTACCCAAAGCAAGGTTACTAAGATAGTTACGGACCAAAGCTTGACACAACCCATACAGCAAATCCTCAACAGGATAACCAAGCTGTTGTTTGTGAATCAAATCACTCTCAGCAAATACACCGCAGCGACCTGCAATTCTAGCCGGGGATGTAGACTTCAGTGCTGTCGGACCGAATTGTTCAATAGGAACATTTAACCTTGAAGCTTGTTGATCCAAAAAGCTTCCTGTTCCTGCAGCACAAACCGTATTCATCGCAAAATCAGTAACAATGCCATCTCTTAAAATAATAATTTTACTATCCTGCCCACCGATTTCTAAAATTGTTTGAACACCTTGAACATATGTACTAGCAGCAACTGCGTGTGCCGTAATTTCATTCTTGATAACATCCGCACCAACTAACGCACCGGCTAAGTTTCTACCACTTCCGGTTGTTCCGACACCACAAACTTTATATTCTTGTTGTGCCTGTTGTTTTAAAATTTGCAAACCTTTTTGGACTGCAATAACAGGTTTTCCCGCAGTTCTAAGCATACAACTGTCAACATGCTTACCATTTTCATCTACAAGTGCTAACTTCGTTGTAACAGAACCAACATCTATCCCTAAGTATGTATTCAATGCCATTTTAATAATCTCTCTTATAAATTATGTAAATATCCCTTATATTAGAATACTAAAAACAAAAATAAAAATCACATAAATTTTGAGAAGTAAAATTTTTTTTACATTTGAATCTATTTTAGTGAATAATGAAAACTTTTAAGATACTATATTTTTATATTGGATTTTGGGAAGAATATGAGTATAAAGATGGAAGCACAAACCGACACAAATAAAGGCTTAGAAACAGCTGTAAAAATAGTTGAAAGTATTAAAAAAATTCTTGCGGAAGACAAGAAACAAAAGCAACCTTTATTTCTAAAGATAAAAGATGATTTTATTTTCAAAATGGCAAGAAAAGCAGTCCAGATGAAAAATCGTCCTCTTATCATCGGAATTGCAGGAGAGTCTGCTTCAGGAAAAACCACATTCGTACATCATACTGTTAACGCATTAATTCCAAAAGATAGAGAAGGAATATACACGATTCTTCCTTGCGACAACTACTACCACGATATGGAACAACAACTAAAAGATTTAGGTAGTTATGATGCACTTTTTGCAACAGGATTTAGCTTTGATACTCCTGATGCCATTAATTTAGCGTTAATGAAAGAACACCTTTTGAAACTTAAAAATGGAGAGGAAATTGTTTGTCCGGACTACGATTTTGTAACTTGTGCAAGCAACCCTAACGGTGAAGTAAAGAAACCAACCAAAATATTACTTAACGAAGGATTATATGTTCTAAATGAAGGGTTGAGAGAAATCATGGACGTCAAAGTTTATGTGTTTACCCCATTTGATATAATAAAAGATAGATGGTACAAAAGAGCCGCTAGCAGAGGAAAAAGCGGCAAAGCTGCAGACATTCAATTTGCTAATGTTAACGAAACAGCTCAAACATACATTAGACCGGCACTAGAAATCTCCGATATTGTGTTAAACGGAGTTGTTAGTGCTGAATATATAGCAGAAGTAACAAGCAAAATATACAGAGAAATAAAAGCGGCAGTTCACAGCTAATATTTAGTTTTCATTTTTATGCAATACAGCTTGATAGAAAAGGGTAAAAAAAGACCTTGCTTTCGCAAGGTTCATGAAATTTTGATTCATATATTATTTCTGCTTTTTCTATAAGTCTTATTATCCTACCAATCCTGAATCATCAGATTCAGATGCTTTTACCATAATAGCATGTTCAACCGGATTTTCTTTCTTCATTGAAGATTCAAAATTATAATCATCAAAACCAAATTCATCTTTAGCTTTTCTTGAAGCACTTTCATCAACCAATCTTTTAGCTAAATCAGCTATTTCATATACTAATTGGTATCTATTTTCGGTCTTTTCATTTAAATCCCAAGCTATTTTTATAATTTGGTTCATTACTTTCTCCTAGTGGTTTCCTTATGAAAATAATATACTACGATAAATAATTATTTTCAAGTATTAATTTTTAAATTTGAGTGACTGAAATATTTTTTACACCCGCACTACGAGCTTCATCCATAAGTTTCACAACAGCACCATGACTGGAGTCGCCATCTGCTTGAATCATCAATCCATCCGGATACTGGTCCATATTTGATTTAATAACATTAGCCAAATCTGACGCATCAACAGCCATATCATTAACATAATAAAGCCCCTCTGCCGTCACAACAACATTTAAAATTTTAGAATCTTTAATTTTTTCTGCAACTACATTATCAGGCACAGTCAAATTCAGCCCTTGCTCATCCATTAATGGTGCAATAACCATCATTATTACCAACAGAACTAAAAAAATGTCTGTTAATGGTGTAATATTTATTTCATTAAACGAATCACGTCTTTTTGTAGCCATTATTATCCCTCAATAGGTATATTTACTCGTGGTCTGTTTTCAGGAGTAAATGTGCCATCATTAGCAGCATCTCCTGTCATAGTACTATTTTTCTGCTCAGATTCTTCCCTAAGTTGTTTTTGTTCTTTTTTACTTAAAGGCTCACCTGCAACTATAAGTTTTTCATAGCCTGCACTTTGAGCTGCGTTCATTACACTCATAATTTCTTTACTTTTTGTATCCTTATCAGCCTTTACAACAACTTCTTTTTTCTCCAAAGTTGGTGCCAAAGTTTCAAGCTCTTTTATCAAACTATCAGAAACAATCTGAGTTCCATTAAGGTAAAA
Organism: bacterium; assembly: GCA_017409065.1. Taxonomy (GTDB): domain Bacteria; phylum Cyanobacteriota; class Vampirovibrionia; order Gastranaerophilales; family Gastranaerophilaceae; genus RGIG2134. The sequence goes on from JAFQTK010000138.1 coordinate 4,292, forward strand.
CTCACCTTCTTTAGTTATGGCAATAGTAGCATTTCTTTGTTCAACAGAAATTCCGCTATTAATTTCCGGCATAGTAATACTACTGTCACCTGATTGGAATGTAGGTGCTACCACCATCATAATAATCAACAACACCAAAAATATGTCAGTAAGCGGAGTAATATTTATTTCTGTAAACAAGGCATCTTTGCCTTTATTAGTTTTCATTGCCATAGTTTCATCCCTTGCACAAATTATAGTGCGATATTAGTCTGCGACTTTGGTTTTGATTCGTCAGAACTGTCTACAAAGCTTAAAAATACCAATTTAATCAACTGGAAATCATCCTCATAATGTCTAACAATTGATTGAAAAAGGTTGTAAAAAATAACTGCAACAATAGCAACACCCAAACCAACAGCAGTTGCTATCAACGCAGAAGCAATCCCCATAGCAACAGCAGCCGATTGGTTTCCTTGAGTTGCTAAATCTTGGAATGTGTATAAGATTCTAACTACCGTACCAAACAAACCTAAAAATGGAGCAACACCACCGATAGTACCCAAGATAGTCAAATTCTTTTCTAAAGAACGTACCGCCAAACTTTCTGAAATATCAAAAGAACGAGAAAAACTTTTTCTTTGTTCAGTGTAAATTCTGACTGATTCTTTAAACAATTCACCAAATATTCCACCCAAATTTTCACTCATTGTAGTTGCCAATTCAGTATTATTCTTCTTTAAGGCATCCATAAATTTAGGAACAAAAGCCTGTATGTCACGCTTATTTCTTGAATAGAAGAAACCTCTGTCAATTACAACAGCAAGGACCAAAATAGAACAAATCAAAATTGGACCTAATACAAACCAGTCTGTTTTTAATGAGTGTAATAATAATTCCATAATTTTATATCCTCTTTTTTCTAATTTTCTAATACCTTGATGCCCCAAACACGTTATAATCAAACGTAAATTGGATGTCTACACTTTGCCCCTTAAATTCAGGTGGCAAAGGCTTAAACGGAGCAGTTAATTCTACGGCGGAGATTGCTGCTCTATCTGCCGCTTGAACACCTGACGTTTTAACAACCCTACATGAGAGAAGTCGTCCGTCTTTAGCTATTTTGAATAATAAAACAACTCGTTTTGATTCATTACCTTTTGGCGGATCCCAATTCATTTTTATACGACGTTGAAGCTCACGCATATAAGGACCGAAATCAGGTTCTTTTATTGCATCAATTCCGGGTCTGCCATTTGGATTTCCAGGGCTTGGATTCCCTGCCTGCCCAGTACCGTATTGACCGCCGGAAAAACGCCCTGCATTTGACGAAGCACCGCTGGTTGATGAAGGAGCAAAACTAGGTGCCGGTCTTGAGCTTCCTGCCGCAGTTCCCGACGACACACCACTACCAACCTTTGTCCCAGTAACAGGGCCGCCATACGAACCAGCCAACTTGGGGGCAGAGGTCTTTGGCACAGGCACTTGCATAGCAGACTTCGGTGTTTCTGTCAACTGAGGTGCTGTTGCAACGGGAGCAGGTCTTGGTGCGGGAGCAACAGGTTCCGGAGTAACATGCTTTGGTGCTGGCTGCTCTACCACTTGTTTAGGCTGAGGTTTTGCCGGAGCTGCTTGCTGCACCGGTTTAGCCGGTTGTGGCTGAGGAACAGCTTTTTTAACAGGAGTCTGTTGTTTTTTAGGCTGCTGTTTTTGTTTAACTGCCTGACTTGGTTTACCCGGAGCCGGCGAAGGTTCTACTTCCGGTTTTTTAGGGTCGTGTTTTCCCCCTGCTCTTGTATTTCTATCTGCTCTATTTTTAGTATTTTTATTTATTGGTTCAGCCTCTGGATTGTTTACCAATACAAACTCAATATCCCTTTTAGGTGTTTCTGGTCGTGACAACAAATCAAATTTAATACCCAAAAGTGCCATTATAAACGTAATTAAACAAATTATTCCGACTGAAAGAGGATGAAAAATAGTAGAAATTACAATTGATTTTTTTAAATTTAGCCAACCGCAATCACTTTTATAAACATGCGGCATAATAAATTCACTTTGCTCATTCTCATTATTTATCGTATCTCTATATTTACCTAAAGTATTCATTTTCCCCAAATCTTTGATTAAATCAACATTCTATAAAAGAATAATTAAAATAGTAATAATTTATAATCCCCAACAGGATTAATACCTGTAAGTTGAAGCTGCATTCACAGTCATAGGCTGGTCAAGCTGAATTGAAACAGTACTATTCGCAGGAATTACAACATCAACACCTTTATCCACAACGGATTTTCCCAAACCTATACCACCACCGATAGCCGTACCCAAAGCAGCACCTTTTCCAACAGAGCCACCTGAAACAGCACCGAGAACAAGCCCTGAAACTGCACCACCTGCCGCACCAATTGCAATATCTTTTGTATAATCGATGGCTGTATCTTTTGCAGTACCACCTTTTAACACACCTGAACCATCAGTAGTTTTTATTTGCCCTGAGATAGGAATCATTTGTCCAAATGGTGACACTATACTTGTAAATTTAATTTGTAATTGTCCGTTTCTGCCTGCAAAAGAAGCTTTTTTAAGTTGAACAACGGTACCATTAACAAGACTACCGACAGGAGCAACCAACTTTCCGTCATAGTAGTAATCTTGCCCCAAAGTAAGACTAACAGCTTGTCCAAGAAGCATATTTTTGGAACTCAACTCACTAACAGTGGTAGCCGGAAATTCAGCACCGACAGGAACCATAAAAACAGTACCTTGCAATGTAGTTTGTGAGCTTGGATAAGGATTAACAGTCTGATAAGTTTGTGCTTGCTGATAAGCAAAAGCAGAAGATGAAATAGACATCATCATCAAAATACTAATTAATCTTTTATTCATGTCATGCTCCTCCGATATTTTATATCATTATAACCTAATTTTAATTTTTTGACTAAAATTCGCTTATTACAGCATTATAGTCTTCATTCAACATAAGAACTAACTCTGCACCTGCTTTTATAACCAAATGATGTCCAAAATATCTTTTATTCCCCGGTACATACTGTAATACTCCCTTATAAACGTTAGGATAGCGGATGTGATGTGGCATCTTAGTATATTCAAGCGGTGGAGTAAGTTCACCGCCAATTGTTATTTCACCTTTATACGTAACGTAAGCATCAATAGGATATTCAGAATTATCAGGCAAAACGACTTTATTTATTTTCAACTTCAATGCACCATTAGTCCCTTGAACAGGCTCATTTAATTCTTCAACAAAACCATAAAACATTGTTTCTTGCGGGAAAATTTTAGCCTCTCCACACCAAATATCAGTAGGCACAATAAAGGAAACTTCATCTCCTTCATCAGCAATAGCAGTACTTATCATTCTTTGATTTACAACTTTTATGAAAGCACCTTTTTTTAATAAAACAGGAGAATAACCTCTTAGTTCACCCTCAAATGCAAATATAGGAGCAAACGTCAATATAAAAGCTAGTGCCATAAAAAAAATCTTCTTCATATGTTCAATAATAATACTTTTTAAAGAAAATGCAAATATTTTGATATATTTTAAAATTTCGTTATTATATATATATGAGAAAATTAATTATCACTTTACTGGGAATATTTTTATCAACACAAAGTGTCTTGGCTGCAAAAGACTACGAAAAGCTTTACAACGAAGCCGAAGTGCCAAAAATCAAGCTAATGCACAATCTCGACCCATACCAAAATGAAGATTATTACAATTACACTTGGGCACCATACCCATTGTTTAGAACCGCAACAGCTCTTTATTTTAAAGACATAACAATCCCCCCCGGATATTACCTTCTTGCGGCAAGAACCATTAAAGACAAAGACTACATATTTTTTAAAGAATCAGGCAAGGTTAAGTTTATAATTCCGGTAATTGAAACAGATATAGTGCTAGAAGACTCTTATCAAAGAAAAATGCCAACTCCTAAATTAACTAAAACAGAAAATGTTAAGAAAAAAATAGCTAGTTTCTTTAAAAATCATATGAGCAACTCAAAAAAACAAGACCCACCAAGTTCATTTATACAAGCACAAAAACTTGATGAGAATTTCCACGAAATTATTTACTACTACGGAAATAAAAAATATACAATGTACTTTAGAACTTCAAGTTTTTAATTTTTGTTCTACAATTAACATGTAAATTTGAATTAATAAATTGGAGATATATATGTTAATTGTAATGAGGCATGGTGCTACTTGCGAACAAGTTGAACAGGTTAAAACTTTTATTAAGAATAAAGGTTTTGATGCTCACATATCAGA
>JAFQTK010000139.1 GCA_017409065.1 bacterium
ATTAAAATCCTAGGTTCTCCTCGCCTTGATGTTTTATTACACGATATTCCCAATGCAGAAATGTTTATGGAAGAAGATTTTAATAACATTAAAAACTTCAAAACTCAAGGCAAAAAAATATTTATCTATATGCCAACTTTTAGGGATACCGGTAAAGATATTTCAGGTTGGTTAAAATCAGATAAATTAAAAGAATTTTTGCATAATAACAATGCTGTTTTGGTTTGTAAATTACATCCTTTTGATAAAAACTCATTAGATTTTGAATTATCAGAAGATTTTTACAAAATGGATAGCGATTCAGATGTTTATCCAATTTTAAAATACACTGATGCCTTAATTACTGATTATTCATCAGTTTACTTTGACTATCTATTATTGGATAAACCAATTTTGTATTATTCACCTGATTTAAAAGAATATCAAGAAAAATGCAGAGGTTTTTATGAACCTTACGACAAATTAACGGCTGGTGCAATAACACAAACAGAACAAGAACTGTTTGATGCTATGCAAAATGTAATAGACGGAGTTGATAATTACAAAGAGCAACGAAAAGCTCTACGAGATAGAATGTTCAAATACCAAGACGGACGTAACTGTGAACGAGTTATTGAATGGATTAAAAGTTTGGATAAATAATTATGACAGGCGAAAAGAAAACACTATTAGAAAACTTTATATCCTTAGGAGCATTACAGATTGTAAGCTATGTAATCCCGTTAATTAGTTTGCCTTATTTATCAAGGGTTTTAGGTGTTGAAAAATTTGGTTTGGTTTTCTTTGCGTTTGCATTTATGGCATATTTCATAATACTTACAGACTATGGCTTTGGGCTTTCTGCTACTCGTGAAATTGCAGTCAATCGACACAACCAAAACAATTTATCTAACATATTCAACTCTGTTATGCTGATTAAATTTGTGTTGCTTTTAGTTAGCTTTTTAATACTTTCCTTGGCTTGTTGGTTTGTGTCTAAACTTCGTGCGGATTGGATTGTTTTTCAGCTTTCATTCCTAATGGTTGTGGGTAATGCTATTTATCCTGTTTGGTTTTTTCAAGGTATGGAAAGAATGAAATATATTACTTTCTTAAATATTTTATCTAAGTCTATATTTTTAGTTTTGATTTTCATTTTTGTAAAACAAGAAAGTGATTACATAATTGTTCCACTATTAAACTCAATGGGCTTTTTAGTTGCAGGAATTATTGGGTTGGGGTTTGCTATTAGAGAATTTAAAATTAAATTATATGTTCCTAAATGGAACTCACTAAAAAAACAATTTAAGTATAGTTCAGAGTTCTTTTTGTCGAGGGTTTCTTTATCTATGTATTCAAATACCAATACATTTTGTTTGGGGTTAATTGGTTCAAATGTAATGGTTGGGTACTATGTTGCCGCTGAGAAGATTTATCAAGCCATAGCCGGCTTGCAGACACCTTTAAGTGGTGCAATGTATCCGTTTGTAGCAAAAAATAAGGACATAAAAACTTACAAAAAATGGTTTAAAGTTGCCGTAATAATGAATCTTTTCATTTGCTTGTTTGTCTATATTTTTGCAAAATTGATAATAAGTGCGTTTTACGGTATAGATATGACAGAGGCATACAAAGTATTAAGAATTTTCTGTGTAATTGCTTTGATAACTTTTCCATCAATTTTATTAGGTTATCCGTTATTAGGAGCTTTAGGGCATGCTAGAGAAGCAAATGGCAGCGTAATAATCGGTTCAATCATTCATATTATTGGACTAATTATGTTGTATGCTTTAAATAAAATGAACATATATACAATTGCTTGTATGGTTTTTATTACAGAAAGTGTTGTTTTGGGAATAAGAGTTTATTCCGCTTGGAAATATAAATTATTAAAGGAGTCTATATGAAAAGAGTAATTACATATGGAACATTTGATGTTCTACATTATGGTCATATTAATTTATTAAAAAGAGCAAAGGCTCTTGGAGATTATTTGATTGTTGTTTTATCTAGTGATGAATTTAATCAGATAAAAAATAAAAAATCATACTATACTTATGAGCAAAGAAAAATGATTTTAGAAGCTTGTAGATATGTTGATTTAGTTATTCCCGAATATAATTGGGAACAAAAAGTTTCAGATGTACAAAAATATCAAGCAGATATTTTTGTAATGGGTGACGATTGGCAAGGCAAATTCGATTTTTTAAAAGAATATTGTGAAGTAATTTATTTACCAAGAACCCCAGATGTTTCATCGACACAAACAAAAGAATATTTAGCAAAATAATTGATACAAAGGAGATAACATGCAACAGCAACAATTAAATTATTACTGTCCGGTGGACGAGCTGGACGAAGAATTAACTATCGATTTAAAGAAGATTTTCTTCGCAATTTGGAGTCGTAAAGAACTGATTATCAAAACTTTCGCGGGAGTTTTTGCATTCTTTGTTCTTATGACATTTATTGCACCGAAAAAATACCTCGTCGACGCTGATTTGTACATCAACAAATCCAACAGCACAAACCTTGTCGACATCAACCCTTATGCAATTGAAGAACTCGGTGCTGGCGGTGGGATGGCAGCCTTAATGGCTGGTGGCGGGTCTTTAACAAACGAACTTGAACTTATGAAATCACCTCTCGTTATTGACAAAGTTATCAAAGAAAATGACATCAGAGTTGGAAAAGTTTTTGGTATTTTCCCAACTCGCAAAACCGGACAGTACGTTAAAGCGGACAAGTTTATCAAAAAATTAAACATTGATAACAAAAAAGGCACAAATGTTGTTTCTATTTCTTATAAATCTAAAAACAAAGATTTGGCTTATGGGGTTGTGAGTTCGGTTGTAAAAAATTACATTGAATTGCACAAAGAACTTCATCAAGAAAAATCTAAATCCGATAAACAAATTTTAGAAAAAGAATATACAAAAGCAAAGGCTGAATTGGAAAGTAAAATCAATAAGGTTGGCGGGTTGCCTTCGACTGCTATGGCGGGAGCAGGTAATATTTCTGCAATGAGTGCATTTTCAAAATCTGCACAAAAAGCTATGAGTAGTATTCAGGGACAATATATTGCTGGTGAACGTTCAAAGCTTGAAGTTAGCGAAGATGCGGCAAAAGTTGCACAACTTTCTTCTAAACTTGAGTGGGCGAAGCTGGTCGATGAAATGTCTGATTCGTCTAAAGTTCTTATTCTCAAAGAACCTCAAGAATTGAAATCATATGAACAAATTTCTCCAAAGCTGTTTACTCAAATTCTTTTGGGTATTGTATTTGGGGTGATTGCTTCACTTTTTGCGGTTATATTTAGAGAAATTACTGATAAAAAACTTGCTTACTCAATGTTGGGTGATGAGATTGTTTATAATGCGACGAATGATTTTACTGATTTGAAAATCACATTATTAACTAAAAAAGATGAAAAAATTTCTTTTGTTATTCTGGAAAAGCCTGATAGCTTACTGTTAGAACAACTTAGCCAATTTAGAAATATAAGTTTTGTTAAGGCTGATGTGTCAGAAGAGTTTATAAACAGTATTAAAATTTCTGATTCTGTTATAATGGTTTCTAGAATTGGTAAAAGTGATGCCAAGTTGTATAAGCAAGTTAAACAGATGATAAAACAACTTGATAAGTCAATTTTGAAAGATGTATTGGTATAAAGGAAGGACAAATGAGAGTCGAAAAACAGTCAACAGTTTGGCAACCAAACTCAATGGGAAGCTTTGATAGCGTAAAATTAAAACTTAATGATATGGCAATAGATATGTTAATCGGTTATCTTGGTCATAATTTCAAAAAGGAAAAGTTGATTAATTTAGCTAAAATTTTTGAAAAAATTGCTGGTTCAAAAGGCGGAATTAATCATGCAAAGAGAATGCAATGGCTTTTTGAATCAGAACATCCTCATTTGTTTTGGTGGAAAAAAATTCTGACGGAATTGCATCCAAATTGCCGTAAAAAATGGATTAAAAACTTTTTTGTAAACGGTTATTATGGCGACAACTTAAGGAAAAGAACAGAGTTTAATGAGAAAAACGGATTTTTCCCGCCAACTGTTTTACTTTCGTCGATAACAAAACGTTGTAATTTCAATTGTAAGGGCTGTTGGGCTCACGAGTATGATGTTAAAGAAGATTTGACAAAAGAGAAATGGAGAGAAATCTTCACGGAAGCCCGTGACGTTATGGGGATACACATTATTCCTGTTGTTGGCGGAGAACCGTTTGCAAGAAAAGAATTTTTGGAACTAGCTGAAGAATTTAATGATTGTGCATTTATCACCTTTACTAACGGTTCGTTAATTACAGAAAAAACTGTCAAAACATTGCAAAGGTTGGGAAATGTTCATCCTATGTTTTCATTGGGTGGTTTGAAAGAAAATACTGATGTTATTCGTGGCGAAGGCTGTTTTGATATGGTAATGGAAAAAATGGATATGCTTAAAAAAGCGGGTGTATTCTTTGGAGCTAGCATAACAGCAACTGCGGCAAATTGTGATGAGGTTACATCTGATGAATTTATGCAAATGTTATCTGATAAAGGTTCATTGTGGAGTTGGTTTTTCCATTATGTGCCGGTAGGGGAAAGTCCTGATGTTAGCTTAGTCCCTAATGCAAAACAAAGACAGCAGATTTTAAAAGCTGTATACAATGCAAGAAATACACTGCCTATGATGACAGTAGATTTTTGGGGTGACGGCCCTGAGATGATGGGTTGTATTGCCGGTGGTAGACAATATGTTCACGTTAATCCAAGAGGTGACGTTGAACCTTGTACTTTTGTGCATTTGGCAACTCATAACTTAAAAGATTGTACTTTGACTGAGGCATTAGCATCGCCATTTATGCGAGCTATAAGAGATGGTATTCCTTATGAAGACGGTAATATGCTCCGTCCTTGTATGATTGTAGATAGACCGGAGGTGTTGCGTAAATATTATGAGGAATTTAAACCTTACGAAACACATGAAAATGCAGCGGCATATCTTACTAATCCGGAAATTACATCTAAAATTGATAAATATTCACAAGAAGTTAAAGAAATTTTAGATGAGGATTGGCGAAATAATCTTTGGATGACGATTTTCCCATTAGAAGGTGAGTATTATGTAGACAGAGATACTTTCTGCTCGAAAGAACCTCCTAAGCACAAATGTACAGGTAATTGTGTCGGATGTGGCGGAAAATAGTATGAAGAAATCGATGCTATTTATAGTTCTATTATTTGTAATTTTGACCGTGTTAGTTTGCTTTTGTCCTATTGTAACTCAATGGGACAGAAGTGTTATTATGCTGATTCAGGATAATTTAAAAGAACTACCGGCTTGGATTCCGTCAATATTTGATTGTTACTTGTACGCAAGTTTTATTATTGTTCCTCTTGTGTTGGGTCTAATGTATTTTTATAGAAAATATTTGTTTATTGATGTCGTTCTTTTTGCGGCATCTCCGTTGATTCCTTTTTTGTTCAATCATGTGTTTAAAGGAATTATCCAACGACCAAGACCACCATATGAATTGCAACTGGTTCATCCTGGAAATTACAGTTATGTTTCAAGCCATACACTTATAAGTTTTTGTTTGTGGGGGCTTGTAATATATTATTTGAATAGATATTGTACAAATAAGTTCTTAAAAATATTGGGTATATTTTGTTCTACAATATGGATTTTAGTAATTGGCTTTAGCAGAGTTTGGCTAGGTGTGCATAATCCAACGGATGTTCTTGGTGCATATTTGTTGGGGGGAATAATTCTTATCCCGTACATAAATATAATCAAGATTCTCGGAGGTAAATGTCAATCATGAAGAATGTTTTGGTTGTATCAAACTTCAAGGCGGGGAGAAAACGGGCTATAAAGTATAAAAAAGCTGTAATAAGTTTTTTGATTAAAAATAGTAATAAGTTTAAATTTATTTCTGTAGATGAAATCTCAAATATGGATATTTCAGATTATGACACTATTGTAGCTATGGGTGGAGATGGTACTATCAATAGCGTTTTGCCTTATGTTTATAATACGGATAAGGTATTGGGGATTATTCCTTGTGGGACAGCTAATTTGTTAGCGGCTAGGCTTAAGATTTCAAATTCTATTAAAAAAGCTATTGCTGTCCTTAAAAATGGTAATGTTAAGACGATTGATGCAATGAAAATAAATGGCGAACTTGGAATCTTACGGCTTGGGTTGGGTTTTGATTCGGATATTATTTGTAAAACTCCGCAATCATTAAAAAACAAATTTGGTTATTTTTCGTATTTTGTGGCAGGGTGTCTTTTTGCTTTGCGATTGAAAAAGAAAAAATATAGGTTAGTGATTAATAGCAGCGAAGAAATAAAAACAAATGCTTCTTGTATAATAGTGGCGAATGCACCTAATATGTGGCAAAATGTGGTTTCGGTTGCACATAAATCTAAGTTGGATGATGAATTGTTAGATGTGTTCATTTTAAAAACGAAAAATCCTATTGTTTTTTTCTTTGAATTAGTAAGAATTATTTTAAAGATAAAAGTTAATAATAGTAGAGCAGAATATTTGAAAGCAAAATCTATAAACATACAGAATAAGTGGTGTTATGCACATATAGACGGAGAAAAAAGACGATACAATGAAGATATAAACATTAATGTAGAACAGAAATCAATAAAAGTGTTGGCAAAATAGAGGTGTTTTGTAGTAATATAAGATTTGTACGGAGAGGTGTCCGAGTGGCTTAAGGTGGCGATCTCGAAAGTCGCTGTAGGTGAGAATCTACCGTGGGTTCAAATCCCACCCTCTCCGTTTTTAAGAGAGAGGGTAATTGTGCATTTTTTAAGAAAATATAAAAATGATATTTGTTGTTTTGGAATTATCACTCTTTTATTTGCTTTTTATGTTTTTTGTACTTGGGGAAAATGGGGTGTAGTAACATATGATTGTGGACGTGAAGTATATTTGCCGCAATTACTTTTGCAAGGTAAACTTTTATACAAAGAAATTTTTGCAATGTATAATCCCCTGTCTTACCAGTTTAACGCTGTATTATATTGGTTATTTGGAGCAAGTTTTAATACTTTGTATTGGGCAGGAATTATTAATGCATACTTGTGTTTAATTGTAACGTATCTCATTTCAAGGCAATTACTATCACCATTAAAAGCAGCAGTCCCGTCGTTGCTTTTTTTATGCTTATATATATGTAAATTAAGAAATTGTATTGAATATATTTTCCCTTATTCGTATGGAATG
>JAFQTK010000140.1 GCA_017409065.1 bacterium
CCAATCAATGTGAAATTCACCGACCGCAAACGCTATTACGATGCATTTGATTCATACTATCGTGATAACAACCCAACACCAATGACCGAGTTGATTGCAGAGTATGTCGAAGCAAGGTTAGATGAGTATTTAGAGATATTAAGTAGATAACACCAAAAAAGCACTCCCGTTTTTGAGCGAGAGTGCTTAAAATTTCTCTGATTACTAACCAACCAGCCAACTAGCCAACCAGCCAACTAGCCAACCAGCCAACTAGCCAACCAGCCAACTAGCCAACCAGCCACACTAGCCATACTAGCCATACTTAAAAAATATGAAACCTTCCCCATTTTTCGACATATATAAATAGAGGGTGTTTTTTTACCTTCTTTGAAAAGAAGGGGGACCGCTTGCGGTGGAAAATTGATTTTAAATCAGCAATAACAGAGTAAAACGCCGAAGGCATATCGCACACGAACAGAGTGAAGTGTATATCGTATCGAAGATATATCGCATTTGCCATAGCAAATATATCGCTCATTATTCTTGCGGTGGAAAATTGATTTCCTTGAAACTTGCATACTTGCATACTTGCACACTTGCACACTTGCACACTAGCCACACCAGCCACACCAGCCATACTAGCAACTCGCATATAGTATCGGATTTGGTTGAAAATTGTGGTAATATGTTGTATAATATATTGTGAATAAGTTTATTCTTTTGAAACGGAGAAATAAAAATGGTTATAGGTGAATTAAGAACAAAAATTGATAAAATTTGGGATACAATCTGGACTGGCGGTATATCTTCACCAACAAGTGTGCTTGAACAGATTACATATTTAATGTTTATGAAACTTCTTGATGATAATGAAATCAGAAAAGAAGGTAACGCCGCTGCATTAGATATTGAGTATAAAAGCAAGATTTTTAAATCCGGTGAGTTTACACCAGACGAGGGTAAAACAAGCATTCCTTATAGTGAACTCCGTTGGAGTAAGTTCCATAATGACGAGCCAACTGTAATGTTTGATACAGTAAGAAATTTTGTTTTTCCATTTATTAAAACTGTAAACGGTGACGGTAAAGATACTGCTTTTTCTCGCTTTATGAGTGATGCTGTGTTTTTAATTCCAACTGCAAAGGTGCTTGCTGTTTGTGTCGATACCCTTAATGAAATAGATATGAGCAATAAAGACATTATGGGTGATGTTTATGAATACTGCCTTAACAAAATGTCAAGTGCTGGTGATTTAGGTCAGTTCAGAACACCACGCCATATTGTAGATATGATGGTTGAACTTGTAAGCCCTAATGTAACTGACAAAATTTTAGACCCAGCAATGGGTAGTGCAGGTTTTCTTTTAGGTAGTGCCAAATATATTCAGAATCATTTTGAAAAAGAGCTTATGCGAAAAGATGTTGCTGAGCATTACAATAAAACTATGTTCAGCGGTTTTGATACTGACCCCTCAATGCTTCGTATAGGTGCTATGAATATGCTTCTTCACGGTGTAGAAGAACCCAAAATCGAACGTCAGGATTCACTTTCTGATGATAATAAAATTCGTGATGAATATTCACTTATTCTTGCAAACCCACCTTTTAAAGGTAGCGTTTTCCCTGAAGATATCAGTAAAGATATTCTTGCACTTTGCAAAACAAAGAAAACAGAGCTTTTATTCCTTGCCTTGTTTATAAAATCTCTTAGAATTGGTGGCAGATGTGCTTGTATTGTTCCTGATGGTGTTCTTTTTGGTTCATCTACTGCACACAAAGCTATAAGAAAAGAGCTTATTGAAAACAACTGCTTACAGGCTGTAATTTCAATGCCGAGTGGCGTGTTTAAACCGTATGCTGGTGTTTCAACTGCTGTGCTTATATTTAAAAGAGACCCAGCGGGCACAAAGAATGTCTGGTTTTACGATATGCAGGCTGATGGTCTCAGTCTTGACGATAAGCGTGCTCCTGTAACAGAAAACGATATACCGGATATTATTGAGCGTTTTAATAACCTCGAAAAAGAAACCGACAGAGAAAGAACAGAAAAATCTTTCTTTGTACCAAAGGATGAAATTGTAGGTAACGATTACGACCTTTCCATAAATAAATATAAAAAGACAGAGTACAAGCCCATTGAGTACCCAAGTACTGCTGAAATTTTAGCAGACTTGAACGAACTCGAAATGGAAATTACAAAAGGGCTTGAGGAGTTAGGAGAATTGTTGTGAGAAAATGTAAAAATAGTACAATTATTATAAAAAATGAAATTGATTATGATAAAATAAAACAAATTGTAAAAGAATCTATAAATGAAGAAAATAACATTTGCAGAAATGAAGATTTGCAAAAAAATGTGACAAATGATTTACAAAGTATAATATGTGCAGCAATTCTTGAAGCAAATCAGAAAGAAAATGAAGAAACTATTTCAAAGAAAGATGAGGATAGCAAAGAGAAAAGCGAAAAAAGCAAAAGTCGCTGTAAAGGGTATAGAGCCTCTTTTATGGCAGCAATTAATACAATGATTTTTGTGATATTTGCAGTGATGGCAGTGTTTAGTTGTATAGGAATTTGGATAAATTTCTTTTATGATAATGCATATACTTGGTTTGATGCTGTTGGATATACGTTGATGTTTATAGGTGTTGTTATAATTTCTATTATGTGTAGCATTGAATCTTGGCGAGATAATGATAACGATGCCATTCAGCATTTTAATACTAATGTATCATTGGTTGCACTGATAGTTGCGCTAATCGCACTTGCGAAAGGGGTAGGAGGATGAGTAAATGGCAAATGAAACCCTTGGGAGACTTGTGTGTGATTGAAAGAGGCGGGTCCCCAAGACCAATAGATGAATATATTACTGATGATCCCAATGGTGTCAATTGGATTAAAATTGGTGATACTACAGAATCTATGTATATAACTGCTACAAAAGAAAAGATTATTCCAGAAGGAATAAAAAAATCAAGATATGTTAAAAAAGGCGATTTCATTTTATCAAACTCAATGAGTTTTGGAAGACCTTATATTTTGGATATTGACGGTTGTATTCACGATGGTTGGCTTGTTATTAGAGATAATGACGAGCTATTCGATAAAAGATTCTTATATTACTTTTTAGGTTCACCTGTAATATACGAGAAGTTCAAGAGTATGGCTGTTGGTGGGGTTGTAAACAATTTAAATATAGATATGGTAAAAAAAGTATCAGTGCCAATTCTCTCACTTTCAGAACAAAGAAAAATAGCTGATGAATTAGATAAGGTTACGAAAATAATTGATTATAGAAAACAACAACTTTCAAAACTTGATGAACTCGTTAAAGCTCGATTTGTCGAGATGTTTGGTGATATAAAAACAGGCACCTATAAGTTTCAAATTTGTAAATTGGGTGATGTTGCAAAGGTAGGTTCAAGTCATAGAGTATTTACAACAGATTTTGTTGAAGATGGTGTTCCTTTTTATAGAGGAACTGAGATTGGAGAATTGGCAAATGGTATTATCCCAGAAAATCCATATCGTATTACCAAGGAACACTATGATAGATTAGCTTGCGATGAAACAAAACCTAAAGTGGGCGATTTGCTTATGCCGTCAATTTGTAACAAAGGTCAGATATGGATGGTTGACACAGAAGAGCCATTTTACTATAAAGATGGACGAGTGCTTTGCATCTCTCCTGATAGAAAACTGTTTAATTGCAAATATCTTGAACAGTTTATGAGAGAAAAGACATTGGTGGAATATCCAAAACTTGGCTCTGGTTCGACTTTTGCTGAGTTTAAGATTTTCTTGCTTAAAGATATAGATGTTCTTATTCCACCAATTGAACTTCAGAACGAGTTCGCAGACTTTGTCAAACAAACCGAAAAATCAAAATTGTCAATACAACAAAGTCTCGAAAAACTTGAAACACTAAAAAAATCATTAATGCAACAATATTTTGGGTGAAAGGTGTATCAAAATGGTATATATTTTAAAAAAATCTTTGGAAAATATTTCTTGTTTAATTCATTTCTATGAAACTCAAAAACCATATATTGATAAAAAGTCTAAAAAAGGTACAAAAGAAAATCAACTAGGTTTTTTATTGGATTTTTATCTAAGTGTTTTGGTAAATGGCACAGAAGAAGAGAAAAATCGACAAACTTTTAAGAATTTAGAAAAACTTGCTTGTAAATATATAGAAGTTAAAGAGGTGAAAGATTATACAGTTATTTATGCATTCAAAGAATCTAAATTAAAAGAAAAGATAGATGTATCTACGACTTCAAGTAATTATAAAAAATTTGCTCAGATGCCATATATACATATTAATAACACAATAATAATGTTAATTACTCGTTTTGAGGATTTTATATCAGATTTTATTAAATACTTGTATTTGAAATATCCTAAAAAGTATTTGGATAATCAAACTATTTGTTTTTCTGAAATATCGCAGTCTAATCTATCGGAAATACGGGGAAAAATAATTGATAGAGAAATAGATGAAATGATGCGTAAAAGTTATATGGATTGGTTTGATTTGTTCAAAGAACATAATATGAATCTTGCGTGTTGTAAAGAAGAGTGTAATTTTTTAACAGAACTGTATGCAACACGAAATGTAATTGTTCATAATTGTGGAATTGTTAATGAACAATATCTTAAAAATGCAAAGTTTACAGAATACAAATTGGGCGAAAAAGTTAAAGTGGACGATGATTTTATAAAAAAATCTTTTGAATGTATAAAAACTATAATGCTCTGTATAATGGTTGAAGGAATGCGATTAGAAAAAGATAACAAAGATGAAAATTCAGATGCCATATTTGGTTTTGCTTTTGATGAATTAGTGTTAAATAATTATAATTGTAGTAAAACTGTTTTTAAAGCCTTATATGATAGTCCTTTTACAAATGAGATAAACAAACAAATGTCACGAGTGAACCATTGGATTGCTAAAATAGAACTGTACGGATTGGAAAGTGTTAAAACAGAAATCGAAAACTTCGATGTTTCAGCTTTAGAACCAACTTTTCTTATGGCAAAAAATATTCTGTTATCAAAATATAAAGAAGCGACAGAAGTATTGATAGAATTATGCGAAAATAAAAAAATACACTCTTTAGAGTTTGAAGAGTGGCCTTTGTTTAAAAAATATAAAAGTACTAATGAATATAAAGAGTTTAAACAAATGCACCCTGAATTGGTGTCGACAGCTTCTATAGATATTGATGATGAAACATCAATGATGGATTTCGAGACAGCAAAAAATGTCAAAGCCGAATTAAATGATTTAAAGAAAAACTA
>JAFQTK010000141.1 GCA_017409065.1 bacterium
AAAACTACAGTTACTGGTGTTGAAATGTTCAGAAAACAACTTGATCAAGGTCAAGCTGGTGACAACGTAGGTTTATTATTAAGAGGTGTTGATAAAACTGAAATCCAACGTGGTCAAGTTTTATGTAAACCTGGTTCAATCAAACCTCACACTAAATTTACAGCTAACGTTTACGTATTGACTAAAGATGAAGGTGGACGTCACACTCCATTCTTCCCAGGTTACAGACCACAGTTCTACATCAGAACTACTGACGTAACTGGTTCTATCAAATTCGAAGGCGAAATGGTAATGCCTGGTGACAACGTTGTTATGGACGTTGAATTGATTGCTCCTGTAGCTATCGAACAAGGTATGAGATTCGCTATCCGTGAAGGTGGACGTACTGTTGGTGCTGGTGTTGTAGACAAAATTATTGAATAGTCTATAATTCAGAAACTTTAGAAAACTGCTCTGAGTAATCGGAGCAGTTTTTTTATTGTATAATAATACAATGAATGAATTTAAGCATTATACGGTTATGTTGAATGAAGCAGTTGATGTTCTCAACTGCCAAAGTGGTAAATTTTATGTTGATTGTACGCTTGGCGGTGGTGGACATAGTGGGCTTATTTTGAGTAAAATTCAGCCTGATGGGCGGCTGATTTCTTTTGATGTTGATGATGATGCAATTAGGGCTGCTTCTGAAAGATTGAAAAATTATGAAAATTTAACAATTGTTAAAGATTCTTATGCAAATATTAAAAAAGTGTTACAAAATCTTGGTATTGATAAAATAACCGGTGGAATTTTGTTAGATTTAGGTGCCTCATATCATCAATTAACTAAACAGGAGCGAGGTTTCAGCTTTTTAAAAGATGCCCCGTTAGATATGAGATTTAACCAAAATTCTGATTTTTCGGCATATAATGTTGTTAATTTTTATTCAGAAAATGAGTTAGTTAGAATTTTTTCTGAGTATGGTGAAGAAAGATTTTCCAAAAGAATAGCTAAAAGAATAGTAGAAACTCGCCAAAACAAGCCAATAGAAACAACCTTGGAATTGGCAAATTTGATTGTAAGTGCAACTCCAAAAATAAATTCTAAAATTCACCCTGCAACCCGTGTCTTTCAAGCGATTCGGATTGAAGTTAATCAAGAGTTAAATAATGTAAAAAAAGTTTTGGAAGAAATAATGCCATTACTTTCAGTTGGTGCTATAATTAGTGTCATAAGTTTTCACTCATTAGAAGACAGATTAGTTAAAGTATTTTTTAAAAAAATGGCTGCAAGTTGTAATTGCCCACCAAATAAAGCAATATGTGACTGTCCGCCGCCAAGCTTGAAAATTATTACAAAAAAACCAATTTGTGCTAGTGAGCAGGAAATAAGGGAGAATCCACCTTCACGGTCGGCAAAGTTAAGGGTTGCTGAGAGGATATAGGGATTTATCGAGTATCGTTAATATAAAAATCCTTAAGCGGATTTAGTTTTGGGATTATAAAATCAAGTGTTAATCACTTTGGGGGATAAAAATTGAATAATTCGCCGATTTTAACTAAACCTATATTTAACAAAAGCGAAAAAAATCATATAAATAGAGAATACTGGAAATATAGAACTAGTCCTATAATAGAAGGGTACTTCCCGCAATATAAAACTTATGAGGAATTGGCTATATCTAGAGTTAACAGAACATTATGTGTAATTTTGAGTGTTTTTGTACTATTCACTTTGATTAGTTATTATTTTGTTACAGCAAATGAAATGACTTTGAACAAATTGAGAAAAGAAACAATAGTTCTTAATGACGAAAATTCTGAATTACAAAATAAATTAGACAATTTGAAATCCTATTATAATGTTGACAAAACTATGAAAAGTAAAAATCTTTTGCACAAAGCAAAAGATGTTATTGAAGTTCAAGAAACTAAATCAGTCCCAACAAATATCGCTGTTGATTTGGTGAACGAAAAACAATCTTTTAAGTGGTCTTTAGGCTACTAAATAGGACTTTTGGGATATGCAAAAAAAAAATAATGAATTATTACAAAGATTCAAACTCTTTGATAGAAGATTAACTATCTGGCAAATTGTAGCAACTCTTTTTTTCGTTGGGTTAATTATTCACCTTTTTATGGTGCAAATTATAGATTTAAGTAATTATAAGCAAAAAGCAATTAGGCAAAGAAGTGCTAATAGTGCTGTTATGCGGGGAACTATTGTTGATGTAAACGGAATAAAACTCGCATCAGACAGAGTTATTTATGATGTGTGGGCACATCCGAGAGTTTATGACCACACTGCGGCTGAATTGGCTGAGTTATTAGCTCCTATCTTAAAAATGCCCTATTTGAAATTGAAATCTGAGTTAGAAAAGGATTATAGAATTATTTCCTTGAAAAAAGATGTTGATAGAAAAACAGCACAGGCTATTGCAAAGTTAAAACTTAGGGAGATAAGTTTAGACAAAAAAACCGAAAGAATTTATCCACAAGGGACGCTAGCAGCCCATGTTTTGGGGTATTATAATACAGATGCTGATGTTGCAGGAGGAGTAGAATCAACTGCCAAAAAGGATTTAGAGGACATAGGGAAAGAAGTAAACTTTGAGAAAACTCCGGATGGAGATATTATTTACAATCTTTCTACAAATCCTGAGTTAATCACAACCCCGTTGCATGGCAAAACTGTAAAATTAACTATAAATACAGCCGTTCAGCACGTTTGTGAAGCAGAATTAACTAAAATGGTTCAGGCAAAAAAGGCTATTAGAGGGGCAATTATAGTAATGAACCCTAAAAATGGTGAAATTATTGGCTATTCTGTTTATCCGACTTATGACCCAAACAATTATAAAAAGGCAACGGCACAGCAAATAAAAAACTGGTCTTTGACTGATGTTTATCCTCCTGGGTCTACTTTCAAAATTTTGACATTGGCTTCTGCTATGGAGCTAGGTAAAATCAATGAGTTTACAAAGGTAAATGATACCGGAAAAGAAAGAATTGGCGGGTTTGAAATTAAAAACTACGATTATTCTAAAAACCCAAAGCCTGGTTTGATAAATCTGGTTTACTTGTTGCAGCATTCAAGTAATATAGGTTCTGTCAAAATTGCACAAATGATGAGCCCACAAGAATTTCATGGGATGCTTAAAAAATTCGGGATAGGTTCTAAGACGGGTATAGATTTGCCTGGAGAGTCAAAAGGTTTGTTGATTAATCCTAAAAATTGGGGAAAATCTGACCAAGCAACGATGAGTTATGGTTATGGAGCTTCTGTTACAGCGATTCAGATGATTTCTGCTGTTTCAGCGTTAGCAAATGATGGAATTAGGGTTACACCTCATGTTATTAAATATTCTCCTGAGGAAACTGCCAAAAAAATTAAAAAAGAAGAAGTTGTCAGTTATCAAACGGCACAGAGAATGACAAGACTTCTTTCTCAAGCAATTGAAAAAGGAAATTCTCCTGCAAAATTAAGCAATTATACTGTGGCAGCTAAAACCGGCACATCATTAAAACCTAAAGAGGATGGTAAAGGTTATACAAACAAAATGTATACTTCTATTGTCGGTTATTTACCTGCATTTGACCCCCAAATTATTATATATGTGGTTGTCGATTCACCTGAGGGTGAAGCTATTTGGGGAAGCACTGTGGCAGCACCTATATTTAGAGAAGTGGCATTACAAACTGCTCGAATTTTAAATATTCCTCCGGATAAAATTATTCAGCAGGAAGTAAATAAAAAACCTTTGCCACAAAAAAATAAAAAACAAACTGCGAGGTAGTTATGCAATTAGAACAAGTTATTGATATTATAAAACCGAATAAAATCTTAAATTATAATAAAAAAGTAGAAATAAAGGGTATTTCATACAATTCGCAATTAACAAAATCGGCTGATATTTTTGTTTGTTTGCAAGGAGAATATTCAGACGGGCATAATTGGGCGAAAATGGCGAAGGATAGGGGTGCAGTTGCTTTGTTGTGTGAAAGAGAATTGGACATCGAGTTGCCTCAGTTGATTGTAGATTCCACACGCAATAAAATAGCAGATTTGTCGGCACTTTTGTATAATTATCCTACTAAAAATCTCAATTTAATTGGGGTTACAGGTACAAATGGTAAGACAACAGTAACGCATTTGTTGCAAAAAATTTACGAGGCAAATAATGAAAAATGTGCTTTAATAGGTACTTTGGGTTATAAAATGTCTGGGAATGATACTTATCACGATGCAAAGCATACAACGCCGCAAGCCCCTGAGTTGCAAGCTACTTTGAGTAAAATTGTTGATAATGGGATTAAAAATACAGTCATGGAAGTTAGTTCACATGCATTGGAACAAAATAGGGTTGGGCAATGTCATTTTTCAGGAGCCGTACTTACTAATTTAACTCAAGACCATTTAGATTATCATATTACGATGGATAATTATTTTGATGCAAAATCAATATTATTTAAAAACTTGAAAGAAGGAGATTTTGCAATTATCAATGCAGATGACCAATATACAGAACGATTTTTAGCAATTATTCCTGAAAAAGTTAAAGTTTTAACCTACGGGATAAAAAATACTGCTGATGTATTTGCATCGAATGTTCAATTTGAGCCTACGGGTGTAAGTTTTGATTTGGCTGTTCAAAATAAAATTAGACGGGTAAAACTTATAATGAACGGGCTTTTTAGTGTTTATAATGCACTGGCAGCAATTGCTACTTCCATTGCAAGTGGTTTGGATTTGGATATTGTTATAAATGTTTTAGAGCAAACGGCAGGGGTTGCAGGCAGATTTGAGATAGTAAATAATAAACCTTTGGTTATTGTTGATTACGCACATACTCCTGACGGATTGGAAAATGTGTTGAAAACAGCACGAGAAATAACACCTGAAAATGGCAATTTGGTATGCGTGTTTGGTTGTGGTGGGGATAGAGATGCAACAAAACGTCCAAAAATGGGAGCTATTGCGGATAAGTTATCGGACAAATTAATAGTAACATCCGATAATCCACGAAGCGAAGACCCTCAGCAAATTATTTCAGATATTTTGACAGGTATTCAATCTATCAGTCCACAAAGAGTTTTTGTTGAACCTGATAGAGGGGTGGCAATATCAATGATTAAAAAAATTGCAACAGAAAATGATGTTGTTTTGGTCGCCGGTAAAGGTCATGAAGATTATCAAATCTTAAAAGATAAGACTATCCATTTTGACGATAGAGAAGAAGTTAAAAAGCTATATGCTTAAGCAACATCGTCATCGTCGTCTTCCATAAGTATTGCAAAGCCATCCATTGCAAGTGCTGTGCTTTCAAAATCTTTTAGTGTTAAGTTTTCAAAGGTTTTATTTGGATTGGTAATTTGATTAATAATGTCATTACAGCCGATAGTAAGTTGTTCTGTTACATAATTTCCGGCTGATTGAAGTCCATCTATACTTGTATTATAGACATATTTAGCACCATCCGCAATTTTTTTGCCGGTCCAAGTTATGCCGTTCCAGGTTGCATCAGCCCCATCAGAAACAACTTCAGTTGTTGAATCCCAAGCCTTAGATGCATAATCTTTTGTAGCATTCCATACGTCATTGGTAGCGACTTTACCGGCATTCCATTTATCAGAAATCCATTTGCCTGCGGCTTCAAGCTCATCCCCTGGGCTTGTTACAAAGTCCCAAGTTCCTTTTGCTATGTCACAAACACCGTCCCAAGCTTGGTTAGCTGTATTAGCAATCCATTTACCGCCTGCACTTATGTATTCACCTGGGTTGCAAACAAAATCAGTAACCCCGTTTACTACAGATTTACCGCCTTCATAAACAGAATTTGCACCAGATTTTATACCATTCCAGATTGTTGTACCAAGACCTTCTGTGCTGCTAGAAACATAACTACCGACAGCAGAAGCTCCGTTTTTGATTGCTGTTCCTGCACTGCTTGCTGCATCACTTATAGTGCTTCCAACTGTTTCAGCTGCACTGCATACTGCATTAAAGGCTGACGGAATAGTATCCATTACTAATCCACTACCGTATGAATAAGCATTGCCAATATCTCCGGCAAGGGATAGATAATCTGTCCAATCGGCTTTTCCGGATGAAATTTTTTCTGCTGTTTTTATTCCGGAGGCTACTGATGTAGCTGTACCGACAGTATTTTTAATTCCTGAAGGAAGACTTCCTCCGCCGATTGTTAGAAGACTTTTACCTGCATTAAGCCAATCGTCAGAATTTGCCTGTCCTGTAGCTATATTGTAGCCGGCATTTGCCAATGTAATTCCGGCTTGTGCTGCACCGGCTACTGAAGCTGCTACTCCGACAGCACTAAATGCGGTACTGATAGCACCTGCAACCGTTGCACTTGCTCCAAGAGCAGTAGCCCCACTGCCTAATGCTGACCCTACTGCACCCAAAACACCTGCCCCAATACCACCTGTACATACAGTTATGGCAACTGCGGCTACTGCAGCTACTGCTGCTACGAAAATACCGCCCGCACGAGAAGATGTTTTTTGTTCGGTTCTCAATTTAGTTTCATCTCTGGTTCCCAAAGATGTATCAATTTGCCATTTTTCATTTATAGTTACATCATCTGTACTTTTAGTAATATTAGTACCGTTTGATTTTACGGTTGAATTAGCTCCAAGTGTAATATTTCCTGTATTTTTACCGCTTCCCATATCAATATTACAGTTTTGAACTCCATTGATATATTGTGAGAAGAATGTTTCTACGTTGTAGTGTTCTTCAAAAACCCAAGTTTTTGTTTTACTCATTAAGGATTTTTGAACTTTGTAATCAATACAATGTGAAGAAACTTTGTTCCAATCTTCCCAAACTCCTGTTGGAAGCATACTTAGGAACACATCAGACATATTGGCATATTTGCCGTCTTTATAAACTTGGTCAAAAGTGGTAACGTTGTCATCTCCGTTGCCCATTGTAACATTGCAGTTGTCACCATAGAAAACAACTTTGTTATTGCCGTTTCCTGTGTTTACGTTGCAGTTGTTTCCAAGGAAAACTACTTCATCATCACCACTATCAGTAGTTATTGTTTTATTGTTTCCGATAGAAGTAATTTTGTTATTGCCTGCCCCTGTTGTAATTGTTGCATCACTACCGTAATGTACAATATTGCTGTTTCCGTCACCTGTTTTTACGTTAGTTTTAGAGCCACTAATTTCAACATCGTGGTTGCCGTCGCCAAGATCATATGTACATTCAACAATAATGTTTCCATTAGTTCGTTGAATTGCGCCTTGATTAAATGCATCAACAAATGTACCCATTATGAGCCTCTAAAGTCTACCATACATGTATATAAAGTGTTTTATGTATATAAAATTGCTATACTTAGTATATAATGTAAAGATATTGTTACAATTGTTTTAGTATTTCATCAATTGGTATTTCAAGACAAGTTAATGCAGAACAAGTGGTGTTTCTTTTGTCCCAAAGACATGGGCGGCATGAACAGCTTGTGTTTTTTACTGCTATAAATTTTTCATTTTGGGGGATTAACTTTTTTTCATCAGTAGGACCAAAAATAGCCAAAACTTTTGTATTTACACCTATACCTATATGCATTGGTGCAGAATCACAGCAAACTAACGCTTCTTTAGAGGCAATTAATTTGGCTAAGTCCATTATGTTTTTTGTTTTTCCGTAGTAGTTAATAAAATTATCAGTGTTTTCATCAAAATTTGCAGTAATAGCTTGGATATAATCTTTGTCGTCAGGTCCGCCTGCAAGATAAACTTTTTTGCCTTTATTTAGTAATTGTTTAATTAAATCGGTCCATTTTTCAGGAGAGTAAGTTTTAACCATATTTTTAGACACACTCATTTTACTCACCCCTGGGTGAATTACAACTGAATTTGGTTCAATCTCAATGGCTTCATCAATTTTTATTTCCGGTATTTGAGCAAAATCGTTGGTTATTGGTTGTACTAATGCGTGGTACATTTCTGAGGCATATCGGTTTTTTATTAGCGGGCATGATTTAGTGAGTAGTAGTTGACTTAATTTGCCTGTATCAAATCCGTATCTTTGTTTAATTCCCGTTAAAAATAATAATATTGAAATAAGTTTGTTCCCACCTGAAGAAAAGACAATATCGTATTTTCCAATGCGAGCTTTAAAAATTAATTTTATTAGTTCAAAATATTTATTTTTACTTTTAACATCAATCAAAAGTACATCGTCTATTAATGAAGACAAATTTTTGATAGATTTACTTCTTGGTTCAAGAGCTAAAGTAATATGAGCTTCGGGGTATTTTGTTTTGAAACTTTTTAATGTCGGAAGAAACAGAATTTCATCCCCAATACCACCAAAATTTATAAATAATGCTCTCGAAATCTTTTTCATATCGAAATTATAGCAAAAAGAAGAGTAGGAGTAAAAAAAATAATAAAATCGTCATTCTGAGGGCTTTAGCCCGAAGAATCTCATGGAATAAAGGCTAAAATTCGGTGAGATTCTTCGGCAGCACCGCTGCTTTCAAACCAGATAAACTTAAGAATTAAAGTCCGCCTAATTAGGATTCATTTGTCGCCTCAGAATGACGAAATGATTTTTGCTCCAAGAGATTCTTCGGTCGTGCTTCGCACTCCTTCAGAATGACATTGTTTTTTAAAGGGGGTGCGGGGGCATAGCCCCTGCCA
>JAFQTK010000142.1 GCA_017409065.1 bacterium
ATCTATCTTTAAAGAAGGTATGTCCAGACATTTCTCCGGCTAAAATCGAACCTGTTTCTTTCATTTTTGATTTGATATAACCATGTCCGGTTTTGTGCATAATTGCAACTCCACCTGAGTTATTTATAGTATCATAAAGGGCTTGTGAACATTTAACTTCAGATACAACAACAGGCTTTTCACCGTGAGGCTTCAATTGCTCAATAATATCCATAGCATAAATTAAAAGAAGTTTATCACCTGTCAAACTACGACCTTGAGAATCAATTGCTCCAATTCTATCCGAATCACCATCAAAAGCAATACCAAAATCCGCACCTGTTTCAACAACTTTAGCCTTAATATCAGCAAGAGTTTTTTCATCACTTGGATTTGGGTGATGATTAGGGAACGTACCATCAGGCTCAGAATACAATTCAACAACCTCACAGCCTAAACTTCTGTACAGTTCAGGAGCGACAACACCACCTGTTGCATTTGCACTATCGACAACTATTTTCAAACCTTTTCCAATATTTCTAAAACGCTCTTCCATAAAATCTTGGTATTGAGGAATAATATTATACTCTCTAACAACACCGAATCTACCGGTGTTTTCTCGCCCATCAATAATTTCTTGAGTATATTGTTTAACTTCTTTTATTTGTTCTTCGGACAAAGATGCCTTATTATATGTCATCTTCATTCCATTATATTCAGATGGATTATGGCTTGCCGTAACAATCATTGCCCCAATTAAAGGTTCACCACAAGTTATATCTGCCGGCACACCATTTGCTTCTGAAAAATATCCTATCGGAGTCGGGGCAAGTCCAAGTTTTACAACGTTAGCCCCTGTTGAAGTTACACCTTCTGCAACCGCCTTTACCAACGCAGGGGAATGAGTTCTCGCATCCCAAGTAAGTGATACCCAAATATCATCGGGATTTTTTCCACTATTTTCAACAAGAAATTTCACAAAGCCTTTGCCTGTATAATAGAATACTTTTTCAGTTACGTCATCACCATATATTCCACGAATATCATTTTTTCCAAATGCACTAAGCGAAATAGTTCTTGTCATTTTTACTCCTTATTCTCTTAACATTTTTCGTAATTTCCCCTATAATAGATTGTAGCGTAAATAGGAAATTATGAAAAATATTTTAGCAAAATGTCTTAATAATGATAAACTTTCTGCAACATTCTTTTTATTGCCTGCTATTTTAGGCGGTTTTATATTCATTATAATCCCGATTTTCTTTTCATTCTATTTAAGCTTTACTAAATGGGATTTACTTTCACCCATAGAGTTCGTCGGACTTGAAAATTATATAGAACTTTTCAAATCAGATATTTTTTATCAAATATTGAGAAATACGATTCTCTTTGCAGTAATCACAACTTTATTTGGGGTTATTATTCCTTTATTTTTAGCGTGCATTGTAAACTCTAAAATCAAATGCTCTGAATTTTTTAAAACTGTATATTTTTTACCTTTCATAACCCCAATGGTCGTATTAGCAATTGTTTGGGCGTGGATATTCGACCCTAATATTGGGCTTATGAATTATATTTTAAAAACAAACATAAACTGGCTTTTTGATGAAAAATGGGCAATGGTTGCAATTTTAATTGTGTCAGTTTGGAAGTTAATTGGTTACAATATGGTAATTTTCCTTTCCGGTCTTACAGCTATAAGCTCCACATTATACGAAGCAGCCAAGATTGATGGAGCAAATGCTTTACAAACCTTTTTCAAAATAACAATTCCGCAACTTTCGCCAACAATATTTTTCGTAATAATTATCACAACAATATCATCATTCCAAGTTTTTGACTTGATTTATTTGATGACACAAGGCGGTCCTTTAAATTCAACAAATGTTCTAGTTTACTGGCTGTACCAAAGTGCTTTTGAACAATTCAAAATAGGACAAGCAAGTGCTATTGCATATATCTTATTCACTATAATATTCGTACTCACATTAATTCAATTCAAAATTAAAAACAAATGGGTGAATGAAGATTAATTTTCAATTGCTGACAAAAACGCATTATACATATTTTCAGGCATTTTTTTCATTAATCGTCCGTTTTTATCAAGTAACACTACTGTTGTTTCGGCTATAATGTTAACTTTTTGAGTATCCTTATTTTTAATAGTATGTGAAAACATAACACTCATTGGCTTTAGTTCTTTTATTGAAGTTTCAACCAAAAGTCTGTCATTCATCAAAGCAGAAGATTTATACCTGATATGCATATCAACAACGGGCAAAGTTACACCTGCTGACTCAATTTCAGCCAAGCTCAAACCAAGCATTTCACAAAGTTCAACACGTCCGATTTCCAACCATTTAACATAAGCCCCATGCCACACAACCCCATAAGAATCAGTGTCATGATAATAAACTCTAACTTCTTGTGAGTGCTTCATTAATCGAACAATCCTTGTATTCTGTCAGTAATATCTTGAGGTTCCATTTCGCCTGTAACCTTATTGACATTCATTGCCAATTGGTAAAGTTTTGCAGCCTCTATTTTATCGCCCATAATAGCTGTTGAACGAGCTAAATTATAATAAGCCAAAGCATAATTTGGGTTACAATCAATTGCACTTTGGAATAATTCTGCAGCCTTTTTAACATGACCTAAGTCATCCAAATATATAACCCCTAAGTTGTTATACGCAATATCATAATCAGAATTATAACGAATTGACAATTCATATTCTTTTATCGCATCATCAATATCACCTTTTCCCCAATGTAAATAACCTAAATTACAATGGATTTGAGGATTTGTCGGTTCTAATTCCAATGCTTTTCTATACACAGTCAAAGCATTATCAAAATCGCCTTTATCATAGTACGCACTACCCAAATTTATATAAATTTCCATATCAGCAGGCGTAAGTGCATATGCCGTTTGATAAGCGGATATAGACGCATCTAAATTATTATCCGAACTTTGATAAACATAAGCCAATGTTTGTGCTATAACACTTGTCCACGATTCTTTGGCATTCAACAGAATTGCATTTTGGTAATGTCTGATTGCCTCTTTTATTTCATTTTTCATATAAAAAATGTTCGCCAAATTTCCGTGATACTCTGCTACATCAGGCTGGATTTCTATTAATTTGTTATAAATATCAATGGCAGAATCCCAATCTCCGCACTCTTCATAACACAAACACAAGGCTGTATATGCTGAAATATTCAAATTATCCAACCATATAGCCATTTTATATTCAGTTATTGCATCTTCAAATCTGCCCAAAACTCTGTATATATCACCCAACAGGCAATACAACAAAACAAATCCCGGAGCTTTGTCAACAGCCTCACGATAAATTTCAACCGCATTTTCTAACCCATTGCGTTTTACTTCAATAAGTCCTTTTATCAACATCGGAAGAAAACGAATATAAGACAAACCTCTTGTTATATTCTTTTGAGCAACTTTGTCAAATGGTAGTTTGACAAGAAACAAAAATAATTCTCTAAAACATTTTAATTTGCACATAAAGCTTTTCTTGCGAGAAATATTCAAAAGACTATACACAAGCAAATGTGCTTTTGCATTTACAAACGGAGCAATTGCAATAGACTTTTTCGCATAATCAATAGCATCCCAAAAACGAGTTTTTCGAGTATAACACTCAGCAATCATATAATAAGCATCTGCAAATTTAGCATTCTTCTCTATTGCTATTTCAAAATAATTTATAGCTTTTTCTATTTCATTCTTGTAATAAAGTGCCTTGCCTATCTTGTGATAAATTTCAGGAGAATCCAAATAAGACTCCAAGGCTCTTTGATATTCAGTAATAGCATCATCAATATATGATTTTGCTTGAGAAATATCTAAATGCCATTCCAAATACAAATCCCCAAGACGAACATGCAACTGAGGATTTGTTGGATCACTTAACAATTCTGATTGACATGCTTCAATGGCTTTTTGAATACCGCCGACCTTGTAAACCTTATCAATCTTATTTATATTCACTTGTTTATTTTTTTCATTCGAACTTATCATAATTCTAGTTTAATAGGAAAAAAGTAATTGGTCAAAATTATTAACTTGGAGTAATACTTCTGGTTTCTATTTCCAAACATTTTTGTATAATTTTACTTCTGTCTGACTCTTCTATACCTGTAAACAACAACAAATACTCATTTGGCTTGTAATGCGGTTGTTTTAAAACATCACCCTTGATATTGATTCCTCCAATTCCGGGTAAAAACAACTTTGAAGTTACTTCTCCCTCACAAATATAAGAATCACAAACAAATCTGACTCCACCGCCACCAATGTCTTGTGTTAAGCCTGTAAACGTTTCGTTATCTTGTTCAATAATGACTCTATAATTTGCAACCGCTCTCACATATTTTCTTCGTTGAATACGTTTAGCATTTTTCAACGGTGAAAACTCAACTTCAAACTCACACTCTTCAGGTGCTTCCAAAACAATTGAAGACAACAGAACAATGCCTCCCGGTGTATAAATTGACAATTTCAACAAAGCACCTTCATCAAGATATTTTGTGTAAACTTCCTTTTTCTTTGAATAAATAAGTCTTAACCTATCGGGCATAATTTGTTTTATATAACTATAAAACTGCAAAATCTGTCCGTTTGGAGCTTCAACACCTATTCTTACTCTTTGAGCAGGTTTTATACCTAACATTTACACCTCACACATTGCTTCTTCCGGCGCCAAAATAGTAAGTACATACTTATCATCAAAATACTTATTGGCCACTTTTTTAACATCTTCAACTGTTACATCTTGTATCGCTGAAATCCATTTTTCAAGGTAATCAAAACCTAACCCTTCCAACTCGTAAACACCCATACTGCCGGCTTGTTGCAAATTGGTTTCCGTTAGGAATTGAATTTTACCGATTATGTTATTTTTAGCATCAAACAATTCTTTTTCACTAATCAATTCGTTCTTCAACTTATCAATTTCAATCTTAAAGCCTTCTAACGAAACTTTTATGTTTTTAGGTTCAGTTGCGATATAAACTCTAAAATCCCCATTATGACGTGCTTTTGTATAAATACTACGAACAGTATATGCCAAACCTTTTTTATCTCTAAGCTCCAAGAACAATCTTGATGACAATCCGCTTGAGCCTAAAATAGTATTCAATACAGATAATGCCGGAGAATCCTCTGATTTAGTTCCCGGAACAAACCATCCTTGATAAATTTGTGCCTGATTTGCATCTTTTTTAGGGACTTTCACTACTTTTTTAGTTTCCAACTTTGCAGGTTGCATTTTAGACTCTAATTTTAGTGATTGTAAACCTGAAAAATACTTATTCAAAACTGTTTTAACTTCATCATCAACTATATCTCCAACCACTGAAAATACTTTTTCAGCAGGAACAAACACATCAGAATAAGCTTTTTTAACCTCGTCTAAAGTAATTTCATCAATGTTTTTAAGAATAACAGTCCCTGTATGTCCGTACTGGTGATTTTCATATAAGTTGCTGACAAATTCATCTCTTGCACGAACACTTGGTGAATCTAAAGCTGCAATTGTTTCACCTTTCATTTTTGCTAATTCTTTTTCGATGGTAGCAAAAGTCGAATTTTGCATCATATCAGCCAACAACTCAACTGCAAGTTCAAAATCTTCTTTTAAACATAAAAGACTAAACTTCCAATAATCCGACTTCATTTCAGAATAAATATCCAACCCGTTGCATTCAATCTCCGATGCAATTTGCTCTGCAGTTCTTGTTTTTGTGCCTTGCGTGAATAATCGATTAAGCAAAGAATACGTTCCGGGAATTTTTTCCTGCTCATTAATATCCACATAACACGTCAGAGCTATTCGTGGTGTATTTTTAACAGTTTTGCATATTAAACTTATTTCATTATTTAATGATAACTTTTTCATATTTACTCCGGAAGCATTACTGAAATCGTAGCTTTACTTAAATCTAAATAACCTCTTGCAATCTCTATAACTTCTTGTGCTGAAATGTTTTCAACAATGTCTATATATTCATTAGCTTGTTCAAGATTTTCAAGCACTGTCATATAAAAACCGATATTATCGGCTATATCTGAAACTGTTTCAGAAGTTGAAGCATATGCAACTTTAAGTTTCTTTTTGGCTTTTTTAAGCTCAGAATCCGTTATACCGTTTGATAAAATATCAACAATTTCACCTTTTATCAACTCTAAAGCTTTTTCCTTTTTATTCGGCTCAAAATTAGCATCAATAAAGAAATTACCCCCATCTTTAAATTGATAAAAATCGGTTCCGACTTGATTAAATATGTTTTCTTCAGCCTTTTCAATTAAACGCTGATAAAGACGAGAACTTGCACCATCTCCTAAAATAACATTTACTATATCCAGTGCAACTGAGTTTTTCAAATCAGCAGCTTTTGGACCTAGATATCCAATCATCATAAATGCTGTGTTCAAATTACCCGTTAACTCTACATATTTTGTTTCTATATGAGGTTTATCAATTTCATGTGTCGGCAATTCACAATTTTCTCTTCCTTTAAAATCAAATTCTGCTGCCAACTTATTAAGAACCTTTTCACTATCGAACTCCCCAACCACAATAGTAGTCATATTATTAGGAGTGTAGAATTTTTTATAATAATCCATAACAACACTTTGAGGAACACCTGCTATTATCTCAGGAGTACCAATAACATCTCGTTTATAAGGATGGTTCACATACATAGCGTTGTTCAATGCGTTATACACTCTTGTTCCGGGTTGGTCACGACGCATACGAATTTCTTCAATCACAACAAGTCTTTCTCGTTTTTGAGTCGGCTC
>JAFQTK010000143.1 GCA_017409065.1 bacterium
AAATTACATTTTGTTTCTTGCCTAGTTTATGATAGATCGAAACCTTTGATTCGAATGTATAAAAAAGCTGGATTTAGGGAAGTTGAGTTTCCTCCTGAGTTGAGAAAACTTAATGTTATTGATATGGAAACCACTACAAAAGAATTAGGAGAAACTTTTGTAAGGAGAAATTGATAAACGCAATATTTTTGAAAATGCTACATAAAACGTAGAAAAAACAGGTTTTTAGCAAATAGCATTATTGAGATATTACAAAATGCTTGTTTTTTAATTTTGTGGTAATATAAAATTGTCAAACGAATGGGTTTGTAGCTCAGATGGTAGAGCAGTTGACTCTTAATCAATTGGTCCTGGGTTCGAATCCCAGCAAGCCCATTTTAAATAGTTTAAAAGAAGTCGTTACGGCTTCTTTTTTTATGTAATAGCACAAAGTGGGGGATGGTGACTAAATTACAACATCTAAATTTTGACCGCAAGATTTGGCTTTGTATCTTTCAGCCTCAGCTTTTATTCCTCTTGCTTTTGCTGCCACTTTATAATCCTGTTCAGAAGGGTCATCAGGTGCTAATGCAGCTTTTATTACTGTATCAGCGTGTCTGATAGTTTTATCAGGATTTTTTTTGTCCAAAACAGGCATTCTTATTGATACGTGTCCGCCAACAGGGATTCCGTTTTCGTCTTTTTCAATAACAATTGAGCCACCAAAAGAGCCGGCTGCATTTTTATGTTTCAATTCATGGGCATATATTTTATCGTATCGCTGTTGAATAACAGATTGTCGATACTGTTGCATTACATTTGACATAAAACTGACTGACATTACCATAGCTCACACTCACCCTTTTGACATCAGTATAACTTTTTTCTTATAACTTCACAATCCTAAAATTTCTATATATTAAAAAAAATTTACTTTAGTGACAATGATTGCTATTAAAAAGAGAGTCAAAAGACTCTCTTTGATTTGAATTAAAATTAATATCTGATTAGAGCGTTGGAGCTTTAGCTCTTGCTCCTCCCTTGTTGTTCTTAATCCACTCTTCTAACTTATCGATTTCTCTGTCAATCTGTGCTCTGTCAATCTCTGCTCTGTTAATTTTTGCCGCTGCTCTGTCTAAAGCCTCGATTTCTCTGTCAATCTGTGCTCTGTAAATCTCTGCTCTGTTAATTTCTGCCGCTGCTCTGTCTAAAGCCTTGCTGTAATTGGTAGTTGCATAACCGACTATTCCCTCACTCGAAACCTTGTCGTAAGCTGGTTTTGGGTTCTCAGTATAATGTGTTCTATCATTTCTGACAACATACCGTGTTGCAAGGGCAAAATTAAAATTTACTCCAGACATTTTTATTTCTTACTTCTTTATTAAACTGTTGACTTTTTCAAGGAATGCAAAGACTTTGATGGGTTTTGTCATATAATCAAGGCATCCGATATTCTTTGCTAATTCTATGTCTTGAGCCATTGCACAGGCAGAAACAATCAAGACTTTTATGTTGTTTTTCATTTCTTTTAAAACATCGTAGCCCGACTTTTTTGGCATTTGTATATCTAATATTAACAAATCATAGTTTGATTGAGAAAGTTTTTCTAATGCATCTTCGCCATCTACTGATTTGTCTACCTCGTAGCCTTTAGCCTTAAGAATGTCATACATAAGTTTCATGTTTGTTTCATTGTCTTCGGCTATAAGAATTTTAGGCATTATTTTGCTCCATTGGGAAATTCATTATGAAGTTAGCACCTTTACCTTCTTCACTTTCGAGTCTTATTGTACCATTCATCATTTCAACAAAACGTTTTGTTATAGTCAAACCCAAACCCGTTGAACTACCTGTTTTTGTGTAGGTGTTTTCTAATTGTACAAATTTATCAAAGATTTTTTCTTGTGCTGATTTTGGGATTCCGACTCCGCTATCTTGGACGGATAATTCAATGAATTTGTCTTTTGTTGTAGATGAAATGTTAATTTCTCCATTTTCGGGAGTGAATTTTATTGCATTGCTAACCAAATTGTAGAAAATTTGTTGTGTTTTTTGATAATCAAGTTTAACCATGTTTGTAACTTTGTTATCAAATTTGATGTTTATAGATTTTTTATCAGCAAGCGGTTTCATTACACTCAGAACTTCTCCGATTGCGGTGTCTATATGAAATTCAGTATAATTGATTTTCATTGCATTTGACTCTAATTTTGAGATATCAAGAATTTCATTTATCATTCCAAGCAAATGCACACCTGATGTGTAGATGTCATTTATGTACTCAGCTTGTTTATCATTTAGTTCACCAAAAATCTTTGAGCCTAACACTTCTGAAAATCCGATAATTGCATTGAGTGGAGTTCTAAGTTCGTGAGAAATATTTGCTATAAATTCATTTTTTGCTTTGTCTGCTTCTAATATTTTTTCGTTTTGTTCTTTTATCGTATTTACGGCTTGCGTTTTGTCCACTATGCTGGATTGTAATGCTTTTAATTGAATTTTGAATACATTTGACAGTTCCGAGTCTTTTATTGCGTAAGATGCGACTGCTGTTAGTGCTTTTAGTGCATTCAATAATTCATCATCAAATTCTTTTTCTGCCAAAACGCAAATAAATCCAAAAGTAGCCTGTCTTATTTTTAGGGGGAAAAGATAAAATGAGTCGTTTGTGTTAGATTCATTAAGTAGGGAAACTAACACATAATCCTCGGATTCAAGCTTTTCTAAAGTATCTTGTTTTAGAGCAAAATTACAGAAATAAGAATCTTGTTCCGGAACTTTTAGGTAGGCTTGTTCTTCTGATAAATAGTATAATGCAACATTGTTCAAATCTAATGTATGCTTTATTTCTTCAATAATCTGAACCAAACTTGAATCAACATCCCCTGACATTGATAGCAATTGCGGTATATTCTTTAATATTTTACTAGCAAACATGTTTTTCATAATAAGATTATATTTTTTTTTATTAATTAGGGCAAATTGTAAAATATTGATAATTAAAAAGCCCAAACCAAAAGGTTTAGGCTTTGAATATTTTTAAAGTTTAAATTACATTGCACCACGTACAATTTTAGCAAAGCTGTCAGCTTTTAAGCTTGCACCACCAACTAAAGCACCGTCAATGTCTGATTTAGCCATTTGTTCTTCAATTGTTTCAGGTTTTACGCTTCCACCGTAAAGGATTCTGATAGCATCAGCTGCCGCTTCTCCTGCTACTGATTTAACAACGTTTCTAATCATAGCAATTACACGATTTGCTTCGTCAGAATCACAAGTTTTGCCTGTTCCGATAGCCCAAATTGGTTCGTATGCGATAACTGATTTAGCTACATCATCAGCAGAAATGCCATCTAATGCAGCTCTGATTTGAGATTCGATGTGGCTGTCTGTAACACCTGCTTCTCTTTGTTCAAGTGTTTCACCGCAGCAGATGATTGGCAACAAATCGTTAGCTAGAATAGCTTTAGCTTTTTTGTTAATCATTTCATCTGTTTCGCCAAAATATTGTCTTCTTTCTGAGTGTCCGATTATTACATAATCTACACCTGCGTCTTTAACCATTTCGGTAGAAACTTCGCCTGTATAAGCACCTTGTGCTTCATAATAGCAATTTTGTGCTGCAAGCTTAACTTTTCCGCAACCGCAATCATCCATTGCTTTTCTAACTACATGCAAAGATGTAAATACTGGAGCTACAACTACTTCAGGTAGTTCAGTTTTTTCAATAGGTTTTAATTCAGCCATAAGTGCATTAACTAATTCAACTGATTCAGCTTGAAATTTATGCATTTTCCAGTTTCCAGCGATAATAGGTTTTCTAGCCATGATTTTATCCTCTATAAATTCTAGTACGGATAAATTTTAGTCCAAACAGCCCAGTTTTTCAAGTAAATAAATGATTTTCTGTACAGATAAATAAAAAAATGTTATAATATGTTAAAAGATGTAAAAATCTTTTGCTTTTTACTAAAGTTTTTAAGCATAAAGCCGTTACTTAGTAAGGATATACGGCATTTGGAGCTGGCATGCACGATATTGATGAGTTTAAAACAGAATTTCTTAATGAAAGCATTGAACAGGTTTTGATGTCAGAATCTGCCAGTGAAAAAAGAACTATTTTGTTGGTTGATGATGAAGAAAATAACTTGCAGCTTCTAAAAAGGACTTTAAGAGGTAAGTATGATATCATCACTGCAAGTGATGGAAAAGAGGCACTTGATATTATATCTGAAAAAGGTCAGGAAATTTCGCTTGTTATAAGTGATCAAAGAATGCCGGAAATGACGGGAACAGATTTTTTGCGAGAAATATCTAAGTCGCATCCTGATATAATAAAAATTTTATTAACAGGACAAGCTGATACTGAAATAATGGTTCAATCTATTAACGAGTGCCAAATTTATCAGTATATTTTAAAACCATTTGACCCACTTGATTTAGTTGAAACAATCCAAAACGGAATGGCGAAGTTTGATTTAGCTCATAATAAAACAGCGATGTTGAAAGACCTTAAAGAGCTGTTTTACAAGACTATAAAGTCTATCTCTTCTGCACTTGATGCTAAGGACCCGTATACGCATGGTCATTCGCTTAGGGTTACTCTTTATTCGTTAATTTTGGCTAAAGAATTGGGTTTGGATGATGCAACACTAGAGGAAATAGAAACAGCAGGATTGCTTCATGATATAGGTAAAGTGGGTATTCCTCAAAGAATTTTGTGTAAACCCGGTAAACTTACCGATGAGGAGTTTGAAATTATGAAATCTCATCCGGAGCAGGGGGAAAAAATTGTAAGAAAAATAAAAAAATTGGCAATAATTTCTGACTGGTTGAAAACTCATCACGAAAGATGGGATGGGAAGGGCTATCCAAGTGGGTTGAAAGGTGAAGAAATACCTGTATCCGCCAGGATAATAGCTCTAGCTGATACTTATGATGCGATGACGTCTACTCGTTCTTATAGAGTTGCGTTATCACATGAGGTAGCTATTGCAGAAATTGAAAGGTGTTCAGGTTCTCAATTTGATCCGACTTTTGCGGCTTTGTTTATTCAAAATCAGGATAAAATTCTTGCAGCTAAAGAAAATCCTGAAAAATATTATGAACAGTATAGTTATCTAAAAAATTCAATTGGGATAAATCTTTAATTTTTAAAATATTTGTTAAGAAATATTAATCCTTGAAACGCTTGTAAATAGTTGGTTTTAGAAAATATTTAAAAATAGTTCTAAAGTTTTCTTTGATTTTGCCGATGTATTTATTAAGTATGATATAAATGAAAGGGTTTGCGTGTATGAGTATTAACGATTTACAAAACATTAATAACTTTAGACTGACACATCAGTATATTAAAGTTCAAACATCTAATACCGATAAACAAATGAGTCAGGAACAAAGCCTGTTCAGCTTTAATAGTGGTGATTTTAAACAGTCTGAAGGTGAGTTCCTCTTGTTCCCGGGGGCAAATGAATATGATGATGAACAAACAGTAAAAAACAAGGCTGATTGGAATTTATTTCTATAATAAAAAGGACTGCTTAGCAGTCCTTTTGTTTTATTAATTTAAATCTTCTTTTTCGATATTGCCGGATTCTGTCGGATGCGAGAACGATTCATCAGTCATTTGATGTTCTTGAACGATTTCATCGCTATTCATATTAACAATTTGGAATCCGAATTTAGCTCTAAATAAGTGGCGTACAGTTTCAGATTGAATTTCATACATCATTTTGTTAAACAAATCGTAGGCTTCTCTTTTGTATTCAATTAGAGGGTCTTTTTGCCCGTAAGCTCTCAATCCAATGCCTTCTCTAAGCATATCAATATTGTGCAAGTGATCAATCCATTTATTATCAACAACTCGCAATAATATATCTCGTTCAAGCCCTCTCATAATATTATCAGAAGAGTAAACTTCTTGAAGTATTGGATTTTCTTCGTACTGAGAAACTACATTGTTATAAAAATTGATAGTATTGGATTCGTGTTGTTTGTAAGCATCCAATGCCAAAGTTTTTAATTTATCATTTAATAAATCAAATTTAAGTCCCTGCACATCTTTTACGTCGAAGTTGCTCAATTGAGGCATCATTGAATGTACTTCACGAACCAAACCTTGAATATCTTCGAAAATATAGTCATCAGGATTCATTTCCGGTGATATATAACTACTGATTATACGATTTGTTTCTCTTTCAATCATATAATTTATGTCTTCTCGCAGGTCTGAGCCATTAAGAACTTTTCTTCTTTGAGCATAGAATTTTTCACGTTGCATATTCATAACGTCATCATATTCCAAGACATTTTTACGAATATCAAAGTGATAGACCTCAACTTTTCTTTGAGCAGCAGCAATTTGACGAGTAATAATATCGTGTTCAATAGCCATATCGTCTTCAACATTTAACATATTCATAATGTTTATGACTTTTTCGCCCCCAAAAATTCTCATCAAATTATCTTGCAATGACAAGAAAAATCTGGTAGAACCGGGATCACCCTGACGAGCTGCACGACCACGCAATTGGTTATCAATACGTCTGGACTCGTGTCTTTCTGTTCCGATTACATGCAATCCACCTGCAGCAACGACTTTTGAATGGTTTTCTTCGCAATGTTTGCGTGCTTGTTCCAATGCGTAATTCTTAGCAGTTTCATAATTCTCGGATTCAGGAGTAATTCCTTTTTTCTCTAATTCTTCTTTTGCAAGATATTCTGGGTTGCCACCCAACAAGATGTCTGTACCACGTCCTGCCATGTTTGTAGCGATAGTAACAGCACCGTATCGACCTGCTTGTGCAATTATATA
>JAFQTK010000144.1 GCA_017409065.1 bacterium
AGCTGTTTGCTTCGCAAAGTCGCTACCAGACCTCTCCTCGAAATGACATTTAGTCATTTCTCGTCGGCAGAGTGCTACGTCCCGATAATTTTTGTTATTTAATTTTCAATTTGGTTGTGCAGCTTGGCAGCTGTTTGCTTCGCAAAGTCGCTACCAGACCTCTCCTCGAAATGACATTTAGTCATTTCTCGTCGGCAGAGTGCTACGTCCCGATAATTTTGTTATTCAATTTTCAATTTTGGTTTTGTAAAATCGGAATGACAGGATTCGAACCTGCGACCCCCGCGTCCCGAACACGGTGCGCTACCAAACTGCGCTACATTCCGTTATTTAATTTTCAAATTGAAGTAGCACACCTACGGTGCTTCCTCTCCTCAAAATGACATTTAGTCATTTTTCGTCGGCAGAGTCAAACTGCGTTACACTTTGCTATTTAATTTTCAATTTGAAGCAGTTTGATTAAAATGCTTCGTATTCTCATTGTCTTAGGTAAATTGGAACGCTTAGCACAATGTTATTCTAATTTGCACATAACCTAAAATCAAGTATTGAATTTGGGATTAAAAATAAAAAAAAAGGAGCTTATGCCCCTATCCCCACTAGGAGGATTACTATTAGTATGATACGGTTAGTACCGATTAAGTCTTGGTCCTATTTTAGTTAATCTTTTTTTCACGTTCAATTACCCAACTGGGTAATTTTTTTATTTTTCTCAATTAAATAGTCCAATTTTTTTAGAAAAATTGCTTTTTTTTCAACCCTTTGATACAATATTTTCTGTAAAATTACATAGTAAAGGAGATACAGCCATTAGTAGAGATAATAATATTATTATGAATGAAAAAATTCGTTCAAAAGAAGTCAGATTGATTGACGATGAGGGAAATAACCACGGTGTTGTTTCAATTGCAAAAGCTCGACAAATGGCTGATGATAAGGACTTAGACCTTGTTGTTGTTTCGCAAAACCAAGAACCGCCTGTTTGTAAAATAATGGATTATGGCAAGTATAAGTACGAAATTGAAAAACGTGCAAAAGAAGCTAAGAAAAAACAACATACGGTTGATATAAAAGAAATCAAAGTTAGATACAAAATTGATACCCACGATTATCTTGTTCGTATAAACAATATTAAAAAATTTATTTCACAAGGTAATAAGGTCAAAGTTGTTGTTATGCTTAGAGGTCGTGAAATGCAACATAGCAAACTTGCTTTTGATTTGGCTAACAAGTTTATCGAAGATTTGAAAGATGAACCAATTGCTTTGGAGAAAAAACCATCTCTTGATGGACGTAATGTCGTTATGTTTTTTGCTCCGCAATCATAGTTGCTTACAAAATTTTTCATAAAGGGGCTGTTTTAAAACAGTCCCTTTTATATTGTTATAATATTAACATTTTTCTTTCATTAAATTTCATGCTATACATGTATTATGAAAAAGATTGTTTTTATGTTGAGTATAGCTATTTGGATTTCTTCAGGAGTTGTAAGTGCTGATGAGATTAGTTTGGGGAGAGAATCTCAAATGAAATTACAACTTTCAAAACCTGTTGAAAACGATACAAAGTCACTTGCTATAAACAATGAAGAAGTTATTGCATCTCTTTTGACTCAGCAACAAAAAAAAGACGTGGAAGACATAGAGATGCTTTGGGATGCTGCGGTAGGAAATAATAATGTAATTAAGTTTGCCCTTAAAAAGCTTGCGATTCCAGAAGAACAAAGACGAGTGCATTCTTCTCTTATGTCCAAAACCTTATCGGCTGTAATAAGCGGTGCTTGTTATTTGCCGTCATTTATGGGGCAAAACACAATGGTTCAATCGGCTTCGTTTGCGTCTGCCAGATTGGCAAATACTTTAATTCATAAAAATACTACTCCAAAAGAAGTTCCTCTTACTGATACCGAAATTATTGAATTAGCCGGTGTCATCGAATCGTTACAGGATAATATAATAAGTGCTTATTATGATTACAAAATGGCTTTAAATCAGCTTAAAGAGGCTCGCTCAATGTTGGTTTTGTATAATCAAAATTTTTCAAAAGCTCTGCAAAGTGGTGATGAATTAGAAATTTTGATTTCCTCAAATTTGTATGATAACGTTCAGTTGGAAGAGTTTGAGCATATTGAGAAGGTTAAGAAGTATGAGCTTGCGTTGATACGACTATCCGGAGAGAAAGCTGTTAAAAAATTAAACTTATATCAATATAATATTCATAATGAACTGGTCGATCAGGCTTTAATCAATGCAGGGGCAGAAAGGATATCTCAATGATGAAAAAATATATTTTAAGTTTTATCCTTTTTTCGCTTGCTATGCCTACTTATTCAATTACAACTTATGAAATTCGAGAACCTAAAAATCCACTAAATCAGCTAGGCATAGATTATGAACCGGAAAACAAGTTTGAGCTAATCAAGAATGATTCTAATATTGAAAAGAATACTGCAAAACTTATTCAAGATAAAACAGATTATTCACGATATACTTATGCAGATTTAAGTTTAAAAAAGTTAGCGGCAGAAGTTACTCAAGATTTGGATATGGAAATGGCTGATATTCTTGAAGATATAAAAATTTTATGGGTTGGGGCTGCTACTCGAAGTGAAACAATAAGTTTTGCTATGTTTAAGTTGGCAAATCCTGATGCTGATAAACCAAATCAAACAGTTGTTAAAAAGATAATAAAACCTGTGGCAAACCTTACTTCAATGGCAGGAATCGGTGTTGGTGACCCAATATTGGCTACGTCTGCTATGATTAGTGGAAATGTTATGAATGCATTATCATCAGATAATAAAGAGATAAATTATAAATATTCTAAAGTGACTGATGCCGATATGGTTATCTTAGTCAGAAAAATAGATGATTTGCAAAGGATTTTGACCGATAAATATTGTGATTATATGTCGGCGAGAAAAATTCTAAAAATGTCTTCTGATATAACAAAAAAACGTTATGACAGAGCTATGAGTATGACAAACAGAAGTAAAAATGAAATTCTGATTGCTGATGCATATTACCGAGAAGCATTGAATTATGAAAATAAAAAGCGTGCAGAATTTTTATCTAAGCGTTCTGCTCTTGAGCAATTAGTTGGAAATGATGCTTTGCATCAATTTGAGTCGACTTTATCTAAGCGAGTTCAATAGTTTTACTGTTTTAGAAATTCTTTGAACGTAACAGCCGCTCTGGATTCAAGTGGGTTTAACGAAGTAACAGCTTTTATTAGTTGGTTTTTATTATCATTTTGAGGTTGTTGTACATTATTTCCATTTTCAATTGAATTATGTTTTGCGTGTTGACGTTTCTTTGTCAATGATTCATTTAAGAGCGGAATCAAACAACCTAAAATAATAGGAGAAACACCAAAAATAATCGCAAAGTTAAATCCCGAGTTCATCATTTTAGCTTTTTTCAAAAATGCATTTTTATCATCTTTGAAGATGGCATAAAGTTTTTCTAATTCTTCTTTTGACTTGCCATTTTTAATCACATCCATAAGCCCTTCGATAAGGTCTTTATTTGATGTTT
The DNA here is from genome assembly GCA_017409065.1 of bacterium. Taxonomy (GTDB): domain Bacteria; phylum Cyanobacteriota; class Vampirovibrionia; order Gastranaerophilales; family Gastranaerophilaceae; genus RGIG2134. The sequence continues at coordinate 3,537 of JAFQTK010000144.1, forward strand.
TGCCAAATTCTACACTTGCAGCTTTTTCGGAAGTATTATAAATGTTTTGCAATAATTCGGTAGCCTTTTTATCTGTTTTGGTAAACATTTTTCTTACATCGCCACCTTGTTCATCAATAAATTGAGCAAAATCAGCTATTCCATTTTTATAGGTGTCAATATTGGTATATTTAGATTTAAGTTGCTCACTTGTCATAACCTGATGACCTTTTACCGGTCTTAGGTATGACAAAGTTTTTGATAAATTAGAAGCACCTTCTTTGAATTTTGGTTTAATTGCCAATGCGAAACCGGTTGCATTTGTACACATTCTAGCAACAATTTGTTGCATAATTTTTGCACCGCAAGCAATTGTACCAATTGTAACGGAATCTCTGAAAAGAACTTCTTTATACTCATTTTCTTCTCTTGCATGATAAAGTCTAGGAACAAGTACCCCAAGACCACATGCGGTTAATAATCCTAAAAATGAGCAGTTGTAACTGTCAAACTCAAATTCACTAAAGAATTTAGCCAGTTTTCCATCTTTCTTTGAGGCGATTTTTCCTAATTTATCAATAGCTCCTTTAAACGCTATTGGTTTAGCTTTATCTGTTGTTAGTTTGTCATCTGATTTATTTGTATTTTGGTTGTTTGTCGTTTTGTTTTTATCTTTATCCTTGGATTTGTCACCCTCAAGTCCGTGTAAAGCAGGGTTTTCATCACTTAATTGGTATAATTTTGGAATATATGAGCAGAAAGCAATAATTCCTAAAATCATTGAGAAGTTAGCCAAAACTCTTGAACCGGTTCTTATATCAGTAAAGTGTTTGAAGAAGTCTTTAAGTTCTTTTCCGTCCAAAGCACCTTTTTGGGCTTTTCTGAGTACAGATTCAACGGCATCTTCCGTAAAGTTACGCATATCGGTTATCAGTTTACTAAGAGGCTTTTCGACAGGATTTCCTGTTGTTGTCAATCTTGCAGCCAAGAAATTTTGAGATGGAGTTGACGCATTTTTTTTAGTTATTTCAGCAAAATCTGAAACCATTTTTGCCATTTTTTCTTTTGCAGCTTTTTTTGTTTCCTTATTTCCTGAAAGTTCTTCGTATTCCAAAACATCTGTGGCAAATTGTCTTGCTTCTTTTGCAATATCTCTATTTTTGGCATTTTCACCATATGCGTTAGTTAAAACATCTTCAAAAATTTCTGAATAAAAACCTTGTTTTACGGTTTTCATATCGCTAAAGTCAGCAGCCGTTTTTCCGGCAGAACTAGCCGCAAACTTATCGCCCATAGCTCTTAAGACATTAACTTGAACATCATTTGCTTTACCAAATAATCTTTTTCCAGCCCAAAGCATGCCCATCGGCACTGCAAACATTACAGGACCGGAAAGAAACTCTCTGATGCCTACTTCAGCTGCTTCCATGTAGTTTAACTCACCTGTACGATCTGTATTTCTGTACAAGCCGGTTGCTGTTCTTGGTATGTTCATGCCTAAGAAGTCTTGAACCAAAAATGACGCAACCAAACCGCCTCTTTCTATTGCATCCATGGTATTAACAACTACATTCCCTACACCTTTAAAGCTTTGAGTGTTTGTTGATGTTGCGGCAGGAATACTCGTCGCAGTTGATATTTTCGGCTGTTTCTCTATAACTGAATTATTGTATTTTGGACTGTTATTTTCAATTCTCATAATTACACAAACTAACTTTATATAGTTATAAATTCTTCTGAAGTTCAAAAGTTGCGTTATTTTTGGGCATGTTTAATAAAATTTTACATTCGGCCGTGAGTGAAAATTTTAAAGTGCAATACTAATTATATCTCTCATTTCAAAGTTGCACAATCTTTAGTTGTAGCTATTTCATAAATGTTTACAATAATAAGTTGGATTTGAACACTCCTTCATATCTATTCGTTAGGTAATTCAAGTGTTTACAATATCCATTTAAAATTAACATGAAACAAGGATTTTAGACCGGAGCGATAATGAGAGGAATAATTACATTATTCTTTATATTTTTAGGACTGAACACGGCTTGTGCTACACAGATAAAAGGTTATGCTGAAAAACAAGGGATTACAATGAAACCCAATCGTGTAGTTGATTCAAGCAATGGCATGCCTGTTTCGTCAGCTAAAGTTACAATCCCAAGTAAAAATTATTCGACTACAACTGATTCTAATGGAAATTTTCAATTACAGGCTGATATTAATGCCCCGACGATTATGAGTGTAGAGAAGGATGGCTATAAACCATTTTCGGTTACTATGGATAAATTGGCAACAACTAAACCAATCGTTATTGGAATTGAAAAGTCGACGCCTGCTGATATAGTTATTGAACAAAATTTATTGCATTTAGGCGATGATAACTTCTCAGATAATTCAGCAAATGCGTATGAATTTAGAGCGGATTCTGATGGTCCTTTTTACGCAAAAAATTTTAAACTAAGTATTCCGCAAGGTAATGAAAACGCATATTTTGTTATCGGTTCAGTTATTGGAATTGATACAAAAATGGCTGTTGATTTAGGACAATCAAGAGTTCAGACTGCTTATTCATCGCCACCTGAGATTTTTTTCAATAATCAAAAGATTGCAGATTTAAAAATCAATGGTGATCATCAGGAAATAAAATTACCCAAAAATTTAATTAAGCAAAATCAACAAAATCAAATAATGATTAAAACAGGTAAAAACCTGTTCCAGCACAGCTACGTTGATTATGATGATATAGAGTTAATGAATCTGGCTATTGAAGTTCATTAAAATTATATTAAACAGCAGCCATTTTTGCTTTAATTGAATTTGCGGATTCTTCGTATCCTGCTCTACCCATAAGTGCGTAGGTGTAATTTTTGGCTTGTTCTACACCGGGTTGGTTAAAGGTATTTATTCCATATAATTCACCTGCAATAGCAGTCTGAACTTCCAACATATAAAGTAATTGACCCAACGTATATCCGCTAATATTTGATAATGTAAGTGTTACGTTTGGACGCTGATAGTCAGTCAATGCTACCTTAGTTGCATCAGCTTCAGCGTTAATCAAATCGTTAATTGTTTTTCCGCCTAAATATCCTATTCCGGTATATTCAAAAATTCTTGGTATCTCAACAGTTGAATCAAATTGCCCTACTCTGATAAATGTTACAATTTTATCGTTTGGACCTTCATTGTAGAGTTGAATTTGGGAATGTTGGTCAGTTGCACCTAATGCTTTTATTGGTGTTGGACCAACATTAACTCTTTCTCCATTTTTATTAAATTCTTTTCCCAATGATTCTGCCCAAAGCTGAACATACCAATCAGAAACATACTTTAGTCTGCTTGAATATGGCATCATAACAGACAAATTTTTACCTTTTTTAGTGTCCATTAAATAGTGAATAAGTGCATTTTGAGCTGCAATATTTTCGTTGATATCAGTATTTTTGAGTGCCAAATCCATATCTTTAACACCTTGCACAATATCATCAACATCTAAGCCAACTAAAGCAAACGGTAATAAACCTACTGCTGAAAAGACCGAGAATCTTCCGCCAACATCATCAGGAACTACAAATGTTTTGTATCCTTCTTCACCTGCAATTTGTCTTAGGAACCCTGTTGAACGGTCTGTTGTTGCAACAATATTTTGTCTGTAATTGTCACCCATTTCTTTTTCCAGTCTGTCTTTTACAATCATAAACTGGGACATTGTTTCAGCAGTTGAGCCGGATTTTGTAATGACATTTACAAGTGTTTTTGTTAGGTCAATACTGTCTAAAAGCCCTGCAATTTGGTCAGGGTCAATATTGTCCAAGAAAAATATTCTAGGTAAATTGTTTCGTTGTTCGGCACTCAACATATTCCAATAAGGCTTTAAAAGAGCTTCACAAATAGCCATCCCGCCTAATGCTGAACCACCGATTCCTAAAACCAAAATGTTTTCAAATCTGTTTTTAACCATTGCGGCATATTCTTTTACATACCAAACAGTTTCTTCATTATAACCGAGGTTCATCCACTGAAGCCATTGTTCAGGCTTGTCTTTTCTGGAATTTAAATCAATTATAATTCTTTTAATTTGGTCTGCATAAGCAGCAAATTCAGAGTGTAATTCCAAACCATGCTCATCACCGATAACGCTGTTTAATACGTTTCTGTAATCAAGTTGAAGCATTGTTTTCTCCCTTATTTCGCAATAGTGTAACCTATACTAATTTTATCTAATCAAAAAGAAATTAACAGAGTTTATTTTATTTATATATAAATTTGAAACACTTTGTTACAAAAAACATAAAACAATGTAACGATTAATATTTATTTTTATTAAAAAACATTGATATAATCTGCCGTTAAACTATAATTTTTATAGGGGATAAGGATATGTACAAAAATTTAGAAGCTTTAATAAAAACGATAGAAATATTAAGAAGTCCAAATGGTTGTAAATGGGATAGAGAGCAGACTCATTCTACATTAAAGAAAAATATGTTAGAAGAAGCATATGAAGCCGTTGATGCAATAGATGCTAATGATTCAAAACATTTGAAGGAAGAATTAGGCGATGTTTTGTTGCAGGTTGTTTTGCATTCGCAAATAGCAAAAGAAGCAGGAGAGTTTACAATTGAAGATGTGGCTGAGGGTATTAATAAAAAATTGATTCATCGTCATCCGCATGTATTTGGAGATGTAAAAGTAAGTTCAACCGAAGATATTTTGCGTAATTGGGAACAACTTAAGCAGGAAGAAAAACCTCATAGAACATCACAAATGGATGGAATTTCAAAAGCTCAATCAGCATTGATGAGTGCTCAAAAAATCAGTAAAAAGGCAATAAAAGTTGGGTTTGAATGGCCAGATGAAAAGACACTTTATGAATGCTTTTATTCAGAAATAGAAGAATTTAAAGCTGCTCGTAATGATGATGAAAAAGAAGACGAGTTCGGAGATATTTTATTTGCAGCGGTTAATCTTGCTCGGTGGAATAAAATAGATGCAGAACAAGCATTGCTTCGTGCAAATCGTAAATTTATGGCGAGATTTAGGAAAATGGAAGAACTTGCAACAAAAGACTTAACTGAATATTCATTTGAAGAATATGATGAGTTGTGGAAGCAAGCTAAAAAAGCATTGCAAGCTGAAAAGGAACAAGTTTAATGGCGATAATTTCTGATGATGATAGTTTTGTAACAGATAAACCTGTACGAAAAAATAAAGATATCGAAGCACAAGTTAACGAGTTTGATAAGTCGTTTGAAAATAATATTCGCCCAAAAACGTTTGATGATTATATTGGGCAAAGTGCATTAAAAGGAAATTTAAAAATTTCAATAGAAGCGGCTAAAAAAAGAGAACAAGTTTTAGACCATTTATTATTTTATGGACCTCCGGGGTTAGGAAAGACAACTCTTGCAGGTGTTATAGCTTCAGAAATGGGTACTGAAATCAAAATTACTTCTGCTCCCGCTTTGGAAAGACCAAGAGATATTATAGGAATATTAATGTCTTTAAAGGGTGGAGAGGTTTTGTTTATAGACGAAATTCATCGTCTAAACAAGATTGCAGAAGAAATATTGTATCCGGCGATGGAAGATTTCTATTTGGATATGACAACAGGAAAGGCACAAGCAGTAAAAACATTAAGAGTTCCTGTTCCTAAATTTACTTTAGTTGGGGCTACAACCAAAGCCGGTGCATTGTCAGGACCTTTAAGAGATAGGTTTGGGATAATTCATAGACTTGAATTTTATACTGTTGATGAGTTGTGTTCGGTAGTTACAAGAACTGCGGGTATTTTGGATTTTAATATTAAAGAAGAAGGTGCCAAGGCTATTGCTAAACGCTCAAGGGGAACTCCTCGTATAGCTAATAGGTTAGTTAAAAGAGTTGCTGATTATGCGTTAGTCAAATCTAACGGTATAATCACTGAAGAAATTGCAAATGAAGCTTTGGATGTGCTTAAAATAGACGAATATGGTTTGGATAATACAGATAGAGCTTTATTAAAATTAATTATTGAAAAATATGATGGCGGACCGGTCGGGATAGAAACGATAGCAGCAGCTTTGGGTGAAGATTCAAGAACTATTGAAGATGTATATGAACCTTATTTGTTGCAAGAAGGTTTAATCCAACGCACTCCACGAGGAAGAAAAGTTTCTCCTCAAGGGTATCGTCATTTAGGATATAAATCTCCGGTGGAACAGCAAAGTTTGTTTTATTAGATTTGTGCATCAGCTGTCCAAATTTTGTGGGAAAACATTATGTCTTCAATATCTAACCCGATTGCTTTTGCAATAGGTTGTAATTTTGCTATTATTATTCTTTTAGACATTACTAATTCGCTAGTTATTTGAGAATTTTCACAAGCAACTTTCAAAACTTTATTGGTTAAACTTGCAGGGTAAGAACGAGATTCAAAACGTTTACCGACTACTTGTCCCCATACTTTTGAGAGATTATGTTTTTTGAGTTTACCTGCAAGATTAGAGGATTTTAAAATCCCATCCATGGTAAGACCGACTTGTTCAAAATTAGAATAGCGAATTTTTTTCATAAGTAAATTGTATGAAATGTTTGGTTAATTTTCAAGAGGGATTGTTGTTTTCAATTAAAAAGAGTCGCAAAATTTTGCGACTCTTAAAGTTTAAAATAACTATAAACTATTCTGCTTCAACAACAACTTCTTCTTCAGCTTCTTCATTTGCCGGAGATTCTTTTCTGATTGAGTCAGAATGAGCTTTTGATTTTAGATTTTTTTCTTTGTATTTTTGAACTTGACGAGCAAGTTTATCAGCAACAAGGTCAATGCTTGCATACATAGATTCAGCTGTTTCTGTAACTTGAACTTGACCTGTTGTAAATTTGCAACTAACTTCAGCTGTATGGTTTTCAGCTACTGATGGGTTTTTAATAACAGATAAAACCACGTCAATACCTGTGATTTGGTCATAGTGAGTAGCTACTTTACCAATTTTTTCTTTTGCATAAGCTTTAATTGCGTCTGTGATTTCAATGTTGCGTCCGTTTACATATATACGCATGTTTGCCTCCAATAAATTGATGTACTTTTCTAGTATAAACTATATAGGCTAAAAATTAAAGCCTTTTTACTCTTTTTTTTTGTAAAAAAAATGTTAATTAATAATCTTGAGATGCTGATTCTTCTTCGTCATCTTTGAGCATAGACAAATCACCACTGTAAGACCCGTCAAAATCATCAGGTAGCATGTCTGAATCAGGCCAAACAGTATCTTCATCAAAACGGCATGCGTTTAGGTTGTCTGTTGCTGTTAAGTCTGTATCCGTAAAATCAGTTCCGTTAAAAGTTGCTCCTGCAACATCAGTTTCTGTTAAATTGCAATATGAAACTGTTGCATATGACAAATCTGCTCCGGTCAAAAGACTTTCTGAAAAATCACATTCAACTATTGATGCACGAGTAAAATCAACTGATGTCATGTCACAATTTACAAAAGATATGCATGACAATTCACTATCAGAGAATGTAGACCCGGAAAAATCTATGTTTGATAGTTCTAAATCAGATAGTGTACAATTGTTGAAATGGCTTTCTGTCAAATCAAATTCTTCATCTGTGCTGTTTCTGTACTCATTAAATTCAGATGGATTATTCAAAATTAAATCAGTTAGTTCTTCTTTTGTGTATTGTGACATTTATGTCTCCTTTTGTATTAATCTGTTATTTTCATTTGCATTGAAAGTAAAACAGCTTGTGTTCTGTTTTTAACTTTAAGCTTTTTAAATATGTTGTTTAAATGTGCTTTTACCGTATATTCTTTAACAAAAAGCTCATTTGCGATAGTTTCATTGTTTGCACCTTTAGCAACTAATTTTAAAACTTCCTTTTCTCTTTCTGTAAGGGGTTCGATATCGTCAGGAATTTCCATATTTATTTCAGTAGAGCTTTGAGTTGCTTCTTGTTGCCATTTTGTTCGACGTAAAAGTGCTTCAATTCTAGCCAATAGATTTGGCAGAATGAATGGCTTAGTTATATAGTCGTCAGCTCCTGCACGAAGACCTGAAACTTGTTTGCTTTCTTCGTTTACCGCCGTAAGCATAATTACGGATATGTGTTTGAGCTTGTTATCATTACGAATGGCTTTGAGCGTTTGCCAACCATCCATATTTGGCATCATTACATCAAGTAGGATGAGATCAAATTTGTTATTTTTTTGCAAAATTTTCAAAGCTTGCATTCCATCAGTTGCGACTTCAACATCGTAACCGTACATTGGCAGTGCATCTGCAATGTACTTTGGGTTATCATCAACAACCAAAATATTACCGATTGTACTCATTTTGATAGTCCTTTAGTGCTATTATCTATCATTAAATAACGCTTTTTAGGCTTTGACATCCTATAAATTGAGGGTATTTAATTCTTTTTCAGCAGGAGAATAATTTGGGTTCAATTTTAGTGCTTTTTTAAAGCTTATAGCTGCAGCCGAATAATTTGAATTATACTTATTAATTAAGCCTTCAACATAGTAGTACTTATAATTTTCTTTTGCATTAACTCGTACTGACAGAAGATATTTTTCTGCAAGTTCTATATTATTCTGTAAAAGGCTAATTTCTGCCAACTCAATCCACGCATTGCTATTGAATGCATTTAAGGATAAAGATTTTCTTAGGTAGGCTTGTTTGTTTTCAGGGTAAATTTCCGCCATCGTATAGAATAAATCAGCAGAATTTGGATGCTTAAGAATTAAATTGGCACAAATTTCTTTAGCACGAACAGAATTGCCTGTAAGATTTAGCACTTCAGCAATGGCTAATATTGTATTCAAGTTTGATTTATCATATTTTAGCCCTTGGTTGTAATATGACAATGTATTTTCATAAGTGCCTGTCAATTTTTCTATGTTACCCATTCCAACAAATGCGGGTGCATATTTTTTATTAAAGATTAAAGCTTTGTTAAAAGCCTCTTTTGCTTTTGTGTATTCTCCCGTGGCTGTTTGGATTTTACCTGCAAGGGTGAAGGCTTCGTAGTTTCGTTTTTTTGCTGAAATACTGTTGTTTGCTTCTTTTAATGCCCTGTTATATTCTCCTATTAGCAAAAAGTAATTTGCTAAATGGTATTTTGATTTTGCAGTATCTTTAAGTGAATTTGCCAAAGTAAATTCACGTTGTATGTTAATTCCTTGTTTAAATTTTTCAATAATAAACCCAGAGTTCTGAATTTTTGTAAGAATTTTTAATGCATCACTATAATTTTTGGATTCACAAAGTATTTTGGCTTTGTATTGCAAGTAGAATGGCGAATTTTTCTTTATATTTAATGCTTTATTTATGAAATGCATTGATTTTCCGAGTTCGCCTGATTCATAATACGCTTGAGCCATTATATAATTGGCATAGTCAGATTTTTTCAGTAAATGTTGATGTTTGTTTAGCTCTTTAGTTGTTTCTTTTGCCAAGTTGTTGTAGTAAATATCAGCATAAAGCTCGGCGAGCATTATTTCTTCATCATAATTTAGTGTGTTTTCAGGGAAAAAGATTTTTTTTATGGAATCAGTTTGTTCTTTGTACAAATTTACATCAGATATTTGGTTAATAGCCTGTTGTGAAAGTGTAAAGAAGCCTATATTTGCCAATTTGTAAGCAAGTAACAACGCTTGAAAATCATTATTATTAGAAGCAGCAACTGCTTTTGTATAATCACTGTATGCAGATGAGATATTAGCTTGTGCGAATTTATCATCTCCGCTTATAAAATATTGTGCAAAACTATTTTTATTTATATCTATATTTTCAACTGAGTTAGTTGAGGACATTCCCTCAAGAGTGATTAATTTTATTAAATCTGCATTAATCTTATTTTTATTCACATTTATTTCAATGGCAGAGGACAAAGCAGGTGGTGTTTGTAAGTTAAGTTGTAGTTCTTCAGCACAAGCCGGCAATGTTATCGTGCCTATTGCAAGTAATGAAAAAAGAATATTTTTATTAAGCTTCATTCAGTCTAGTTTCCCATTGATTTGTTTGTGTAATAAGTGTTAAATAGTTCAATAAAATGCGTTTGCTCATCATTTAACGGCTCGTCGCTGCAAAGCATAGTATAGAGATTTTTCATTGTGTATTCATCCAGAATATTTCTATCATATTCTTGCAAAGTAGAATCGTATTCGGTCAAAAATACGTCAACCATTTTATCACAAGGTATTGAGAGAAAGGCTTCAACTATCTTAGGGTCGAAGTGAGCGCCTGCACCTTTTTCAATGATTGCAATAGCGTCTTTTATTGGCATTTTGTCACGGTAGTGACGTTTCGACGTGATAGCGTCAAAAACATCCGCAACCGCTAATATTCTTCCGCCTAAAGGAATATCATCACCTTTGAGCTTTTTGAAATATCCGTTTCCATCGTATTTTTCGTGGTGAGATGCTGCAATGTCTGCGACAGACGAATATTTTCCGGACAAGTAAATTCTCCCTAAAATTTCGTGTGTTATGAATGCGTGTTGTTGAATATGAGAATATTCCTCATCTGTAAGCTTTCCTTCTTTTTGTAATACGGAATCTCTTACCCCTATTTTCCCTATATCATGCAATGTTGCAGCATGCATTATTACTTCTTTTTCTTCATAAGAAAGATTTAGTATATCGCAAATCAAATCGGAATACATTCTTACACGGCTTGAATGACCTGCAGTGATTTTGTCCCGTGCGTCAATTGAGGCTGCTAATGTGTCGATAAAACTTGCAAATAAGCGTTTTTGGTCATCAAGCATTTGTTGTTGATGGTTAAATAGTCTTGTGTTTTCAAGTGCGATTCCGGCACTTGAACCCAACGCAATCAGAATGTCTTCATCTTCGGAGGTGAAGACTCCATTATTTTTATTTAACACCTGAAAAACACCTATAATTTCGTGTTTAATATTTCTGATAGGCATGCATAATATGGTTTTTGTTACATAACCGGTTTTGCTGTCTATATCTTTATTGAAACGTTCATCATTATAGGCATCTGTGATGTTTATTGTATCTCCGGTCATTGCAACGTGTCCTGCAAGTCCTTTTTGTGCAGAAAAACGAATTTCTTGAGAACCCATTCCAGTTGCAACTTTTGACCAAAGTTCATTTTTTGTTTTATCTAACAAAAATACCGTACAACGATCAGCATTTAATGCCTTTGCCGTTTCTTTAGCCGTTGTTTCTAAAAGAGAATCTATATCTGTTTCAGCGGATACTAATCTTCCTATTTTAAGTAAGCTTAAAAGTGTAGAGTTCGCATCCATTCCAAATTTTTGTTCGATAAAATCAACTCCGCCTTTGGTTTGGTCCTCAATCTTTTTAAGCATTATAGAACTTTTTTCTTTAACAAATGCGTTTTGTGCTTGCTCTTTCAATTTTATTAGAATCGCTTTCGCTTCATAATAGTTGTTTTCATAGTAGCAAATCAGACCATTTACAAATTTATTTGTTTCGATAGCATCTCTAAATTGAGTTTTTTCTGCAAGAAAATTAGCTTCAGCAATAGTATGAAGCGTAGTATCGAAATCGTCGGTCTTGAGCAAATATCCACACAAAGCTGCCCAAGATAAACATATCGAAACTCCTTGTGGTAAGTGCATTGAAGCATAAGCCTTAGCTGCTTCTTGTAATTTAATTTGTGCAGTTTCAAAATCGGATTTATCAATAGCATTTATTGCTGTTTGCAAAACATTATCGGCTTCTTTGCCTGTAATAGTTTGATTGTTTAGCATAAAGTTAACATCCTGTACAAGTTCCTTCTTATATAATATTATACTATTATGTAGTAAATAGCAAAGGGTTTATATGAAAAAAATTAGTATAATTATTCCGGTTTACAATGAAAAAGATACATTAAGAGAAATTATTACAAAAGTTGAGCAAACTAGCTTTTGTGGGCTGGAAAAGGAATTGATTTTTGTTGATGATTTTTCAACAGATGGTTCAGATGAAATTTTGAAAGATTATGAAGCTAAATATAAGGTTTGTAAACACGAAATCAATCTGGGTAAAGGTGCGGCAATAAGAACGGCATTAAAAGAAGTTACAGGTGATATTGTTGTTATTCAGGATGCGGATTTGGAATATGACCCTGCCGATTATGAAAAACTTTTGCCATTACTTATTGAGAATAAAGCTGATGTCGTTTATGGTTCAAGATTTTTGCAAAATCAGGGGAATGGTTCGTTTATGTTGACTCATTATTTGGGAAATAAAGCTTTGACCTTGATTACTAACTTGCTTTTCAATGTAACGCTTACTGACATGGAAACTTGTTATAAGGCATTTAAAACTGAATTTATTAAAAATGTTAATATTGTATCTAATAGATTTGATTTTGAACCGGAAATTACGGCTAAAATTGTGAAACAAGGGGCAAGAATCAAAGAAGTCCCGATTTCATATTATGGGCGACAACACGCTGAAGGTAAAAAAATTACTTGGAAAGACGGAATCCATGCACTAAAAGCTCTCGTGAAATTTAGGTTTGAAAAATAGAGTTAAGGCGGACGAGTAATCGTCCGTTTTTATTTTGGTAAAAAATAAATATAAAAGTAAATTTTCTTGGAAAAAGCCTAATGTAGCGTTTTTTTTGCATGTAATATTAAGAAATGTTAATAAAGTATATATTAAAAAGGCAATTTTATATACTTATTTTACTTTATATATATACGAGAGTATATAAGGCAAAGTGATAGATTAATGACTACCATCGGAGAAATTTACAGATATCAAAACCAAGCAGCATTCGCTATGTTAGATGCAAAACCGTTTGAGCCAAATTCTATTGAAAAAGCTAACGGTGTAGTAATCGAATTAACTGATACGGATGACGATGTTGTTATGATGGCTGGTGATGATAACGTTGTAAATGCAAAAAATGGTAACAATACTGTTTTCTTGTCCGGAAACAATTCTCAAATTACAGCAGCAGATGGAAATAATATGCTGATTTCAATTGGTGATAATGGTTCTAT
>JAFQTK010000145.1 GCA_017409065.1 bacterium
GTTATATAAGACTAAGTTCTTTTATCAGTAAAAATGCAAGAGAAGAGTTTTTGACCGCACTGACCAATCTTGGAGATAAGAAAGGTTATATTATTGACTTAAGATCGAATCCGGGCGGTTTGTTGAGCAATGCTATAACTATGTCTGATATGTTTATTGATGGTGGTGTTATTGTTTCAACAGTTGATAGAGATGGTTATAAAGACACAACAAGAGCAACAAGACGATACATAACAGATAAACCGGTAGTTGTGCTAATAAACAAAGGTTCTGCTTCTGCGAGTGAAATATTTTCCGGAGCTTTAAAAGATAATCAAAGAGCTTTGATTGTAGGTGAAACTTCATTTGGAAAAGGTTTGGTTCAAGAAGTTAATAAACTGCCAAACGGTTCAGGAATGAATATTACTATACAAAAATATCTTACTCCAAATGGCACTGATATTAACAAAAAAGGTATTACTCCTGATGTTGAAGTTAAATTAACTGATAAAGATGTTGAAAATAAAAATGATGCACAGTTGAAAAAAGCAAATGAGTTAATTTTAACTATGATAAAAAACGAAACGACGGATGTATCATCGACTACGATAAGTAATTAAAAAGCGGCGACAGCCGCTTTAGTTTTATGTAAATAGTTATTAAAATTTTTTTATAATAAAATGTTGTTATGAAAGAATTTTTTAAAAAGCTTTTAAACCAAGTTCAAAAATTTGATAGTGATACAAAGCACTATGAAAAAAACTCAAAAATCCCGTCAATACCTGCTGAAGCGTGTGTTAATATGGGACTTTATTGGGCTGGTTTGGGTAATTATGAGAAAGCAAAGAGTGAGTTTGATAAGTCAACTGTAATGGCTTGTCCTTCCCCTGATGGATTTATAAATATAGGGATTTATCATGCCAGAAACGGAGAATATGAAAAGGCCGGTGATGCTTTTCGTCAAGCTTTAAAGCTTGATAGGTATAATGCAAGGGCATATGCACTTTGGGCATCTGTTCTTATAGAATTAAACGATTTAGCAAAAGCTGAACAGTTTTATCAAAAATCGGCAAAACTTAGCCCAAGGGAATCTGATACTTATCTTAATTGGGGAATTGCTTTGGCAAAACAGCAAAAAATTGAAGAAGCGAATGCTAAGTTTAGACTAGCTTGTATGTATAACCCTATGAATACTCATGCTTATTTTTTGTGGGGAGTTTTTTTGGTAGAACAGAATAAGTATCAACAAGCTTTGGAAAAATTTAATATAGTTGTAATTTATACTCAGAACCATAGTGATGCTTTGTATTATCTGGCTTATTGTCACGCCAAATTGGAAAATTATAAAAAGTCAAAAGAATATTGTTTGAAATCTTTAGAAGTAAACCCCAAAAGGCAAGAAGCTTATGTCTTGTTAGCTAATCTTGAATCAAAACTTGATAATCAAGAAAATGTTTTGCAATATTATCAGCAAGCAGCAGATAATGATGTTGCAGGTGTGGCACTGTACGTTTCTTGGGCCACAACTTTGTATAATTTGGGCGATTTTGAACAAGCAAAAGAGAAAAATCTTTTAGCTCTACAAATTGACACATATAATCAAGTAGCATTGCTAGGACTTGCAATGTGTCAAAATCAGTTGGGTGATTATGATGATGCTATATCTGTTTTGAAAAAATTGTTAGAAATAGCTCCGGACAACAATAATGCGATAGTTCAGCTTGGTAAAATGTATGTGGTTACTGAAAAACTGGATGAAGCGATAGTATGTTTTAAAAAAGCTGTTGAATCATCAAATTATTGGTACAATTTATATACGGATATAGCCGACATATATTCAGAAATGGGTGATATCGATAATGCAACTAAGTATTATGAAAAAGCTGTTGAATATACCCCTCAAACGACAAAATCTCATGCCAATTATGCAAAATTTTTATTAAAAATTGGTGATTATCAAAATGCGTTGAGAAAAATAAGAAAGGCTTATTCTCTAGATAAGCAAAATTTACATATACTGCTTGTTTATGGTGCTATATTGTTGCAATTAGGTCATTATGAAGAAGCTTTGAATAAGTTTTATTCTATATTGCAGAATGAAAACATGAAAGAGGCTCATATTGGAGTTATAGAAGCTCTGTATGGACTTAAAAAGTATGAAGAAGCATCAAAAAAAATCGAAGAATATCAACCACAATTGCAGCATTCTTTAGAATTTTTAAAATTAGCCTCTGATATTTACTTTAAGCTTGCACAAAATTCAAATTCAGAATACAATATAAATCAGGCACTTGAGTGGTGTCAAAAAGTAGCAGAACTAGACGAGGAAGATGCTTTTATTCTTGAAAAAATAGCAGAACTTCGTTTAATGTCGAAACAAGAATAATAGAGGTGACTGTGGGAATTATTGTTCAAAAATACGGTGGAACTTCGGTAGCGGATGCAGAAAAAATCAAAAGAGTTGCACAATCAATTATTAGAGAAAAAAATAACGGAAATAGCGTTGTAGTCGTTGTTTCGGCGATGGGACATACGACTGATTACTTAGTTAAATTAGCCGGTGAAATTACACCTACTCCATCAAATAGAGAAATGGATATGTTGCTTGCAACCGGTGAGCAAGTTTCAATAGCTCTTTTAACAATGGCTATTCAAGCAGCTGGACATGATGCAGTTAGTATGAATGCAATGCAAGTAGGTATTATTACAGAAAATGTTCATTCTAAGGCTAGAATTTTAGACGTGAAGACCGATAAGTTAATGAAACATATTAACGAAGGTAAAATTATTGTCGTAGCAGGTTTCCAAGGTGTAACACCAGAAGGGGAAATTACAACTCTTGGACGTGGAGGTTCTGATACTTCTGCTGTTGCTATTGCGGCTGCGTTAAAAGCTGACAGATGTGACATATATACAGATGTTGAGGGTGTTTACACTACCGACCCTCGTATTGTTCCTAATGCATCTCGCTTGGAACAAATTTCTTACGATGAAATGCTTGAGTTAGCATATTTGGGTGCAAACGTGCTTCACCCACGTTCAGTAGAAACAGCAAAACAGTTTGATGTTCCTTTACGAGTTCGTAGTACGTTCAAACTGGATAATTTAGGTACATTAATATTAGGAGTTAAAAATATGGAAATTTACAAACCGGTGACAGGTGTTGCGGCAGACTCTTCCCAAGCTAGAATTGTAATTTGTGATGTTCCGGATAAACCTGGTGTTTCTGCAAAAATCTTCAGTGCGTTGGCAGAACAAAATATCAGCGTAGACATGATTATTCAATCTTATGCACGTCAATCTAACAGTACAAATGATATAGCGTTTACAGTAAGCTTAGATGATGTTGATAAAACCATGGTGATTCTTGAACCTATTGCAAAAGAATTAGAAGCATCAAATGTTCATGTAAATGATAATATTGCAAAAGTTTCTATTGTTGGAGCCGGTATGGTTGATAGACCGGGGATTGCAGCAGAAATGTTCCAATCTTTGGCTTCAGCAGGTATTAATATTAAAATGATTTCAACCAGTGAAATTAAAATTAGTTGTTTAGTTGATAAAGATGATGCCAAAGCAGCTATAAAACATTTACATGATGCATTCCAACTAGGTTGTGATGAAGTTGCTGAGGTAAAAGGCGATTTACCTAACGTATAAGTAATTAATTTTCTAAAAACGTCCTCAATTTAGTGGGGACGTTTTTATATTTGTTACAGATTGATAACTAACATGGCTTTTTAACAAAATACTGTTATAATGGCATAAAGAGTGGAAAATTATGAAAGACAAAATAGAAATTGAAGATTTAGCCAAAGAAAATTCCGTAGGGTTTTTTATAACTAAGACCTCGCAATATCTCAAGTTTGCAGCAATAAATGCTATTAAAAACTTGAACATAGATGATCCGCTTACATTAGACCAGTATGAACTTTTGCATGTTTTACTGCTCAAAGATGGGCTATATCAGCGACAATTGGGTCAAATTTTGCTAAAAGACAGACCTAACACAACAAGATTGGTTAATATTTTAGCAGAAAAGAATTTTGTTGAGCGTAGAGAAGACCCTGACAACAAAAGAAAACATAGAATTTTTATAACAAAAGCTGGAAGAGAAAAGGTTTTTGCGTTAAAACCGTTAAAGGTTAGAATGGTCGATAAGGTTTTAGCCGGAATCCCGGAAAAAGATTTGACAATTATGCTAAAAACTTTAGAAAAAATTCGTGAAAATTTAGAAGATGATTTTACTATGCAAACCTAGCAGCGTTATAGAGGGGAGAAAATGCCAAAAAATTGGCTTATAAAAGAACATTTAGAACCGGATAAAGCCCTCGTTGATTCAGTTGGCTCGGTATTGTTGGCAAAATTACTGATGCAGCGGGGTATAAGTACATCTCAAAAAGCTAAAGTGTTTTTGAATCCTTCAAAAATTGAGCCTATATCTCCTTATGCATATAGAGATATGGAAAAAGCTGTTGCACGTATAAAAAAAGCGATTGATGAAAAACAGCATATTGTAATTTGCGGTGATTTTGATGCTGATGGTGTAACTTCAACAGCTGTTATGCATAAAACCTTAGAGCATTTAGGTGCAACATTTTCTCACTACATTCCTGATAGACAAACTGAAAGTCATGGATTAAGTAGTGCGGTTTTACTGAAAAAAATATCTAAAGAGCAGGCCAAACTTTTTATAACAGTTGATTGTGCGATTAGTGATATAGACGAGGTTGCACTTGTTAATTCATTTGGAGCTGATGTTATAATCACAGACCACCACGAACCAAAAGATGTATTGCCTAAAGCTTATGCCATTCTTGACGCGAAAGCAGAAGGCTCATTGCAAGATAATTTATCATTGGATGATATTAATTCACTCAGCTCAATGGCTGGGGTTGGAGTTGCGTTTAAGCTTTCTTGTGCTTTATTGGACGAGTATGGGAAAATTGATTTTACAAAAGAATTGTTGCCATTAGTTGCATTGGGAACGGTGGCTGATATAATGCCACTTTTATATGAAAATAGGCTTTTTGTATATTTGGGGATGAAACTAATTGAGGATGGTAAGAATAAAGGGTTGACTGCGTTGCTAAAAGCTGCAGGTGCAAATACTAATGAATCACTAACCGCTGAAAAAGTTGCTTTTACTTTAGCACCCAGAATAAATGCAGCAGGGCGTTTGGACAATGCAGAGGTGGCTTTTAAATTACTCACATCAAATGATGATGTAGAATTAGCTATGATTTCTCAAACCTTGAACAATTACAATAAAATTCGCCAAGAATTAGGTGATAAAACCTTTGACGAAGCAGTTGAATACATAGAAAAAAACGGATTGGTGAATGATTCTGCTCTTATTGCTTACAATCCTGAATGGCATATTGGAATAATCGGAATTGTAGCTTCCAGAATTGCAGAAAAATACAATAAACCAACATTTATGTTTACAGATTCACCCGATGGTGAGAAATATCGAGCTTCAATCAGGAGCGTTGAGGGAATAAATATTTTTAACGTATTAGAGATGAACTCGGACATAATAACTTCTTATGGCGGGCACTCCATGGCGGCAGGATTAGCCCTTAATAAGACAGATATAACATTAGAAAAATTTAGAGAAGTCATTAATTCGACTGTTTTTGAAATGACTGGTGGTGAGGTGCAAAAACCTGTCTTGAACATAGACTTAGAGGTTAATATAGAAGACTTGAATCTTGAACTATTAGATACTCTTAAAAAGCTTGAACCTTGTGGAGTGGGCAATGAATTACCGTTATTTGCAATAAAAAATTTGACACTTCAGACACAAAGAGTGGTCGGGCAGAGTGGAAATCATTTAAAATTCAACTGTTCTGACAGAAATTATAATACTGTTGATTGTGTATTTTGGAATCATAGTTCGTTGAATGTACCTACTGGCAAAACTTTGGATATTGCTTTTTACCCTAAATTAAATGAATTTAACGGAAACAGAACTCTACAACTTGATGTACAAGATTACAATTCGGATTTCTTGATTGAAGAGTGTAAAGAATCATTCAAAATAATTGATCATAGAAATAAAACAAACATTTTGCCTCAAGTTGAGGATTACATTTCAACTTCATCAAAACAGTTCAAAATTTTTGTTGAAGATAAGGCAATCCTTGACGAACTATCAGGTTATGAAGAAATTAAAAAAAATGTTATAACAAGGCTTACGCTTGAAAAAGCTGATCAATTAATGTTTTTTGATTACCCATCAGATAAAAAGTTGTTAGAATTTATTATAAGTTCCGTAAAGCCAAGAGTTATTCACTTTATGAATTATAAAATGCAATCGCCGGATATTGATGCGATGATTTCTAAGGTATCGGGAATGCTCAAGTACGCAGTAAAAAAATATGATGGGGTGGTTTATTTGCCTAATATTTCTGCTGCTTTATCAATAACTGATGAACTAACGACACTTATAGTCAAACTGCTAAACAGAACAAATGTTATTAAAGTCAACGACTTTGTGGATGGGAATATTCATTTCGATTTTATAGAAGCTGTTTCTGTTGACATTATCAAATCTCATGAAGTTTATGAAAAGTGTAGAATGGAGTTGTTCAAAGCAAAAAATTTCCGAGAAAAAATTATTAGTGCAACTGATTTGTCGGAAATAGTCAGGTAATTGTGAATAGTTGTAATTTATAGTAATATATTGGAATGAAAGATAAAATTGTTATTTGTGATTTTGATGGGACGATAACCAAACGTGACAGTTTGGATTTATTTTTGGATACTTATGCAAAAGATGATTGGCGTAAGTATGAGAAGCTTTGGTTTGAAAACAAAATTGGCTCCAGAGAGTGCATACGATTACAATTTGACATGTTAGATAGTCTTGATGACAAAGAATTAGACAGGTTTCTTAGGTCAGTAGAGATTGATGATTACTTTGCCGAATTTTACACTAAAGCAAAGGCACAAAACATTAAAGTTGTAATTGTAAGTGACGGTTTTGACTTGTTTATAGACAATATTTTGAAAAACAACGGAATAGAAGATTTAGATGTTTATACAAATCATCTTGAATTTGTAGACGGCAAGTTTGTTATGCAATTCCCAAATATTTCAAAAGATTGCAAAAAACACTCCGGAACTTGTAAATGCAAAATTGTTAATGACTTAAAAAGTGAATATAACACTACTTTTTATGTTGGTGATGGTATTTCAGATTTTTGTGTGTGTGACAAAACAGACTACCTGTTTGCAAAACGTAGACTATCTGTATACTGTGAGCAAAATAATATAAGTTTTGTGCCTTATAATACATTTAATGAGGTGCTTAACTATGATAAACTCGGACTTATTATCTGATGAGTGTATTAAAGAAATAGACAACGAATTTTGTTCTTTTGGTGATACAGTTCATTACTCTTCAAATCCTAAAGTATTTGCAGGTTGTGAGGGGTCGTTTATGTATGATTCAAATGATACCCCATATTTGGATTTACAGATGTGGTATGCTTCATGTAATTTTGGCTACAAAAACAAAAGGATTATCAATGCAGTACTTGAACAAATTGAAACGTTGCCTCAAATAACTCCTAAGTTTTTGTATAACTACAAACCACTTTTGGCCGAAAAAATAGCGAAGGCAAATTTAAAACGCTTTGGAGAGAAAGGACGAGTTCATTTTAATGTCGGTGGGGCTCAAGCTACTGAAGATGCAATCAAATTGGCAAGAAATTACACTAAAAGAAATGGTATGTTTGCATTTATGGGCGGATATCATGGTAGAACTATCGGTGCAAGTTGTGTAACCTCGAGTTTTAGATATAGAGAACGCTATGGACATTTTGGAGATAGAGCAAATTTTGTTCCTTTCCCATACTGTTTTCGTTGTCATTACGGTAAAAAATGTGAAAGTTGTGATTTTTATTGTGTTAAGCAGTTTGCAAAGAATTTCGAAAGTGAGTATAACTCTTTTTATGATAAAGCAACAGGCGAATCTGAATTTAAAGCATTTATTGCAGAACCTTGCTTGGGGACAGGAGGTTATATTAATCCTCCTAAAGGATATTTTAAAGCGTTAAAACAAGTTTTAGATGACTTTGGAATAATGTTTATTGTTGATGAAATACAGATGGGAATGTTTAGAACAGGTAAACTGTGGGCAATAGAACATTATGGCGTTACTCCTGATGTAATAACTTTTGCAAAATCAATCACAAACGGAATGAATCCACTTTCCGGTTTTTGGGCAAAAGAAAAATTTATAGCTCCAAATGTGTTTCCGCCAGGAAGTGCTCACTCCACTTATGCATCAAATCCTATTGGCGTAAGGGCAGGATACGAAGTTATGTCGATAGTTGAGGAAGAAGAGTCGATGCTAAGTTCGTCTATTGCTCGTAAAAGCAATATGTTCCTCAATGGACTTTATGAATTAAAACGCAAATATAAGTGTATTGGCGATGTAGGGGGTATCGGATTTGCTCTAAGGATAGAGTTAACAGAAAATGATGGATTTACTCCTAATAAAAGATTATGTGATTTAATGCAAGAAGAAGGTTTAAAAGGGAATCTCAGTTATAATGGTAAAAAATATGGATTGGTTCTCAATAATGGCGGATTTTATAAGAATATAATAACCTTGGTCCCTTCTTTGTATATAACAGATGAAGAAATTAATATGGCATTAGAGTTGTTAAATCAGCTATTTGAAAGGTGTTCATAATTGAGTCACGATTTTGAGCTTATAGGGAGAGAAAAAAGTAAAATTGCTGTTTTGCTTTTTCATGGTTTAACGGGCAGTCCGTTTGAACTTAAAAAGTACGGTTTATATTTACACTCACAGGGATTTGACGTCTATTCATATTCTTTGCCCGGACATGGTCATAACATAAGGGATATTAAGGCTGTAAAATATTCCGATTGGCTAAATTGTGCTTTTGCACAGTTTGAACGATTGACGGCTAAGTATGAGCAGGTTTTTGTATCCGGATTGTGTCTGGGGGCGGTACTTTGTTTAGCCATTGCTGAAAAATATGGTAAAAAAGTTGCAGGAGTGCTTACTCTGTCTACAACTCTTTATCTTGATGGTTGGCGAATGCCTTGGTATAGCTTCTTATTACCAATAGGGCTAAGTACAATAATGCGTTATTATTACATATATCCTGAATGTGAACCATATGGCATAAAAAACGAAAAAACAAGAAAAGTTATAAAAAAACTTCTTGAAAAAAGTGAAGTCGCAGCTGATAATTTCCCTATGAGCTGTATTTATGAGCTTTTAAAACTTTCTGCTCTTGTCAGAAAAAATTTATATAAAGTCACTTCTCCAATAGTTATTATTCATTCGGTTGAGGATGATTTGGCAAGTAAAAAAAGTGCAGAAGAAGTTTATAAAAAAGTTAATTCAACACAAAAGGACTTAATTTTGCTTAATGATAGTTATCACATGCTTTTGTACGACAATGAAAAAGAGTTCGTATATCAAATATCATCACAGTTTATAAAGAGCCAAATAAATATAAAGAATGATTCTAAAATAAATATTTTAAATTTAAATCTTGGAGTATAAATTATGAAACATTATTTTTTGACTACTGCATTTGCTTTAGCCAGTACAATTTTTGCAGGAAAACTTTATGTTTTCGATAAAAAAAATACAATATTTGTTGCCAACTATTCAGTCTTTGTCACAATTTTGATTCTTTTTTATTCATTGTTTGCTCTGTCCTTATTAAGATACGGTGGTTTTGTAGATAAAATTTTTTTAACTTTGTTTGCATTATCGCCCTTTATCATTGGCAAATTTGTTTCTTATAAATTGATTAATCTTTTTACATATATGCAATTTGCAATAATACTTCTTAGTATGATTTTTGTTGTTAGGCTACAATTTGCTAATTAAGTTAATAATTGTTAATATTTGTCTTAAAAATGGCAAAACAAATCCTTTAGCAACTTAAAATATTTAAAAGGATTTAGCATGATTAACATATCGCCATATAAACAAATATCTATGAAAGGTGACTCTCAGCCAAAATCAGCACCTACTATGACTTCGATTTTTTATATAAACGATGTTCACGGTCAAACAGGAAAGATGGAAAGTATTGCAACTGCTGCAAAATCGTTTGATACTTTTACTCGACAAAATCCTAAAATCGATGCCCTAAAATTAGCTGGCGGCGATATTTTAATCGGTGAAGACCCACAAATAAACAAAGCATCAACTGCTTTTTTAAATTTCATCGGCTTACACGCAACAACATTAGGAAACCATGAGTTTGATATTTTTGCATCAAAACTAAGTAATATAGTAAAAGATGCAAAATATAAAATTTTGGGAGCAAATATAAATTTCCACAAAGATTTGCCATTAAAGAATCAGATGCTTCGTTCTTATGTGCAAGAAGTTAATGGTCAAAAATACGGTATTATAGGTTTGCAACCTCTGGATTTAGTGGAAGCTATGAGAATGCCAGAATGTGTGGATGGTATTTCTGTTGATACAAGTAAAAAATCTCTAGTTGAAATTCAGGATGAAGTAAATAAGCTTAAGAAACAAGGTGTTAATAAGATTATAGTACTCTCTCATGCAGGACATGAATTTGATAAAAAAGTAGCTCAAAGGGTAAGTGGAGTTGATGTTATTATTGGCGGACATACTCACGAGCTTCTCAAGGATATTGAAAAAGGCAAGAACCTTTTTTATTCTCCGACAGGTGAGCCTGTTGTTCTAACTATGGCAGGCAAAGACGGAAATTATTTTGGTGTATTAAATTTAGAATTTGATGAAAACGGAAAAATAGTAAGAGTCCAAAATAATGTTGGAAAAACAAAAGATTATTCAAGAAACTTGGCACTCCAAGCTATAAATAATTCAATACTTGGAAACAGTGAGGTTGTCGGCGAATTAAGATATTCTCAAGAACCACCTGAAACCCTAGCGTGTGAAAACCCATATGCAGACTTTACAACTGATGCTATGAGAAGTGAACTAGATACTGATATAGCTCTACTGCAAGGCGGTAACATGAGAGGTGGTTTGCGTCAGGGAAAAGTTACAGCTAGAGATATTCAAAGCATAACACCATTCAGAAATAGAATGGTTAAATATGAACTAACAGAAGATAAAATCATTGAAGCTATAAAATGGGGAGCTGAATCTCTTAAAGTTGGAGAGGGTAAACCCGGCTATTTACAGGTTTCAGGATTAAAATATAAAGTTACAAAAGACGGTAAACTTCTCGATGTTGTGTTTATTGATAAAAAAGGTAAGCATAAAAGAATAAATATAGACAATCCAGACAAGAATAAGAAATACACAGTTGCAATTGATGATTTCTGTGCAACCAATGTGCTGTATCCCCCATTAAGACAGCCTAAAGAAAATTTCTTGGCTTACTATGAATTTGATAAAGATAAACTAATGGTAGACTACGTTAAAAAGAGAAACGGAAAACCGTTTGAAATTAAGACAGATGGTCGTATTAAAATAGTTTAACCTTTTTTATTCTTAAGTCTTTGCTCCAATGTTGCAATAGCAGCCTCAACTTTGTATGGAAGGTTTTTCAACATTTCAGGAGGTAAATTCCACCATTTTATTTCAAGAAGTTTATCTATAATATCCTGCGAAAATCTGTATTTAATTATTTTAGCGGGAGAACCACCTACGATAGCATAAGGCGGAACATCGTGCGTAACTGTTGCATTTGCCCCAATTACTGCACCATCACCTATGTTTACTCCATCCAGCACTACTGCATTTTGACCTATCCATACGTCATTTCCTATATTGCACCCTTTAAATTCTTCAAAAATAAATGGGTCATCAGGTCTGGCTGATGGGGATAATCCTTGTTGTGTGTGTATATGATAAAAGTTTGCGGATGTAGATAAATAATTTGTAGGATGAGTATATGCAGCAATTACAACATTAGGTGCAATTGATGAATAGCTACCGATTATCGTATTGTGTCCTAAATATCCACTGTGTCCAATTTTTGTAGCATATCCCACCTTATTTTCAGGAAATGAAACTGTTGGTGGAAACTGTGATTGTTGTTGGTGTGTTGCCATGATTAGTCCTCCTTATTGTAAGTTACTACAAATTTTGCAGGAGAACATCATTCAAATTAGTTATCTTTTTCCGATTAAATATGCCAAAATCTTTTGAACTGAATTTTTTTCTTCTTGTTGTTTTTTGTCAATTTCAATAAGTTCTTCGTGGGTTTTTCTTGTTAACGGAACTCCAACAACAGCTCTTGCCATTGAGTCACTTGCAACTGAGGTCATAAAGCAAGTAGCAAATGCACCAAGTAATGTACCGTTATAAATTTTAGACATGATACTATGCGTAAATGCCATAATGTAAGCCGATGATGCGATTCTCGAAGCTTCTTGTACTGCACGGTTTTTAGCTGTTTTTACAGCTTCTAAATTGTCATCATTTGAGTACTGCATAGTCAAGTTATATGAGTCAGTTACAAGGAAAATAGTTGAAATTGCTCGTGCTAGGTTAATATTTAACTGAGAAAACTTGTTGGCATCGTACTCCGCATGGTTAGCACCATCTGCTCTTGTCATTATTTGTTCTAATAATTTTTTAGCTTTTTCAAGGTTTTTTGCTTCATTTGATTTTGGGTCAATGCCAAGTATTTTAAAGCGTTTTTCTAATGTAAGAAGTAGATTTTTTACTCCATTAATTTCTAATTGTTTGTTTTTAAATCTTTCAACAAATTCTTTATATATTTGAATTTCTTTTTCATCCGGTGTTAGTGGTGATTGTTTCCAAACATCCAATTTTAACTGGTTATCTAAATAATCCCTAAATGTTTTTTCCTGAAGTTTTTCCGGTGTAATTTCGTGTAATTTTCCTGTTATTTTTTTACCTGTATTTAGCAAAGATTTAAATGTTTTTTGAACAAAGAACACAGGTGATAGTATCCCATTAATAAATCTCTGAGTGAATGTTAATGAATCACCGATAGGAATTTCGGCAATTGAGGTATCGGCAAGGATTTCATTTAAAGTTTTTCCTTCGATGTTTTTGCCCCCAATACTTTTGTTCTTTTGCAATGACACTGAAATAATTTCTCTAAACATCTTTGCTTGATTATCGTCTAATTTGTTTATGAAATTTAGCATTTCACTTAATTTAGTGCGTTCAAAAGTATAAGGAATTTTAGACAAGCCTTTGAATGACGGAGTATTGTGTGTATATCCTATTAATTTATTAAATTTATTGTCGTTACTTCCTGTATTTAGCCCTGTGATTGAATTTTCAAAGAAATTATTTTGGATTATAACTAATGGCTCCGGAGTAAGTTCAGGTTGTTTTCTCCCTCTTTTATCTCCGGCTATTAACCGTCCTATGCTTGCCAAGATACCATTTTTATTTTGCATCTTTTCTTCCATTTTATCTAAGGTTTCTTTGTTAGATGGGAATATTGGTCGACCAACCAGCATACGACCTATGACTTCTGAGGCTGCAACTGTTATTCCTGAAACTAAAAGTGCATTTGTCATACTTTTGTTTATTTGACTTTCAAAAGTGCTTAACAATAGGTTTTGAATATAAATGTTCATACCTATTTTAGCAAATTCTTGTTTTGCACGAGATGCACGTTGTTCTTCTGATGCTTGATTATCGCTAGAATATCTCATAGTTGTATTATAAGCATCGTTGGAAAGAAATACGGCATACACTCCACCTGATACGAATCTATTCCCCAGCATCATATGCTTAGTTGAAAATTGTCCTTTGTTGGGGTCGACTGCTTTAAATCTTAGTGTATTGATTTTTTCTTTAAGGATATCTTCTGGAATCAAAAACTTTTCGCCTTGTTGAATAGGGTCAAGTCCTGCTTTCATTCTGTACATATTTTCTTGAATACGAATAAAGTTTGATAGACCAATAATATTCTTGTAGTTTTGAACTATTGCATCATGTTTTTTTGTTTCTTGGATTGATTCATAAAAACTAGGTAAAACCTTTTTCCCAACAGCATTATCTGCCGCCAAAACAGCCAAGTCTTTGAACATTGTAATAGGAGAAACAAGAACTTCAAAGAATTTTTGCATTAGTGGCATTTTAGGTAATTTAATCAGATTATCTTGGTTTAGTGTTTTAGCGATTTCTGATGATAATCCAATACGCTTTCTAAAATTTTCGTCAAATTTGGCAGCATCAAGAAAGTCAGTGATAAATTTGGCATAAAGTTTCGACTGTTCTCCACTTATTCTTGAAATAGATTCTCTCATAAACCCCGATAAATTTGCAGGTATTTTTTCTACGTTAAAACCCTTGAAAGATACTCGGGTATTGTTATCCTGCAAGGGTTTTAATGTGTGTGTATAGTTATAGTTATGGTTATTCTGTAAAAGGTTTGCCGAAATCGTTGGCGATTTCTCAAAATATTGTGCATTTGTATTTGTAGCACTAACTGAGCCTTCTCGCCTCTTATAATTACTCATATACAGCATATGATGGTCGATTTTTTTCAGCATTCCCAAGTTACCTAGTGGTTATGTTGGAGAAATTTCATTGTACTTTGAACAAACTCAAAAATAAATATAACTTTTAGAATTGTAACAAAATAAAATTATTTCCCTGCATGTATTTCAAAACTCCTAAAAAAATAATTTGCTAGAGAATTTTTCATGCTGATACATTTGTTTACAGAATCTTTTTGTTCTATAATTAAAGAAAATGCGAGGTGGATATGCTAAAAAAAAGAATTTTAGACGAAGTTTACAGAGCGATTAATACAGCAATTGCTGAAAATAAGCTTGGACAAATGACTGTTAATGATACATATAAATTGGTAACGGAAACACCAAAGAATTTAGAATTTGGGGATTTTGCAGTGAATGTATCACAGCTAGCAAGAAGTGCAAAATTGGCACCACCGCTTATCGCCGAAACTATAAAAACTTATATCAAGATGGACGATGTTGAAATCAATACCATTGCAGGTTTTATAAATTTCAAGTTGAAATCTTCTCATTTGGCAACTATATTGCGTGATGTTTTAGTTAAAAAACAAAACTATGGTAAAAGAGAACTAAAGAAAGAAAAAATTCTTTTAGAGTATGTATCAGCAAATCCAACAGGACCGTTTCACATTGGTCACGGTCGTTGGGCAGCAATGGGAAGTGCTTTGGCAAATCTTTTAAAGTTTGCTGGTTATAGTGTTTATCAAGAATTTTATGTGAATGATGCCGGCTCACAAATTGATAATATGGCTCGTTCAATTTATCTAAGAATACTTCAGCTTAATGGTATTGCTATCGATTTTCCAACCGATGAAGTTGAAATTAAAAAATATTATCCCGGCGAATATCTTATTCCGGTAGCAAAAGATTTTTGTGACAAATATGCTGATTTTTACGCTAGAAATAAAGATATTCAAGTCTACGATGAGTTAGAAGAAAGTGAACGTAATTTGATTAAAAATTACGGTAAAAGGTATATGCTTGGACTTCAAAAACAACTACTTAATAAGCTTAATGTTGAATTTGATAACTATTTTAGCGAAACATCATTATATGAAAAAAATCTTGTTTCAAAAACGCTTGATAGTATGATAGAAAAGAATCTAACCTACAACGAAGATGGTGCTTTATGGTTTAAATCAACTGATTTTGGTGATGAAAAAGATAGAGTTTTGATAAAAAATGATGGCAAATATACTTATCTATCTCCGGATATTGCTTACCATATTAATAAACTTGAAAGAGGTTACGATAAATTAATAAACATTTGGGGTGCTGATCACCACGGATATATTTGTAGAATGAAAGCCGCTTTAAGTGGTTTAGGTTATTCGGCTGAAGCTTTGGAAGTTCTTTTAGGACAATTGGTAAACCTAAAAGTAGACGGCGAGGCTGTTCGTATGGGGAAACGTAAAAAAATGATTACCCTTGAAGAACTCGTGGAAGAAGTGGGGACTGATGCTACAAGGTATTGGATGACTTGCCGTGATATCAATACAACTTTAGATTTTGACGTAGAGCTTGCTAAATCAAAATGCGACGAAAACCCTGTATTTTATGTTCAATACGCACACGCAAGAGCTTGTTCTATTTTGAGAAATGCGTATGGTGAAGTGGTAGATACTGTCGAAAAAACAGTTAAAGCTCCTGCTATTAGTGAATCTGACAATATAACGTTCAATGCTTTATTAGAATTAGCACCGGATGAAGCATTTGCCCCAATTTGTAGTGCTGACGAACAGTCTTATGAAGCAACAAAACGTTTGCTCCTCAAGTTAGAAGAGTTTAAAGGACTTATTGAATCTTCAGCTGAAGCCAGAGCACCATATATGGTGTGTAAGTATTTACAGGATTTAGCTGCATTATTCCACTCCTTTTATAATGTATCCAGAGTAATTACGAATGATTTAGCTCTCACAAAAGCAAGACTAGCTGTTGTTACCGCTTTTAAGACAGTTCTTTCATCAGGCTTAACAATTCTTGGGATTAGTTCTCCTGAAAGAATGTAAGCACTTATTTATAAAACAAAAAGCTCTCTTATGAGAGCTTTTTTTGTTAATCTATACTAAATGCCAGCTTATATATCTTCATCAGGATAGTTTTCTTGCATAAACTTAAACTCATGATAAGGTGTTGGAAAATCAATTTCTTTATGGATTTTATCATTAATTGCCTCAAATTTTTCTTTGCCTAACAAAATGGGTAAAACCTTTAAAATATGCTCTGCTGTGTGGCTGGAAAGCATATTTTTTTGTGATATCGGTTTTGAAAACTTAAGACTGATATCACTGTCCAACAAAGATTTTTTAGAAAATTTTTTGCTTGATTTATGTCCAACCCGTAAACCTTCACTAGAATATGACAGAACCAGAGTTTCATCTTGCGGTAAATGCTTTGCTACTTGCCTAAGATACGGCTTTAGCCTTCTTGGACGCCTTTTTATGTCGTCGGACAAATTATCCGACATAAATTGCTCTTGATATTGTCCTTTAAAGCTTACTGATAATGGGCTAATGTTCACATTTCCTCCTAGGTAAAAAAATTTACAATAAAGCTAAATATTTTGCAAGCCCTTCTCCCATTGAAAAGCAAGTAGGTTGAATCCGAACTGCTGCTTGAGCATAAAAATCCGCACTTAGACATCTACCTATTACAAACAGATTCTCAAACCCTTCAACCATTAGACTTTCAAGAGGAATTGAATAGGTTTTTTGCACATAGTCTAAAATGTAGTCATCTTTCTTCACAGAATGGACATCTATCGGGTAATTTGAGTAGGCAACAGGGTTTTCAAATGTTTTTGCATTATAAATGTCTTCTTTGGTAAGAACATATTTTCCTTTAACTCTTCTTGATTCTCTAACTCCTATTTCATCTGCAATTTTATGAATTTTTGCATTTTCAAAACCGTTAAAATATTTGCAGCAAAAGACTGCCAGACGATTAGCTGCCTCTTCACCTATTGCTCTTGCGAGTTTTAAATCAGACTTATTAAGTGGAGATAACTCACTATCAGCAATGATTCTAGGACAATTGAATGCAATTTTATCATCTTCACCTGCTATACTAAACACCTGAAAATAAGCTCTGTCACTATCTTTCAATACACCTTCACTAACGGCTTTATCAAATATAGGTTTTAAAGCCCAATTAGGACCTAAATCCCAAGTACAAGCCGTAGATAGGTGTGTATTACCATTAATTTCTGCTGTAGTAGTGACATTTCGGTTAGAATCTACTGTCAACAACCACTGTGCAAAGGCTGGAATATCTACACCTTCCATAATAAATCTAAGTGTCATAGCCTGATTTTTTTCAAACGGCAAAAGTTTAGCACCAAGAATCACTGATAAATCAGCATTTCCTGTTGCATCAATAAAATATTTTGAGTTAATTTTGTGTAGTTTTTCTACTTCACAATTATCGCTATGTTTCATATCGATACAATTATTAATTATTTTATTATCACTACAATTCGTATCGATACATAACGATAAGATTCTAGTGTTTTTATTGCTATGTTTCGATACGATATTTTCAGATGCATCACTTATCTTTGAGTTATAAGAAATATGGACTCCGACCTCTATCAGCATACGATTTAGTATTGAAGGTAGTTTAATGGGGTTAAACCAGCCTTTATTCCCATCAATGTAAGTAATTTGTGAATCATTAAGTGCGGCTTGATTGCACAATTCATCATAAAAGTTAGTATTAAAGTTCCGGTCATCAGTTTTCATTGCTGGTATAACTAATTGGGAAGTTATTGCACCGCCCAAATAAGAATTTTTTTCAATTAATAATGTTTTCAATCCGAGTCTAGCTGCGTTCCACGCACAAGAACACCCCGCAGTCCCGCCACCGACTACAACGATATCATAATTCTTGCTTTTCATATAGTTTTTTAAACCTACTTGATGTCATTCTATTTGAATTTTGTACTTCATTTTCTCTGTTGCTAATTATATGCTCTTTAGAGGCATTTAAATTTTCGTCACGATAAAAAATACCTGCCTTCGTTTTTATAAGGCTTAAATCAAATTCTGAAAGCTCAGTTTTTATAAGGTTTTTATTTTTTGTTGCTATTGTTCCTATTCGTTTATTGTTTTCATCTAAAGAGCTACCTATAAAAAATCCGGCCTCTAGCATTGCACCCCTAACTGCTGCAGAAGATGAATATGTAACCAATACTCCATCACTATCCAACAATCTGTAAAGTTCTTTAAAAAATTCATAAGACCACAAGGTTGGGAGCTTTTTAGGGGTAAAGGCATCAAGAAATATAAAATCATATTTGCCTTGAAGCCCTAAAATGCTCTTTCTGGCATCGTCAAAATAAAATTTAAGAGATGTTTTAGCTAATTTAGAGTATTTTTGACCTTTTTTGAATCTTTTCGTAATATAATTATAATATATATTATGTTGGAATGCGATTAATTTCGCAAGGGGGTATAGAAATCCTCCTATCTTAGAATTAAGAGAGCCTAGTTTTAATATATTATGCCAATTTATAAATTTTTCACCTTTCATTTCGTACATAATTTTTATTAGTTCAAATATTGAGAACTCTGCAGTTAAGTTTGAATTGTTTATAATAAATTCATTTATAATGTTGTCTA
>JAFQTK010000146.1 GCA_017409065.1 bacterium
TCAAGTAAGCCTTCAATAGCAGCCATCCATTTGAAGCCACCGGATTTAAGTGCACTTGTTGTCCAATTTTTAACTTGCCCCCATTTTGTTAATCCTTCAGCAGCTTGTGCTGTTTTTGTGGCAACTGATGTAGCCCTAGCCGCAGTTCTAGTACCAACTTTGTCTGCAACTCTTGCAATCTTTTCAGCTTTTTGTGCATCAATCGGTGTTTTTCTTAAAAATGTGCGAGCAAACCAGCCTGGAGCTTTTCCATGTTTAATTATTGTTTGCATTTCGGCTGCATATTTTGCAGCTTCTGCAGTTTTTCCAGCTTGAATTGCGGTTTGGTAATTTTGTAATGATGCTTGCAATGCAGGTTGTAATTCCGGTGCAACTTTTGTCATCATTCGATTTGCGTTGAGCAAATTGCCAAAAGCTGTAGCTTTTTCTGCTGCTGTAAATGCACCTGTAGCATTTAGTCCGGTCGCAGTATATGCAGTTTGTGCTGCTTTTGCCGCTTGAAAACTTCTTATTGGACTGAACACATATTTTGCCCCTGTAAATCCGAGAACCATAGGCGTTCCAACCATAAGGGTTCCGGATAGAGATTCATGTGAACCATCAGTTGGTGTTTCAGCTTGTTGTGGTTGTTGCATAACATAAGGATAAAGTCTAGATGCAGCGTAACCACTGTATTGAGCATAAGGAGACATTTGATAAGGAGATAATGTATAAGTCATAAACACACCCACTATAAAACTAAACTAATAAACTAACCTATATTATTAAAAAAATAATCTCTCAAAAAATTGCAGAAATTTTTATGAATGTTACAAAATATTTACAAAATCATTTATTTATATGATTACTAATTTTGGTTAATAAATAGAATTAATAAAGGGGATTCGCCATCTGTATTTCCCGAAAGTTCGAACATAAATCTTGGGATAAACTATGACAAGTGAGCTAGATCACAATTCATACAGCCACATAAAGAGGGTTTCTGACGAAGAGTTGGAGTCACTTTGGTCTGATTATTTTGCTGATAAGACTAATAAGGTCATTCGTGATAAGCTTATTGTTCAGTATATTTATTTAACCAGATATGTTATAGGTCGTGTAAAAGTTAATCTGCCTCCATCATTTTCTATTGAAGATATTGCGAGTTATGGGGTAGAAGGCTTAATTGATGCTATTGAAAAATATACGATGGAGAAGGGTGCCAGATTTGAAACATATGCATTAATGCGTATACGGGGCAACATTATTGACAAGATTCGTTCTCAGGACTTTTTGCCCAGAAGTGCCAGACGTAAGATTAGAGATGTTAAAAATGCGACTGAGGATTTGCGGGCTAAATTAGGCAGAATGCCTACAACAACTGAAGTTGCTAATTATTTAGGCATTGAAAAGGAACGAGTTGATGAGATATTAGCAGAGGATACCAGTGTATTTTCTTTGCATGATAAAAAAGGTACTGCAGAGGATAGTGTTGAAATAATTGAAACAATCCGTGATGAAAATAAACTAAATCCTGAGGAGCAACTTGAAGAAAAAGATGTAAAAAAACAACTCCATACTGCGTTAAAAAGATTGCCTGAGCGAGAAAGAATGATTATGGTTCTTTATTATCATGAAAACATGACGCTCAAAGAGATTGGTGATATGATTGATGTTTCAGAATCCCGTGTTTGTCAATTGCATGCACAGGCGATTATGAAGTTGCGTAAAATATTATCAGAAGAAAGAACAAACAGACTTCAACGTAGTATTGTTTAGCAAGTGTTTTTTAAATTTGTTTTAATCCTGCGATGTTAGGGTCTAATAATCTGCGTCCAACTTCTTCAAACTCAATAGAAAGAAGGGTTTTAGTTCCGTAAGTTAATATTTTTTCGATTGCACCTTTTCCATATTTTTCGTGGTAAACAAAATTCCCTTCATTAAAGCCTAGAGAATCTTCATTATCTAATTCCGGAACTGAATAAACAGGAATAGGTTGAGGCGGAACAATTGACGGTTCTTCTACGGGTTGCATTTCGGGTTCTGATTGTTCTGCTTCATCGTTGAAAGAATATTCTTCAGGTTGTTCAACGTTTGGAGTTGTGTGTGCAGGACTGTCTTGTAGTGGGTCAATCACTTCATCATCAAAATTATCATTGTCTTGGATTATTGGTTCTGCAACATATTCATTTGTGATAATTTGTTCTTCCTCAATATATGAATTATCTGATGTTGAGTCAAGTTCTTGAGGAAGTTCATCTATTACTTCTGAATCATCTTGAATTTCGTCAATAGCTTCATTTTCAAGTGAGTCCATTTCATCCAAGAAGTCTAAGTCATCTTCTGTCATCACATCTTCATTGTCTTCAACATCATTAGACGGAATTTCAATATTTTCATCAGCCGTTTCGTTGTAACTTGTTTCAATTTCAACGTTGCTGTGGGAGAGTGGTTCTTCTTCCAAAATATTTCTTTGCGGTTGTACGGTTGAAGTATTTTTCTGAGAACCTGCTCTGTATAGTTTGTCTACATCTTGTTGAATTTGTTCTTCGATGTATTCAGGGGACATATTTGTATTTATATATGTTAGTTTCACTAAGAACGACAAGTAAAGTGTATCTTCCCCACAGATAACGTACTCATCACGGCTTAGTTTTTGCATGAAGGAGTTGTATGTTGCAAAATCTGACATTGCTTTTATCGGTGGAAATAAAATAAGGTTTTTAGCAATAGATTTCATGACGTTCATGAAATCATGAGAATAATTTGAAACCAAAATAGGATTAATTGTTCTGTTGTTGTAAATGTCTAAAATTGTTTTCTTGTTTGAATTGTCGTTTTCAAGTTTTGCAATAAGGAAACAATTTGTGTTGATGTCTTTTGCGAGATAATTAAGTAACAATCTGTGCCATACTTGTTCCAACTCAGTAGCATCAATTACTACAATGTCGTTTTCTGAAATTGCTTCATTTATAAAATTAAAATCTTCGTTTGTTTCTGCAAAAATATCTTGTTGTGCATATTTTACGAATTTATTTTTGAAGAGCATAAGCTCAGGAATTTTATTTTCTTCATATTGAGCATAAATAACATTTTTAATCGTAGAAAATGGTAAAAAGCCTTCGCTTAATGTTAAAATATACTCTTGCAATTCTATTATTATATCTTGAACAACAGCTTGAGTTGATAAAGATTCTCCTTTCAAATCGTTTTCATATATGTAGTTTAAGGTATGATATGAAAGTGGGAATTTAAAATCTTCACCTAATTTTATGTAATAAGCATTGTCAATTTTTAAGCTGCCATCAAAATCAACCAAAACTGTTTTTTCATTTTGTGTTGTATTTGAGTACACAATATTGTTAGCAATAACATTGTAATTAGCGTAATCATCCATTAATATTAATGGTTTATTTTTTAATAGTTCTTGCTGAGTCTTAAATAATACATTGTCGTGTTGTGCTAAATACCCCCATATTACAGGGTTTTCATTGTCACAAAGCATTGAAATAACTTGTTCTTGAGATACAGGTGAAATCTCAGCATTTGTTGATGGAGTAAATCCGATGTATGCATTGATTTTTCCATTTTCATCAACAGAAAGACAGCCTTTTAATGTAGCAATATTTGTATCTTTTTCTTGTGAGGATTCCAGTCCTATTACTTGAGCTAAGATAGATTTAGCACCTTCAGAAACAAGTAAAAAATCAGATAACAAAAGACTGTTTCTGAACGGTGAATAGGCTAACTTTAAAATATCATTCCTTACTTCGATTATATGCATAACTAATTCTCTTAAATTATTGCTAAATTAATTATACATAAAAAAACAAAAACGTAAAGATTTACTTAAAATATTGCATTTAAAATTTCTGATGTTGAATAGGCTTTATTCAAAATATAAAAGTGAATACCTTCAACTCCCTCATCAATGAGTTGTTGGCATTGATATATCGCAAAATCTATACCTATTTCTGTTGTAGCAGCTATGTCTTCTTTGTGCTTTTCAAGCTGTTGGGATAGATACTTAGGAATTTCTACATTGCACATTGATGTCATTTTTTCAAGTTGTGAATAACTTGTAATTGGCAAAATCCCAGGAATGATAGGGGTGAAAATACCCGCATGTCTTACTAATTGTTTGTATCGATAGAAATGGTCATTATTGAAAAAGAGTTGTGTGAAAATTGCTTCTGCACCAGCATCGATTTTCTTTTTGAGATTTGTTATGTCCTCGTGAAAGTCTTTTGCTTCAGAGTGCTTTTCAGGGTATCCTGCCACAGCAATAGACATATTTGTTTTAGACTTTATAAATTTTACCAATTCATCTGCATGTTTAAAGCTGCTATGACAAACTTCTATATCCTTTGGTCTGTCCCCTCTTAGTGCCAGTACGTTTTCAATACCAAGAC
The DNA here is from genome assembly GCA_017409065.1 of bacterium. GTDB lineage: Bacteria > Cyanobacteriota > Vampirovibrionia > Gastranaerophilales > Gastranaerophilaceae > RGIG2134. The sequence goes on from JAFQTK010000146.1 coordinate 4,392, forward strand.
TTTCTAATTCATTAATGTAACTTTCCAAAAATTCTTCGCTGGAACACATACAAGTGAAATGAGGCATTGGGGTTGCTATTTCCAGATTTTTAATGCCTTTTACAAGGCTTAAAGAACCGTCTTTGTTAGAACCTCCTGCACCGTATGTGATAGAAATTAATGACGGATTGTATTTTTGTAGCTTATTTAATTCTTCAAAAAGTTTTGTATTTTGTGATTTAGGCGGAAAAACTTCAAATGAAATTATGGGTTTGATTTCACCTTCAAAAACAATATTTGTTTGTATTTGTTTTCTGTATTCAGTGGAATAAATTTCACTTAATCGCATAATTACCCTCTCGGGCAATTATATCAAATGTTTTATTTGTTGTCTATTTTTTGTTGAATATTGGCAAGTGCTGTTAAAAGTGGGTCAATAGATGGAGAATAAGGCGGAGCGTATGTCATATCAAGATTGACAAAGTCATCTATTGTTTTATCACTCATAATTGCGGATGTTATAGTGTTGATTCTTTTATCTGCATCGCCGCAACCTATTGCTTGAGCCCCAAGAATTTTTCTCGTTTTTTTATCGACCACAATTTTGATGGTGATATTTTTAACTTCAGGCATATATCCTGCTTTATCTTTTTTTGTTACTGTTTCTGAAACTACGTCGTAGCCATATAGTTTAGCTTCCTTTTCAGTCAAACCTGTCATGGACATAGTAAAACCATTATATCTGGTCACAGCCGAACCCAATACCCCTTGAAATTCTTCTTTTTCTCCTGAAATGTTTATAGCACAGCATCTACCCTCTTTGTTTGCAGTTGACCCCAATGGTACCCAGCACGGTTTTTGTGTTATTAAATTTGTTTTTTCTGCACAATCACCTATGGCATATACATTTTTGATGTTTGTTTGGAGGTGCTTGTTGACTCGAATTGTATCTTTTATCCCAAGCTCAATTTTGCTGTCTTTTAAATATTCAGTATTAGGACGCACACCTACACAAATTACTGCTAAGTCTGCCTCTATTTCTCTTCCTGTGTTTAGTTTGATTTTTTTAAGTTTGCCATTCTCTTCTAAAAATTCAGTAACATAAGAAGATTTAATTATTTCTACTTTATCAGCATCAATATCTGAGATGTGTTGTTCAATTCTTTCAGACATATCGCTATCCAAAATATTTATGATATGGTTTGAAGCTTCTACTATTTTTACAGAAAGTCCGTTTCTTACAAAACTTTCTAACAGTTCAATTCCTATATATCCGCCGCCGATAATAATAGCGGTTTTGGACTTTTGCATTTGTTCTCTTATTTTTATTCCGTCTTCAACTGTTCTGAGTGTGAAAACATTTTTTGTGTCGAGATTTTTGATTTCGGGTATAAAAGGTCTTGCACCGGTCGCTAATACTAATTTATCGTAATTATCTTCAATATAGCGATTGTTTTCAATGTCGTATATTTTTACTGTTTGTTCATCGGTATTAACGGATACCAATTGATGTTTTAAAAATAAGTTTAACCCTGCTTTTTTGTAATCTTCAGGCTTGCGAATAATTAGGTTGTCGCTGTTTTTTATTTGACCGCCAATATAATAAGGAAGTCCGCAAGCGGAGTAAGACACAATATTTTCCGCAGTGTATATGATAATATCAAAATCAGGCTTTTCTCTTTTAAGTTTGAACGCACATTTTGAACCTGCGGCAACGGCACCTATAATGATTATTTTTTCTTTGTTTTTCATAGAATTTATTTTATCATTTTTTTCAAATTTTTGCACTAAGCAAATTACTTAACTCTATAAAGATTAATTAATTGCTTGTTTTTTTTTCGCAAAAAATATATAATACCAGTGTTGAATGCAAGTTGTGTTCATTATTACAAACTAGGAGATACAAAAATGTACCAAGACGAAAAGCTCATTTGTGAAGACTGTGGAGCTGAATTTATCTTCACACAAGGCGAACAGGAATTTTATGCGGAAAAAGGTCTTGTTAATAAGCCAAAAAGATGTCCGGAATGCAGAAAAACAAGACGACAAAAATCAAAGAAAAAAATGTACAGCACCGTTTGTTCTGCTTGTGGTGTAGAAACAAAAGTTCCGTTTAAACCGATTGAAGGTAAAGAAGTTTTTTGCAGAGAATGTTACGCTAAAAACAAATAAGCTTTTGGTTAAATGATTAAAAAAAGGATAGGGTTTATCTCTATCCTTTTTTTGTTACATTTTTTAAAAATAATTTGTCAAAAGGCAATTTTTTATTTGAATGTTACTTTATAAAGGTAAGGTAATGTTAGGATTGTCATGACTAATTTAAATTTGCAAAATCAATATTTGCCGCAAGGTTCTCCGTTTTTACAAAACGGTAGTACTGCCTATTCGCCTAATATGCAGGGGCTTTCTCCGGCAATGCAAGGTTTGGATTATGATTCTGTAAATATTCAAGATAACGCTGTTTCTCAAGCAGTGAGAAATTATAGCGTAATGGAGCATCCCGGTGTTCTCTTGAAAAACTTATTATGTTCATTTTTAGTGAGTGTGGGCTTTACCGGTGCTACCAATTGGCTCATGAGCTCTAAAAAAATAGCCGAAGGTGTTACCAATGCAAGTGATTTTACGAATACTCGATTGCATAGAGCTGGCGAGTATCTTGATAAATCTTGGGCAGGTAGAACTGTTGATAAAGTCACCGCAGCGGTGAAAAACGGTGCATCAAAAATTCCGGTACCTAAATTTTTAACTGAAATTTTTGAGAAAATGAAGATGGGTGGTATTGCTGTTTGGGATAAGCAGGGTATGTATTCTATCGGTAAACCGGCGGAGGCATTGAATGAAGCTGTCGAATATTTATCAAAAGTAGATAAAAATAAATTAGCTCAGTTGTTTGAGAATAATCCAAAAGTGCAAAAGGAAATCCTTGATTGTTTGGATAAATATAGCCATGGCAAAATAAGAGGACCCGTTGTTTATCAAAAAATAGCTTCTTATTTTGATGATATTCCGGCTGATAAACTTGCAAAACTTAATCCAACAGGAACTGTTGGAAGATGGATGGGTGTAAAACATGATATTAACCATGTTTTACATAAAGCTAAGTTCTTTGCAGGTAATCATTCCCAAAAAGCATTAGCTAAAGGCTTGCAAAAAACAACTGCTTTGGCTGGGGAGGCTTATGGTGGCGGTGTTTTGGGAGGCAAAGCTGCTTTGATTATGAACACTTTAGGTATGTTGACAGCTTTCAATTCCGCATCAGAGGCTGAAGACGGTGAAAAGTTGAAAACATTTATGGAAGATTATATCGGTTTGACTTTGGGTTCTTACATAATGTCATTCTTTGTCAGTACTTGGTTTAACAAGTTCTTGGGTGTATCCGAGTTGGGTATGGATAAGGCTAAGTTTGCTGAAGTTGCGAAAAAACTTGGTATTGATGCATCAACCGGTCGTATTCAAGATGGTGTAATTGCTCACAACAGAGAATTTTCAAAGTGGCGTAAACTTAATGAAATTGCTGATAATTTGAGAAATGGCAAAATTGATGAATCTAAAGCTTTGTCGAAAATAGGCAAATTAAATATTCAAGTACCTAATGATTGCAAATCAAGAAGTTCAATCTTAGGTTTGATAGAAAAAGAAATTGGCGGCAGAGATGCAAAATTCTTTGAAGCGGTCAGAGCTGATTTGAAAGAGGCAATGAAGTCTAAATTGACATTCAAGTCAATCTTCAAGGAAACTGCAGAAAATTCAGGCGGGTTCTTCAAACGATTGACCAGATATGTTGTTCAAAAACCGTTGAGCTTGCTTGGTAGAGTTCTATCTGTCGGTCGTTATGATATGCTAAGCGGTACAAAAGGTTCATTAAAAAGTATTTTGAAAGCAATTAAACGTGGTGGCGGTGGTATTGCCAGAATCGGATTGGTTATGTTCGTACTTATTGAGCCATTCAAAAATGCATTTGTAAAAATGTCACATGCGATATTTGGTAAACCGAAAAACTCAATTTTAGATAAACCGGAAGATGGGCAAGCTCCAGAGGCCCAAATGCCACAAAATTCGCCATCCGTTATGAATGTTCCTCTTACTGATACTAATATTTTGAATAATATGTTGAACAAACCAGGTGCTAAAGCTGAAAACCCGGTTTCTAATACTCAACCTTCTCAGACCGTTGTTCAACCTGTAAGCCCTGTTCCTGCTAAACCATTGGCGGCTGAGCCTATTAAGGGAAATTCAGATGCTATCGTAAATCCGGATAAAGCACCGGAGCTAAAACGTACCTATATTCCATCTCCAACTCCTGCTAAAGTTGCAGTACAAAAAGACCCAAGAGAAGGTGAGGTCGAATTGGCTATTCTTAAGGCTGAGATGGCGGAGCGTGCAGCCAGAGAATTTTTATCTAAGGGTGTTTAACTTAAATAAAGTATTTATCATTCCGTAAAAATGTGCTATTATCATTATGCAGTGTAACGTAGGGACATTTATATGGATTTTATTTCGTTTTTTAAAAAGGTTAATGCATCTTCTGTGTTTGATAATATTCCTGATGGCTTGATGGTAACAGATTTGAATTGTAAAATATTGCTTGCAAATAATTATGCCAAAGAGTTGATGGCTATTGAAAACGGACAAAATTTGGCGGAAGTTTTGGATGTTAATTTGAGTATAATTGAAGGTTTGATTGAGAATAAAATTCAATCGGTATTCAAGATAAATAAGGGTGATGTTGATGTTTATGTAGAACTTAGTGCGACTAAAATTGAATCTGAAGACAAGTTTGTTATAACAGCCAGAAATGTTACTCAATCTCATGTCTTTATGAAAAAGATGATGGTTGAAACAGAAAGTTCCAAAAAGGTTAATAGAGATAAAAATTCATTTATAACTAAGATGGGGAATGATTTAAAATCTCCTCTTCATTCAATAGACGGCTTTTCAAAGGCATTGCTTGAAGGGCTTGGCGGTGAGTTGAATGACAAACAAAAGAAGTATTTATCCATTATCAATAAAAATTCTCAAGAATTATTGTATATTATGGATAAAATTGTCGAACATTCTAAATTGGAAGCAGGACTTTATAATTGGGATTTCACACATGTTGATTCTGTAAATCTTTTGCAACAAATTTTACGTCCGTACGAAGAGGTCTTGCAGCAGAAAAACATAGATTTATCTGTAAATTCAGAAGGTATTGAAAAAAGAATTTGTTATGTTGATGAAAATGCTTTAAAAACCATATTTAATCTTCTTGTTGATTTGGCGGTGAAATCTGGAACCTCCGGTCGAATTGATATACAGATTGCCCATCCTTCATTAGATGAAGTTGCACTGCGGGAAATTGAATGTCCTGAAAATGTAACTGAAAAGTCCTTTGTAATGTTTACGATTACAGATGCAGATATGGATTTGTCTGAAAGCGATTTGGAAAACATTTTTGATCCTTATTATCAAGCGGAAAACAACAAAAGAAAGGTTACAAAAAGTTTGTCATTGGCGGTAGTTAAGACTTTGATTAAATGTTTGCACGGAAAAATTTGGGCAGAAAATATTGATTCTCAAGGGCTTAAGTACAGTTTTATTATTCCTAATGAAAGATTTAGTTATTAGAGGTTATTGTGGCAGAAGTTCAATTAAAAAATGTATCAAAGTCTTATGACTCGAAACACAAAGTCATAAATGATGTTAATTTGACAATATCAGATAAAGAATTTTTGGTGTTGGTTGGTTCATCCGGTTGTGGTAAGTCTACTGTTTTGCGGATGATAGCAGGGCTTGAAACGATTACTGATGGGCAGATTCTTATTGATGGTAAAGTCGTTAACAATTTGCATCCGAAAGATAGAGATATTGCCTTTGTTTTTCAAAATTATGCACTTTATCCTCATATGAGTGTCTATGATAATATCGCTTTCCCTCTTAAAATGAGAAAGTACGACAAAAAAACAATAGATGAAAAAGTTAAGAATGCTGCGGAAATCCTTAATTTAACAGATTTGTTGAAACGAAAACCAAAGCAGTTGTCAGGTGGGCAAAGACAACGAGTTGCTTTAGGGCGAGCAATTGTTAGAAATCCTAAAGTTTTTCTTATGGACGAACCTTTGTCAAATTTGGATGCAAAGTTGCGTGTGCAAATGAGAAGTGAGATAAAAAAATTGCATGAAAAATTGCAAACGACATTTATATATGTTACTCACGACCAAACAGAAGCACTTACAATGGGGGATAGA
>JAFQTK010000147.1 GCA_017409065.1 bacterium
ATGTCCAAAGGACTTATCAAGAAGCTTTAGCCGAGTTGCAAAAACGAGGTGTATTAACTGCAGAACAAGCGAATAATGCAGCAAGAATGTCTAACCTTGATGATATGTTTAAGCAGCAAGCTGGTGCAAGTGATACTAAGTTATTAAAATTGGTTGCTTTTGCAATGGTTTTAAGAACTATGCCTGAAGAAAAAGCCGTGCCAATCATTCAGCGTTTTTCACCTGAAGATGCACAAATATTACAGGAGTATTTATTAATGGATGATTTGGAGAGCGAGTTGGATGGTGCGGTTATTTTTCAGTGTTTGGCGAATTTTGATGAATACTTGGATAAAATGGGTAATAAAGAATATTATTCTAAAAAATTCTCAGATTTATCTATTGAAGATTTTGATGAATTGTATTTGTCTAAGATAAACGAATGGCTAAGTAAAGAGCAGGTATGTGATCGTAACGTATTTTTCAATATTTTAAGCTTGTATAAAAACAAAAAAATAATAAAATTATTTTTGTTGGGAAGTATGATTAAAAACTTGTCTGATAAACAGCAAAATCTTATTTTGAGGATGTTTTCAAACAAAGATAAATTAGTTTTGTTAGAAGTGCTTAAGTTGCCGTTCAGAGAAACTGCAAGTTTTGAATCAATGGTACGGGCTGTATTAATTGGATTTTATATTTTATTGAACCCATTTGGGGGTAAAAAAATTGAATTTTATGATGTGTATAATTATTGTGTTGAGTTTATCTCTGAGTCCACTGAAAAATCCTTTTTTAAGAATTTAAGGTTATTTTTTCTTTTGTGGTTTTATATGAATGAAGATAAATTAATTATATGTTTAATTATTTTACTTGTAATAAAATATAAAGATTTTGCCATATTTTAATTATAGTGTATAGTAATTATTGGGGCTAATTTGGAGGTTATTTATTGCCGATACCGGATTTTGATTACAAAACATTTGCAACAAACCTTGCACAGCAGGCTGCAGGGGTAGTTCCACCTGAAATTTCAAAACCTGACAAAGATTATATTGTTAGTTTGGTTTTGAATTTTTGTAACATGTCTGGAGAGGCTCTTTACAATGATACCGAATATCAATATACTGCGGATAATGCCTATATAATCACTCAATTTATTGGGGAATGGACGTTTCATAAATCCATCGACCTTATACACGGCAAAATTCCTCGTCAGCATAGAGATAAAATTCTTCAACAGATTGCGTTTACTGTTTTTGAAATTGCTAAGCAATGTATAAAACGAGATATGCCACAGCAAGATATTGTTAAGGTTGTAGAAACTCATGTCCAAAGGACTTATCAAAAAGCTTTAGCCGAGTTACAAAAGCGAGGTGCATTAACTGCAGAACAAGCGAATAATGCAGCAAGAATGTCTAACCTTGATGATATGTCTAAGCAGCAAGCTGGTGCAAGTGCAAGTGATACTAAGTTATTAAAATTGGTTGCTTTTGCAATGGTTTTAAGAACTATGCCTAAAGAAAAAGCCGTGCCAATCATTCAGCGTTTTTCACCTGAAGATGCACAAATATTACAGGAGTATTTATTAATGGATGATTTGGAAAATAAATTAGATAGTAGTGTTATCTCCAAGTATTTAAATGAAATTAAGGCTAATATGCCGGCTCCGTCAAAACAATCAATGCCCAAAATACAAAAAAGATTGAATAAAATTGTTAAACAGCAGAATAAAAAATATATTTCAAGAATTGTTGAAAATGAACGTCCGTTTATTAAAGATTTTGTTTTGCCGGATTCCAGTGCTGAAGTCAGATTAACCCCTAGAATTGCTGATGTAATTTGCGGGCATATCGAAGAGAAAATATCATGATAATAAGACGTAAAAAAGCTGTTTCATCTCAGCTTGAAAATATAAATACCCAAGAGGTTATAGAAGAAAGCAAGATTGTTTCGCAAGAGGAACAAGATACTGACAGTGTTCAGCTTTTTGATGTTGATAATTTTGATTTTTTGCAAAGAGATGAACGCAGACGTGGTGACAGAAGACGTGGTTATCGAAGAATTGATGACAGAAATCTTGTTTCAAGAGCTCAAATGGAAGCTAATTCTATAAAAGAAGAAGCGGTTAAAGATGGATATAATCAAGGGTTGCTTAAGGCTGAGGAAGATATTAAATGTCTGCGAGAAAGTCTTCAGGAATTTTTCGAATATAAACCTAAGGTTATGAAGGAAATTTCTCAAGATATTTTGGAAATTGCTCTTGATGTTGCACAAACAATCATTAAAAAAGAAGTAGAACAAGACAAAAATGTTTTGTTGAATACGGTAGTTGATATTTTAAAATCAAACGTAAAAGCGGATGAAAGAGTTACTCTAAAAGTATCTCCGGAAGATGTCGAGATTGTTAGAATGTCAGTGCCTGAAATGTTGTCGGTAGCTCAAACTGAGGCTAAAATATCAGTAATTGCACAAGATAACATAGACAAAGGTTCGGTAATAGTTGAAACTTCAAGCGGAGTCGTAGACGCAAGTTTTAAGACTCAGTTGGAAGTTTTGAAGGAAGCGTTTAAAGGTATATAGTAAATGGCAATGCCTCAAGGTGGAAACGGAAATGTATTGAGCGAATTTGGGTTGGCCCTATTCGTTTTGACGCTTGTTTTAATCTTGATTATCGAGATGCCAAACTGGGTTATCAATTTTTCAATCAGTTTTAACATTGCAATCGGGATTACGCTGTTGATGATATCGTTGTATGTTCAAAAACCCTTAGAATTGGCTGCGTTTCCATCTATTATTCTTATCGGTACGATGTTTAGATTGGTGCTTTCAATTGCATCCACTCGTTTGATTTTGTCTAAGGGGGATGCCGGTGAGGTTGTTGAAGCATTTGGAACTTTCGTAACGGGTGGCAACTTGATTGTAGGTTTTGTTATATTTGCCATTATTACGATTGTACAGTTCATGGTAATTACAAAGGGTGCTGAGCGTATCGCAGAGGTAGCTGCGAGATTTGCTTTGGACGCTATGCCTGGTAAACAGATGACTATTGATGCCGATTTTAATGCAGGTTTGATTTCTCCGGAAGAAGCGGTTAGAAAACGTGAAGACTTGCAACGAGAATCCAGTTTATACGGTTCTATGGACGGTGCAATGAAGTTCGTAAAAGGTGATACTATTGCAGGTATTATTATTACGGTAATTAACATTGTTGGTGGTTTGGCAGTTGGTATGATTATGGATGGTATGCCTGCCGCTGATGCAGTTTCAAAATATACAACGTTAACGGTTGGTGATGGCTTGTCTGCACAAATTCCTTCATTGTTAATGGCGGTATCAGCGGGTGTCATTATGACACGTTCATCTGCTCAAGGAAGCTCATTGGGTACTGATTTGGCAGGTCAGGTAATGAGTAAACCTAAAAGTTTGCTTTTGGCTTGTTTGTTTTTCGTATTAATTATCTTCAGTAGTCCATTTACCGGTTTGCCGTGGTGGCCGTTTGCTTTGTTTATTGTTGTAATCGGTTTGGCTTGGTTTACGGCTCAAGTTAACCAAGACGTGGCAGCTCAATTAGGGCAATTAGATGCTGTTAAACAAAATATGCAAGACTTGGTTAACCCTAATAGAATGTATGAGCGTTTGGGGGTTGATGTTTTGGCTCTTGCTGTTGGTACGGGGTTGCTAAGTATTGCAGATCCTGAACAAGACGGACAATTATTGGCTAAGATTGCTGCTTTACGTCAACGAGTTACTGATGAATTAGGATTTATTATTCCAAACATAAGAATTATGGATTCGAGTGCATTAGATGCGAATGAGTACTCTATTTCAATTCGTGGTAACAAAGTTGCATCAGGATTTGTTTATCCTGGTAAAGTTATGGTTCTGGCTGACCAGTGGGATGCAATGAACAAACCTGTTCCTCAAGATGCAATTGTCGGATTAGACCCAACATACCAAACTCAGGCTTATTGGTTGTCAAAAGACAGCATTGATCCGAATGATAATATTTCAAAAACAGAGCCTACTGATGTTGTTGTAACTCACTTGCAGGAAAGTGTAAGAAAATATGTTGATGAGGTTATGACAAAAACTGATGTACTCAAACTTATGGAGCTTGTAAAATCTCAAGACCCAACATTGGTTAATGACCTTGTTCCGACTATTATTTCAACAAGTGATTTGCGTAAAATCTTTGTCAATCTTATTCGAGAACGTGTTTCAATCAAGGATATTATTTTTATATTTGAAAGACTTTGTGACTATGCGAGATTTTCAAAAGAACCTGATATTTTGTCAGAACGTCTAAGAGCGGCTTTAGGACGTCAGATTTGTATAACTCATGCTACACAGGATAATGTACTTTATGCATTAACTTTGTCTAGCGAATGGGAAAAAATTCTTGATGATAGCTGCCAAAGAACAGAGTTGGGTACTATGTTCTTGTTAAACCCATTACAAGTTCAGGAACTAATTGAAATGTCAGCTACATCGCTGATGAGAGCTCACCAAAATATTGGCAG
>JAFQTK010000148.1 GCA_017409065.1 bacterium
ACAAGTATAAATGGAAAAAATATCCACTCAATATCTGAAATACGTTCTTTTATCAAGCAGAATGATATAGATATGGCTATTTTAACTGTGCCAAGAGAATTTGCCCAAAAAATAGCTGAAACGCTTGTTGCACAAAATATTAAATATATTTGGAATTTTTCTCCAATGGTGTTGGATGTTCCCCAAGATGTACAAGTTTGGAATGAAAATTTAATGGGCAATTTTTTACAATTTGCATATAAGATGCAAGATTGAAATTACCTGAATCTATGACAATTTATTAATGCGATATTTTTATATATTGTAAATTTCTTGCTCTTTTTCTTTCAATAATTCACAATTATCTTATGAATTATATTTGGTTTTTTATCATAGTTATTTCTATAATTTTTGGGGCAATTAACGGAAAACTTTCCGATGTTGTAGCTGCAATATTGAGTGGAGCGGAACAATCAGTTAAAATTTCTCTTTACTTAATAGGAATAATGGCTTTTTGGCTTGGTATAATGAAAATTGCGGAAAAATCAGGCTGTGTGGATTTTATTGCTAAATTGATTACGCCGCTTGCAAAAAAACTATTTCCTGAAATCAAAGATGACAAAAAGGCTATTGGATATATTACAATGAACTTTACGGCAAATGCTTTTGGTTTAGCAAATGCTGCGACTCCAATTGGAATTAATGCAATTGAGCAAATGCAAAAACATAACAAGGATAAAAAAAGTGCATCAAATTCAATGTGTTTGCTTTTGGCGATGAATACAGCCGGATTTCAAATTATTCCTGCTACGGTAATTGCTATATTGGCGGCAAATGGGGATTCTAATCCGACGGGAATAATTTTTCCAACTTTAATTGTTACAACAATAGCATTTACTTTTGCTATTTTTACAGCTAAGGTTTTTGAAAAAATATGGACACCGCAAAGAGGAAACGATAATGATTAAAACAATTATTGAAAATATTTCTCTTTGGCTTATTCCTGCAATGATTTTAATTATTCTTGTCGTTGGGATATGTAAAAAATTACCTGTTTATGAATTATTTGTAGAAGGAGCAAAAGACGGAGCAAAAATAGGTGTAAATATTTTTCCGTATATAATGGCGATTGTAGTTGCTATATCAATGATTAGGGCTTCGGGGGCAATTGAATATTTGGGTGTGTGTTTAAGTAATTTTTTAAATATAATTCATGTTCCGGTTGATGTTTTACCGATTATGATATTGCGTTCACTTTCCGGTAGTGCTATTTTGGGCGTTTTAAGCGATATAGCAGCATCTTGTGATATTAATTCTTACACAACAAAACTTGCTGCAATAATGGCAGGTAGTTCAGAAACTACATTGTACGTCATAGCAGTATATTTTGGTGCTGTTGGGATAAAAAAGTACAGATACGCACTATTGACAGGTATTCTTGCAGACATCGCAGGAATAGTTGCTGCTATTGGGATTACATATTGGTTTTTCGGCTAAAAATAAATGTTGTTAGCTTCTTTGTGCTTTTTTATGAATTGAAGAAAGGGTTTCCATCATAGACATTGTATCTTCTTGAGATAGTCTAAATTTTTCGTGTTCCGGAGTTATAACTTTTCTAATAACTTGCATATCTTCAGCTTTTAGTTGAGCATGTTTTCTAGTGCCAAATTGGGTTAAGTCATTTAAAGATATATTACTTGCACCTCTTAAGTTAACAGCATTGTTCACCCTACCAATATGGACTTGTGCAATGGATATGCCTTTTGAAAATAAACCTTTAATAATTCCGAGTAAGCTTCTGTCTTGGACTCGGTACATAAAATCATAAACAGAAGGTTTTTCTTGTTTTTTACAATAAAAAATAACATTTTTATCAGGATTTTCTCGTACAAATTTTGTTAAGGCTTCATTTTTGTATAATTCGCCGACAATAGCTTTTCCGTTTTTTCTCCACATGGCTTGATTAACAAATTTGATTGCACCAAATGATACATTTGACTGATTACTAATTGACTGCATTTTTTTCTCCTATAAATAATTTTGCTTACATGAAAACCAAAAATAAAAAAATTTGCTATAAAAAAAGCGGTTATTAAAACCGCTTTTTTGAATTAATAAATATCTGATTATGCTCTATTACTTTTAACTCGTTCCATAATTTCTTCAAATTCTTTTTCGTCAAGAGTTTCATGCTCTAACAATTCATTTGCCAAAGCATCCATCATATCTCTATTATCTGTCAAAAGTTTTTTTGCATTTTCATAACATTCATCTACAATGCGTTTCATTTCGCTGTCAATTTGGTAGGCAATTTCTTCTGAGTAATCACGTTGATGCCCAAAATCACGACCCATGAAAACGTGTTCCTGTGATTTACCGTAAGCCATTGTCCCCATTTTTTCAGACATACCCCATTGAGTAACCATTTTTTTTGCAAGATTAGTAACGTTTTGGAGATCTTGAGAAGCCCCTGTTCCTACTTTATCTTCGCCGTAAACGATTTCCTCAGCAGCTCGTCCGCCCAAAGACATTGTAATTTTTGCAATCAATTTTTCTTTACTTACATGTAGTTTTTCATCTTTAGGTCTTGTCCAAGTAACTCCTAAAGCCCCGCCACGAGGGATAATAGAAACTTTATGTAATTCATTTGAGGTTTCTAATAACTTATCAATCAAAGCATGACCAACTTCGTGATATGCGGTAATTTCTTTATCTTCTTCTGTCATTACTTTATTTTTCTTTTCAATACCAACAATTACTCTATCGATTGAGTTGTCAATATCTTCATTAGAAATTTTATCTTTGTTGTATCTTGCAGCCAGTAATGCAGCTTCATTCAACAAATTTTGCAAATCTGCCCCTGAAAAACCTGCTGTACGTTTTGCGATAACTTTTAGGTCTACATTATCTTCAAATTTTTTACCTTTAGCGTGAACTTGAAGAATTTCTTCTCGACCTTTGATGTCAGGGGAGCTTACATAAATTTGTCTATCAAAACGACCCGGACGGAGTAATGCATTATCTAAGATATCAGGACGGTTTGTCGCCGCAATAATAATGATGTTCGTCGTTTCGTCAAATCCATCCATTTCAACTAATAATTGGTTAAGAGTTTGTTCACGTTCATCGTGACCGCCACCCCAGCCGGCACCTCTTTGGCGACCAACTGCATCAATTTCGTCAATAAAAATAATGCATGGTTGGTGTTTTTTAGCCTGTTCAAATAAATCACGAACACGGCTTGCACCAACACCGACAAACATTTCGACAAAATCTGAACCTGAAATTGAGAAGAACGGAACACCGGCTTCACCTGCAACAGCTTTTGCCATCAATGTTTTACCTGTTCCGGGAGGACCTACTAACAAAACTCCTTTTGGAATTTTTGCCCCTAATTTTAAGTATTTTTCGCCGTTTTTAAGAAAATCGACAACTTCTGAAAGTTCTTGACGTTCTTCGTCAATTCCTGCAACGTCTTTGAATGTTACTTTTACTTTATTATCAAGCATTAATTTTGCTTTGCTTTTACCAAAGGACATTGCTTGAGAGCCACCTGCTTGAACAAGTTTGCTCATAATTGCAATAAATAAAACAATCATTATTATAGGAATTAGCATATTCATCAATAAAGCATTGTTTTCATTTGGTTTTTTAACTGTTACATCAACATTATTTTCTTCTAAAACAGGATACAAAGAACTGTCATTCATTGGTATCTGAGTTTTAACCAAAAGTTTTGGCGGAATCACTTGTGGATTTTTTTCATTAACGGTTGGTTGTTCAACAAGTTCGCCAACTATTGTTTGCCCTGCTACTTCTACTGATTTAATTTCATGGTTTTTAACTTGCTCAAGAAATTTCGTGTATGAAACATTTTGAGTACTTGTTGCCGGACCGGTAAATAACATAGTAGCTAATGCAAATACCAACAAAATAACGACTATCCATATTCCGGCAGTTTGACTTTTGTTCATTAATTATTTCCTTTCATAATGTATTGTTAGTTTATTTTACAACTCCTTTTTTTAAATGTCTATACATTAATAGTATTGCTTTAGAGAATATACATTTTGATATTTTTAAGCTATAATAATTTCGAAAGAATGAGTTAGAGTATTTGTTATGTTAAATATTGAAACCACTATTGAGCGTATTCGTGAAATTATTGAAAGCGAGAATTTTACTCAGCTTCAAGAGGAGTTGAATAATTTTCACTCTGCCGATTTGGCTGAAATATTGCCTGAGTTAAATACGGAAGAGAGGCTTGTTTCTTTTGAAAATATTGAAGAAGATAAAGCTGCGGAAATGCTTGAATATTTAACTCCACAATATCAAGTCGAGCTTTTGAGCGAAATTGATGAAGAAAAAGCTTCAAGAATAATTTTCTTAATGCCTCATGACTCGGCTGCAGATATTTTGGGTGATATGGAAGAAGATGAATCTGAAAGTTATTTAAACAAATTACCTAATAAATTTTCGGATGAAATCAGAGAGCTTTTAACATATAAAGAAGATACTGCCGGTGGTTTAATGAACTCTACAGTGTTGACCGTTCGTAAGGAAATGTCAATCGAGGAAGTTTTAAACTATATTAGAAAAGAAGCTGAAGAAGATACAATGGAACTTTATTATATCTATGTTGTTGATAAGCATAGTCATCTTTTGGGGGTTGTTTCATTGAGAGATTTATTGACTTCTCACGCTAAAATTAAAATTGAAGAGATAATGATGAGTGATATCGTTAAGTTGCATGTTGATGACAAACAAGACCATGTTGCAGAAATTTTCATGAAATATCAATACAATGCATTACCTGTTGTAGATTTGTACAACAGGTTAAAAGGAATTGTTACTTGGGATGACGTTTCAGATATTGTAGAAGAAGAAACAACAGAAGAAATCTTGCAATCATCAGGTATCACAACAGCCGTTGTTGATGAAGATGAAATTCTTTCAGGAAATATCTTTAATGCTATAAGAGCAAGAGCTCCTTGGTTATTTATAACATTAATAGGAGAATTTATTGCTGTTAATGTTGCAGATAAATTTGAGTTTGCAATCCATGCATTACCTGTTGTTGCTATTTTTATGCCATTATTAGCCGGTCTTGGCGGAAATATCGGAACACAAAGTATAACTTTGATGGTTCGTGGGCTTTCTACGGGACAAGTAACTATGAACTCTGCACTTCACCATATTTTCCGTGAAATGTTGGTTGGACTTATGATAGGTCTTGTATTTGGGGTTTTGGTTACTGTTTGTACTTGGGGATGGCAACATCATATTCAACTGGGTATAGTTGTAGGTTTTGCGATGGTTGTAAATATGACTTTAGCCACAATAATCGGAACAGTAGCTCCGTTTTTACTTAAAGCGATGAAAATAGATCCTGCTGTTGCCTCTGGACCTGTAATTGCTACAACTATTGACGTTATTGGATTGGCAATATATTTTAGTATGGTAAGTATCTTCTTGTTAGGA
This sequence comes from bacterium, assembly GCA_017409065.1. Classification (GTDB taxonomy): domain Bacteria; phylum Cyanobacteriota; class Vampirovibrionia; order Gastranaerophilales; family Gastranaerophilaceae; genus RGIG2134. The sequence continues at coordinate 5,461 of JAFQTK010000148.1, forward strand.
GTGTTAAATTAATGCAATTTAAAGGAATAAATATTGTTCCCAAAGTTTATGTTAACAATCGGGAAGAATTGTCACTTGTTTATACCCCAGGAGTTGGGTCAAGTTGTTTGGCAATAAAGGAAAACCAAGAAGCTAGTTTTGTTTATACCAATAGAATAAATTCTGTTGCAGTTGTTTCTGAGTCATACCAAAAGGCACTGGATAGAGCGATTTTTCTAAAAAATGTTTTATTAATTGATGCTTACCCGTTGTGTATAAATGACATGACAAAAGAAAATTTAGAATTTATAGTCAATAATATTGAACCGAATTTTAATGCAATTGACTTAAGTTGTGTTGAGATGGACAAGTCTAATCTTAATTTTGATGTAAATATTCCAGTGCTTTCAAAACCTGTTGCGGATATAAAAGAATTTTTCGGTTGTATTTCCAGAACAGCCTTTATGCCTAGTTTGGATAAATTTAATGGCACAACACAAGAAAAATCTTTGCAGCTAAGAGAGTTTTTTGGTGGGGTTTTAGAAACTGAGTTAACAGAGGAAACAACTAAAAAACCCGTGGCAATTATTTCTGATGGAAGTGCTGTATTGGGATTTGGGAATATTGGGGCAGAGGCAGGACTTCCTGTTATGGAAGGTAAGGCTGTTTTGTTTAAAGCACTCGGCGATGTTAATGCAATGCCTCTTTGTATAAAAACACAGATTCCTGAAGAAATAGTAAAGTTGGTTTTGTTACTTGAAGATTCCTTCTCGGGCGTTAATTTAGAAGATATTTCTGCTCCAAGGTGTTTTGAAATAGAAGATTCATTAAAAGAAAAATCAAAAATTGTGATTTTTCATGATGATCAACATGGAACAGCTATTGTGGTTTTAGCGGCATTATTAAATGCAATACATTTGGTTCAAAAGAAAATTGAGGACGTTAAGATTGTGTTTTCAGGTGCCGGTGCAGCAGCTCAAGCCGTTTGTAAGTTGTTTCTTAAAGCAGGGTTTAAAAATATTATATTGAATGATATTAATGGAGCTGTTTATGCAGGTAGAAAACAGAATGATAAGTCTTTAGAAGAAATTTCAAAATATACAAATTTAGAGCAAATAAAAGGAACATTGAAAGATACAATCAAAAATGCAGATGTATTTGTTGGGCTTTCAGCACCGAATGTGCTTACATCGGATATGATTCAAACTATGGCAGATAAGCCTATTATTTTTGCACTTGCTAACCCTACTCCTGAAATCAACCCTCAACTTGCAAAAGAATCAGGAGCCTTTATTGTTGCGACAGGGCGAAGTGATTTTGAAAATCAGGTAAATAATTCTTTGGCATTTCCGGGATTATTTAGAGGCGTTTTAGAAGGTAATTTGTCTAAAATTACAGATGAAATGAAATTGGAATGTGCTTTTTCAATTGCTTCTCTTGTGTCAGATGATGAACTTAGTCCTACGATGATTATTCCTCATCCTTTGGATTGTAGAGTCCCGAGTGTTATTGCTGAAAATATCAACTCATAAATGTTTATAGTATTATTAAAAAAAATGTTAGAAAAGGAATTTAATAATGTTCGAAGTTAAAATAGAAACAAGTTTTTCGGCTGCCCATCATTTACTTAACTATAAAGGGAATTGTGAAAATCAACATGGTCACAATTGGAAAGTGGAAGTTTATGTTAAAGGGGAAACTTTAGACAAATCAAATATTTTGGTGGATTTTAAAGTTTTAAAAAAAGAGGTTAATGCAATAATGGATTTGCTTGACCATAAAGATATAAATGAGATTGAACAATTCCAAAATATTAGTCCAAGTAGTGAAATTATTGCTAAATTTATTTATGGCGAAGTAAAAAAAGTTTTTCCAAATGTGTCAAAAGTTTCTGTTTGGGAAACACAAAATTCTTGTGCAAGTTATTTTGAGGAGTAGTCATGCCAATTTTTCAAGCTGTTTTAATGGGATTTATACAAGGATTGACTGAATTTTTGCCTGTTAGTTCATCAGGTCATTTGGTTTTAACTTCTTGTTTATACAAATTATTTACAGGGGCTGAATTAGTTCACAATGGACCGCAAGAAGCTTTCTTCGATATTGTATTGCATGTGGGAACACTTGTTGCAATTTTTGTATATTTTTGGAATGACATTCTGGATATTGTTAAAAAGTTTGTTGAAGCGTGTAAGAACAAAGCTTTTAACTCAAATGAAGCTAAATTACCTTTGTTTATTGCATTAAGTACCATTTTTACGTTGATACTTGTTTTACCGATAAAAGACATAGTTGAAAGAATGTTGGTTGCTCCGATTTTTACGGGAGTATTTTTGTTAATAACTTCGATTGTTCTTTATTCTAGTGAATGGATTTCAAAAAAATTTAAAAATAAAGAATCTCATATAACAATTAAACGGGCAATATTGATAGGTTTGGCTCAAGGTTTAGCAATATTCCCCGGGTTATCTCGTTCTGGAATGACTATTTCAACGGGTCTTGCTACCGGTTTGGACAGAGTAACGTGTGCAAAATATTCCTTTCTATTAAGTATTCCGATTATTGCGGCTGCTTCGTTGTTATATCCTTTGATAGAAGTTGATTATCATGAATTTGTTAATTTTGATTGGATTTCAATTTTTGTCGGCTTTTTTGTTTCTGCAATAGTTGGATATTTTTGTATAAAATATTTTATAAAATTTTTATCTAAATTTTCAATGAATGTATTTGCTTATTATTGCTTTTTTGTTGGATTAACAATGATAATTGGGTTTAAATTGTTTGCTTAATAATCTTAAAATGGTGAATAAAAAACTAATTATTAAGTAATAATTTATCTATTTTTCTATATTTTTATTAGGAAATACTGCATATAGCTGTTTATTTCTCTTTATTATTGTGGCAATTTGTAGTAAAATAAGTATCATACTTAGAGAAAAGGATTATTATGAGCGAGAAATTGATATATTTTGTAGATGTTACTAACCGTGATGGTGTGCAAACTTCAAGATTGGGTTTGGCAAAGTTGCAAAAAACTATAATAAATTTAATGTTGGACGATTTGGGAGTAACTCAATCTGAATTTGGGTTCCCGACAACAAAACACGAAATAAATTATCTTAATGCAAACTTAGAGCTTGTAGATAGAGGCGTTATTAACAAAACAAAATTATCAGGTTGGATGAGAGGTATTGCGGCTGATGTTGCAACATCTTTCCAAAATGTGCCACGTTTGCAATATGCAAATTTGTCAGTTTCAACTTCTGACCAAATGATTCAAGGTAAATACGGCGGGAAAAAAACAAGAAAAGATATTATTGATTCTACAAATGAAGCAGTTAGTTTAGCTTGTACTTATGGAATCCAAGCAGTAGGAGTTAATGCTGAAGATGCTTCCAGAACGGATATTGATTATTTAATAGAATTTGCTAAAGAAGCAAAAAAACATGGTGCAAGTCGTTTCCGTTATTGCGATACGCTTGGCTATGATGACCCACAAACTGCATATCAAAGAATTTTGCAAATTGCTAAAGAAACTCAAATGGATATTGAATTGCATTTCCATAATGATTTAGGAATGGCAGTTGGCAATTCTGTTTTAGGTGCAAAAGCAGCAATTGATGCAGGTGTTAATGCTTACATTAATACTGCGGTTAATGGTATGGGTGAAAGAGCAGGAAATGCTGATTTAATTTCTTGTTTATTAGCAATTTTGAAATCAAGCGGTTTTAGCGGTAAATATAAAATTGATCCGCAGATTGATTTGTCTAAGGCATGGAAATTGGCTAAATATACTGCATATGCTTTTAATTTGCCTATTCCTATTAACCAACCGGCGGTTGGTAGCAATGCATTTGCACATGAATCCGGTATTCATGCTGACGGAGCGTTGAAAGACAGAAGAAATTATGAGTTGTATGATTACGAAGAATTGGGCAGAGGTGAACCGGAAGTGGTAGAAACCGGACGTATGATTACAACTGGAGAGTATGGTGGAATTAAAGGTTTCCGAGATGTTTATGAAAAAATGGAGCTTGAATTTAAAGACGAAGATGAAGCTCGTAACATTTTGGAACTTGCACGTTATGCAAACGTTCATACTCAAAAACCACTTACTCAAAGTGAATTGAAATTTATTTATTATTACCCTGATATTGCGGCAAAAATAATGACTGTTACACCTTACTATATACCAACAGGTGCGTTGAAACGACGTGTTGATAATAGTGCAGTTACAATGCCGAATATTATTGTTTAAGGAGAGAATATGGGACAAACGATAGCAGAAAAAATTATCTCTGCTCACGTCGGAAAAGATGTGAAAGCCGGGGAATTAGTTATTGCAAAAGTTGATGTGGCAGCAGTCCAGGATGGAACGGGTCCATTAACAGTTCAAGAGTTTAAAAAACTGGGCAAGGAAAAATTGGCAAATCCTGAAAGAACCATTTTATTCATTGACCATGCGGCACCGAGTCCCAGAAAAGAATTGTCTAATTCGCATATGGTATTGAGAGATTTTTCTCGTGATTATGGTGCAGTCCTTTCAGATGTTGGGGAAGGTGTTTGTCACCAACGTTTGATAGAAACGCACGTTAACCCTGGGGAAATTCTTGTTGGTGCTGATTCTCACACTTGTACTTCGGGTGCATTAGGTGCATTTGCTACCGGAATGGGGTCTACTGATATCGCTGTTGCAATGGCATTAGGAAAAACATGGCTTAAAGTTCCGCATACATATAAAGTTGAAGTTGAAGGTGAATTTCAAAAAGGTGTTTGTGCAAAAGATTTGATTTTGCATCTTATTGGTACGATAGGGGCTGATGGTGCTACTTATTGTGCGTTAGAGTTTTCAGGTTCGACTATCGAAAACATGTCTATGGCTGATAGATTTACAATTGCCAATATGGCAGTTGAAGCTGGAGCTAAAGCAGGTCTTTTTGTTACAGATGATAAAACAAAAGCTTATTTAAAAGAAAGAGGCAGAGAAGATAAATTTGTTAAAATTGAACCTGATGCGGATGCCGAATATGCAAGAGTTATAAAAATTAACGCTTCTGAATTAAGACCAACTGTTTCTTGTCCTCATACTGTTGATAATACGAAGAGTGTGGACGAATTATCTGATGTTAAAGTAAACCAAGTATTCATCGGAACTTGTACGAATGGTAGAATTGAAGATTTAAGAGTTGCAGCAGAAATTCTTAAAGGCAGAAAAGTTAATAAGGATACAAGACTTTTAATTTCCCCTGCGTCAAGAGATGTGTTAACTATGGCACTTGATGAAGGTTTGATAAAGATTTTTGTCGAAGCAGGAGCCGCATTGGTTACTTCAGGTTGTGGACCTTGTGTTGGGGTTCATGGTGGTATTTTAGGTGATGGTGAAGTTTGCCTTGCCACTCAAAATAGAAATTTCCAAGGTAGAATGGGAAATACTAAAGGGTTTATATATTTGGCATCACCAGCGGTGGCAGCTTATTCATCCGTTAAAGGTTATATTGCAGATCCAAGGGAGGTTTTATAATGAAAAAAGGTACAGCTTTTAAGTTTGGAGATAATATTTCTACTGACCATATTGCACCGGGGCGATTATTTCACTTGCGTTCTGACCTTCCTGAATTTGCGAAACATGTTTTAGAAGATGCTGACCCTGAGTTTGCTTCAAAAATGAGTAAAGGCGATTTTGTAGTTGCCGGAAATAACTTTGGGTTAGGTTCTTCAAGAGAACATGCACCTCAAATTATCAAAATTGCAGGTGTGGGTGCGGTTTTGGCAAAAAGTTTTGCAAGAATCTTTTACCGTAACGCAATTAATATTGGTTTGCTTTTAATAGAATGTGATACAGACGGCATTGATGCTGGTGATGAACTTGAAATTGATATCAAAGAAGGTTATGTTCATAATTTGACTAAAGGTACTCAGATTAAAATTACACCACTTCCGGATGTTATGATTAAATTGTTGAATGAAGGCGGTTTGATTGAACATATCAAAAAGCATGGTGATTTTGATTTAGTTTAGTTTGGAGAAATTTATGCATAATATTACACTTATTCCGGGAGATGGAATTGGACCTGAAATTACTGATGCAGTAGTTAAAATTATAGAAAAAGCAGGTGTTGAGATTGATTGGGATGTTCAATCTGCGGGTGCTGATGTGGCAGATGTAGAAGGGACACCTTTGCCCGATAGAGTTATTCAGTCTATTAAAAAAAATAAAGTTGCTCTGAAAGCCCCTGTTACAACTCCAATTGGTAAAGGGTTTAGAAGTGTAAATGTTCAATTGCGTAAGGCTTTGGATTTATATTCAAACCTTCGTCCTTGTAAGAATCTTGAAGGTATAAAAACACGTTTTGAAAATGTTGATTTGGTTATAGTTCGTGAAAATACTGAAGATTTATATGCAGGAATTGAACGACAAATAGATGAGGATACGGCTGAATCTATAAAGATTATAACCAGAGAAGCATCTATTAGGATTTGTGAGTTCGCATTTGATTATGCACTTAAAAATGGAAGAAAGCTTGTTACGGCAGTATCTAAGGCTAATATTTGTAAGTTAACCGACGGCTTATTCTTACGTTGTGCTAAAGAGGTGGCTGCTCGTTATCCACAAATTGAGTATAAAGAAATTTTAGTTGACAATCTTTGTATGCAATTAGTTCAAAATCCTGAAAAATTTGATGTTCTTGTTCTTCCTAATTTGTATGGAGATATAGTTTCGGATTTAGCCGCAGGATTGATTGGTGGACTAGGTGTAGCACAAGGTGCAAATATTGGTAAAGATTATGCTGTATTTGAACCTGTACATGGTTCGGCACCTGATATAAAAGGTCAAAATAAAGCCAATCCTACGGCATTATTGCTCTCTGCAATTGAAATGCTTAGATACATTGGAGAAAACGAAGCGGCATCAAATATTGATTCAGCGTTAAGAACAGTATTATCTGAAGGCAAAATTTTGACTCCTGATTTAGGAGGAAATGCTTCAACTACTGATTTTAGAGATGAAATAATAAAAAATATAAAATAAATTATTTTGTTGATTGCCAAAATGCTTGAAAAAACGGATAATATCTTTATAAGATAAGTAGGATAGTATGCAAAACTTTTCGGCACTTGGTAATTTTATAAATTCTTTTTTACAACATCAAGCAACTCGGGCAGCTGCTAATATTGTTGTGGGTGCAAATGCGGCTACAAAATCGGCACAGGCTGCACAAAATACTCCAGCTGTACCACAAAATCAATCATTTTTGCCTAAACAAACTTCAATTAATACACAATTGGAAATGGCAAAAATGGAAAATACAGAGCGTGCTGTTTTAATTAAAGAGTTGTTAAATTTACCAAAAGATTTGAAATCATTAATTGCAACTATGCAAACTACTCAGAATGCAAATTCGACCAATTTGACTCAGAATTTACAGAATTTAAATGTAGAGCAGCTTATGAAAATGATGGAAACGAATGGAAAAGAGGCTCTTTCAAAAATTATGCAGATGACGGGGATGTTAAATAAGCTTGGCAACGTTGATACAAAGCAACTTCAAGAGTTGCAATTTATTGTAAATGCTTGTATTCCGCATGCAAATATGACTAATACACAATTTATGAAAAATCTTATCCTTCTTTATCTACCTTGGTTGCCTATTGGTGAAAATAACAATTTTGATATAGATTTTTCGTGTAGTGAAGAAAGTGGGACGGAAGATTCTGCGGATGATACAATTACTATTTTGATTCAAACTGAAAATTATGGGAATGTTAAGGTTCTTTTGATTTTAGAGGCAACTAACAAGGTTAATACAGTGGTAAATTGTTCTAAAACATTCCCAAAAGAATTGCTTCAAATGAAATTAAAAGATATTTCGAAAGAATATAAGTTGGAATCTTCAGTCGCAATAAATGAACAAGAAACAGTTTCGAATAGTCCTGTTGATAAATCCCAAAAAGTTCATATGAGTGGGGCATCTGTTCTGAATCCATATGTTCTTTTAATGGCACATGCAGTTATTCGCTCAGTTATTGAAATAGATAAGAATCAAACATTGGTATCAACAAGAAAACAAAAAAGTAGTGAGGGAAAATAAATTGAAGAAAGTTTTATTATTAGTAGGGTTATTATTTGTTCAGGGGTTGGCTTTAGCGGCAACAACTTTTGAACTTGGAAGAGATTATTATTATGAAAAAAATTATGAGAGAGCCAAATATTATTTTATAAAAGAAACTAAAAAGAATCCGTCAAATTATCAGGCTTATTATTTCTTGGGTTTAAGTTATAAAAATTTGAAAGATAATTCAAATGCAGTTGTTGCATTGAAAAAAGTTTTGGAATTGGCACCTGCATATGATTTAACATACAGATATGCTCAATCTGAGTTGCGTAATATAGAAAATCCGGAGCAAGCAAAAAAAGAATATGCCCAAGATAGAGCTGCAAAAAAAGAAGAAAACTTAAAAGACAATTATTATGATTATATGTTATTGGGTCAAAAATGTTATACTTGGGAATCTTTTCCTATAACCGTTTATGTTGAACCTTATGAACATTCTGCTTGGGTTAGACGTTCATTTTTAAATTGGGAAAAGGCTTCTAAAAATTTTGTAACGTTTGAGTTTGTTGATGACCCAACTTTGGCAAGAATAGTAGTTGCAACAACAAAAAAGGGTATCCCATCAGCTAATGGCGGACAATTGTTAGGTGTTGCAAAATGGAGATATATGCCTAATGGGCATTTGCATTCTGCTAAAATAACCGTGCTAAAAAGAAGACCTGAGGATAATAGCAAATATTCAAAAGAGCATTTTGTGAGTGTTTTGCAACATGAAATAGGTCATTCTCTTGGTTTAGGTCATAGTTCATCTTGTGATGATATTATGGGAACTCATTGTTCTTATAATGAAATTGAAGAACGTGCGATTTCTGAACGTGATATAAAAACTCTTAAAATTCTTTATGGAGCGGCAAATTGAGGAAAATATTAACGCTTTTGGCTCTATTATTAGTAATTTCTCCGGCTTTTGGGCAGGATTATTTTGAGTTGGGTAAAAAAGAGTTTTACAAAAAAAACTATGTAGCTGCTCAAAAATTATTTATTCAAGAACTTCAAAGAAATTCTGAGAATTATTCATGTCGTTATTTTTTAGGGCATACTTACTTTTACAACGGAGATGTTTTAAAAGCAAAGGAAGAATATAGTAAAATTATTACGTTTTCTCCGGTTGATGATTTAAAAAAATTGGCAACTGAGTCTTTGTATAATTTGAATAACCCTGAACAAATAGCAAAAACATATTCTGATAACAATTCTGGCGGGGATTACTATGATGTTATAAAAATGGATGACCAATATGTAAGATGGCAGAAATTTCCTATAAATGTCTATGTTCAGCCATGTAATCATTCAACGCTTATAAAAAATGCTTTTACAACTTGGCAAAAAGTTTCAGGTGGTTTGGTGTCTTTTAATTTTGTTAGCAATATGAGTTTTGCTCAAATTTATGTTGAAATGGTAGACAAATTAGCAACATCGGATAATAATTTATACGAAGCAGGGTTGGCGACAATTAAAGCTAAAAATAACAGAATTTATTCAGCTAATGTTAGTTTGTTAAAATCAAATCCTGATAATGAAGAACCATTATCAGCAGAATTAGTTTATTTTACTGCACTTCATGAAATAGGGCATGCTTTGGGGTTGCAAGGTCATAGTCCTGAAAAATCGGATTTAATGCATGCACTGCATAATGAAAGCATAAAAGGCATAACAAAAAGGGATTTGAATACATTAAAAAAATTGTACAAATAAAAAAGACCTAAGGTTTTTTTCTTAGGTCTTTTTTGTTTCTATACATTAGCCGGTTCTTTTTTTTCGGGTTTCATATGCTCTTCTATAAAACCTGTATTAAAGTTACCACTTATAAATACATCATTATTAAGAACTTTTTTATGATAAGGAATAGTTGTTTTTACTCCTGTAATTACAAATTCATCTAATGCACGAAGCATACGACGTCTTGCAGACTCTCTGCTTCTTCCCCAACAAATGAGTTTACCAATCATTGAGTCATAATATGGTGGAATTGAATAACCCGTATAAACGTGAGATTCAACTCTTACTCCAAAACCACCCGGTGCAATATATCCATTTATTTTTCCGGGGCATGGCATAAAGTCTTTATCAGAATCTTCTGCGTTAATACGACATTCAATAGCATGACCGTGAAGATTGATGTCTTCTTGCGTACAAGAAAGTTTTTCACCGCTTGCAACTCTGATTTGTTCTTTAACCAAGTCAAGGTTAGAAATCATTTCAGTAACACAGTGTTCAACTTGGATACGAGTATTCATTTCCATAAAATACCAGTTACCGTCATTATTTAGCAAAAATTCAATTGTACCAACACCTTCGTAGTTGATAGCTTTTGCCGCTGTAACTGCTGCTTTCCCCATTGCTTCACGAGTTTTAGCATCAATTGCAGGGGATGGAGCTTCTTCAATAAGTTTTTGGTGTCTTCTTTGAACAGAGCAATCTCTTTCGCCCAAGTGAACTACATTGCCATAGCTGTCAGCGACGATTTGAACTTCAATGTGACGTGGGTTGATAATATATTTTTCAATATAAACTCCTGCGTTACCAAATGCTTTTTCAGCTTCAGTTTGGCAAAGAGTAATTGCTTCAACCAACTCATCATCGTTGTTTGCAATTCTCATTCCTTTTCCGCCACCACCGGCCGTTGCTTTAACAATTACAGGATATCCTGCTTTTTGAGCAAATTCAATTGCATCTTGTGGATTGCTAACAAGGTCTGTTCCTGGTGTTGTTGGTACATTGTGTTCTTGCATTGTCTTGCGAGCAGTTGCTTTATCACCCATTGCTCTCATTGCAGCTGAAGACGGACCAATAAATTTTAGACCGTGGTCTGTACAAATATCAACAAAATCAGCACGTTCCGCCATAAATCCATAACCAGGGTGAATAGCATCAGCCCCGCTTGTTAATGCTGCAGAAATAATTGCAGGAATGTTAAGGTAACTATTGGCGGATTGAGCAGGTCCTATGCAATATGCTTCATCAGCAAATGATACATGCAAACTATCTGCATCTGCTTGTGAATATACTGCGACAGTCTTTATTCCAAGCTCTTTACACGCTCTGATTATTCTTAGTGCAATTTCGCCACGATTGGCAATTAATACTTTTTTAATCATGTTTTGTCCTCAAAATGTTAGTCAATAGTATTATGACATGAATTATTCAACGTACATCAATACTTGACCGTATTCGACAGGTTTTCCGTCTTCAACTAAAATCTTAGTTATTTTACCTGATACTTCTGCTTCAATTTCGTTCATAAGCTTCATTGCTTCAATGATGCAAACTACTTGACCTTTTGAAACAACATCGCCAACTTGAACAAAAGGTTTTGCTCCCGGTGATGGGGCACTATAAAAAGTTCCAACCATTGGTGAAGTAATAGGAGTACCTGTTTCTTCTGATTTTGTTTCTTCTGTTGTATTTTCAGCTTTTGCTGCAATAGGTGCCGCCGGTGCTGCAATAGCTGCAGGTGCAGCAACAGCAACTGTTTGAGCTGTTACAACTTCTTTTTCCTTTTTGAGAAGAATAGCTCTATCGCCATCTTCAAGTGCTAATTCAGTTAATTCTGAATCAGAAACCAATGTTACTAATTTTTCTATATAATCTAAATCAAATTTCATAGTAGTTCCTTTTTTAAACATTATAATTATACTCTGTCTAAATATTCATTTGTTCTTGTATCAACTCTGATTTTGTCACCATTTGCGATAAAGAACGGTACGTTTACAACTGCACCTGTTTCTAATGTAGCAGGTTTAGTTCCGCCTTGAGAAGTATTTCCTCTTTCAGATGGAGGAGTGTCAACAACTTCTAGTTCAACGTGGTTAGGGATATCAACACCGATGATTTTGCCATCGTGTAGTAGTACGTTTACTTCCATATTTTCTTTAAGATATTTGATTCCATCCCCGATAGCAGCTTCAGGAATGTTTAATTGTTCGTATGATTCCATATCCATCATTACATAATCTGCTGCTTCTTTGTAAAGATATTGCATAGTGCGTTTATCAAGAGTTGCTTTTGCTACTTTTTCACCTGCACGGAATGTTTTTTCAACAACTTGTCCTGTTTCAACGTTTTTAAGTTTTGATCTAACAAAAGCTGCACCTTTACCCGGTTTAACGTGCAAGAAATCAACAACACTCCATAGGCCATTGTCTATTTCTAATGTTAAACCTGTTTTTAAATCGTTTACTGAAATCATATTAAAATCCTTATTACACTTGTATTCCATCAAATTTTACCACAAATACATACTTTGTGTATTAATTCTAACGTTTTGTAATATTTTTTAAAAAGTAGCAAAAAAAGGTATGTTTGTTTTTATAATGATTATAGAAAGTATTTGAAGGATTTAAATATGTCAATGACAGTAAGTGGTGTGAATTTAAGTAATGTACAATGTAAACAACCGTCTTTTGGGTCTGTGGCATTATCAAGAGTGGTTTTAAGACAAGTACAGCCAAATGGGGATATTTATTATAGAACATTACCAAATGATGACAAGCTTAAAGGTGTGTATCAAAGTTTGGCTTTGAGGGTAAATAAATCAAAAGACTCTGGATTATTGTCAAAATTAAGAACGGTATTTAATGATATGAGAGGTGCTGACCCTAAAATAGCTTCAACTGCCACCAGTCGTAGTTCTACTGAAAAGAGATTTATTTTAACTGGTATGGATGCACGACTGGCTAAAGACATTGGTAAAGATTTGGCTGGAGCTTTAGATGATAAAGTTAAATATCATGGTGCAATAAAAAATAATATTTTAAGTGATTATAGCCGAAGGGTAATAAATAAAAACGGAGAAGAAGTGGCTTTAGATTTAATCGTGGAAGAAAACTCTAAAGGTAAGAGAAAACTTGTAGATGTCGAGATTTCAACTTTAAGTGAAATCTCCAGACCTAAAGCTCCTGTTAAAAAAGCTCCACAAAGTGCTGCAACTCAACTGCCTGTTGGTTCAAAGCAAGAAGAGCCTACTCAAGGTACGTTTGACTTTTTAGATGATGTGAAAAATCCTGATACTCCCCCAGGAATTTATGATTAATAAAAAACAGAGTATATGAAAAAGCCTCGAATGATTTTAATCTTCGGGGCTTTGTTCATAATCTTCTTCTTCGTGATTTTTATGGTTTTTCTTTTTAGTTTCTTCTTTTGGAGTTTTTAATTCTTGTGTTTCTTTAGTTTTTTTTAGGATGTTAGCAACGTTTGTCATTGCAAGTGAGTTTAATGTCGCTCTTAGTAAAGCCGACCTGTCTACAAATCTTTCATCCGGCATATATTGTTCATCTTCACGATATTGGGCATAGTATTCATTTCCCTGACCCATCTTGTCGTCAGAGGTTCTTGCGGCAGTACCGGATATATCTCCGCTCTTAAAATTGAACGCAGACGTCGGTGCAGCTATGGAATTTAGTGAATGACTATCTACCATTTTCGCTTTCGCTCCCTTATGAAAACAAAACTATTGACCTTTTTATGTCTCCTTTTGACATGGGGGACGAGCAGTACAATGGCACAAACAGATGTCACAGATTTGTATCTGCTCAACGCGAACTTCGACGATGAAGAAACATTTGACTACAATGTCAACAGTACAGGCAACGTGGCTCAAGAAATCCTTGAGATTGACGGATGGACAAAGGATATCGGTATTGACTACACCATCACCGGTATTTATGCCGTAG
>JAFQTK010000149.1 GCA_017409065.1 bacterium
TTGAGTGCTTAAATAATTATTAGGAATGGTTTCTTTTTTGGTTGCACTTTTCCCGCTAAAAGAAATTGTATCTTTGGTTAATGGTCTTAAGACAAAAATATTATTATCTTGAGTCAGTGTTCTTATTGGGAAACTGTGATTAATATTCGATTTATTTTTTACATTAGTATTAAAATAGCTATTACATTGAGGAATCCCAAGAATATGCATAAAATACCTTAACCTTTCTGTAAATTAGAAAGCTTCTAAAGGCAATATTTTCTATTTTTTAGAAAATAAATTTACAATTTTTTACAGTTTTGCTATTTAGTATTTGTTTATTTGTTTAGATTAATCTTATATTTTTTAATAAACTGTAACAAATTTTAATAAATTTTCTATGTTTTTGGTATAATAGTCAAACAGTATCAAAATATACTGTTTTTCGAAATGTTCACGAGTAGAGGAAAAGATATGATGAGAAAATTTTTATTAATGATGTTCACAATGTTTATGTTTTTGCAGCCTGCATCAGCGATGAATGTTGATGAATTTATTGATAAAAATATTGCACCCTGTGCCGATTTTATTGCTGATTTGATTTTTACTTCAGTTACATTGTGTGGCACGAAGGTTCCTGTTATTATTCTTTGGATTTTAATCGCAGGTTTTTTCTTTACCATATATTTCAAGGGAATTGCTTTTTGGGGGTTAAAACACGCAATTGATAATCTAATCAAAAAACCTGAGGACAATGGTGAAGGCACAGGAGATGTTTCTTCATTTGAAGCTTTAGCCACTGCTTTATCCGGAACAATAGGTATTGGAAGTATTGCAGGTGTTGCATTGTCAATTTCTTTAGGTGGACCGGGTGCAGCTTTTTGGATTTTTGCCGGAGCAATATTGGGAATGTCTATCAAGTTTATTGAAGCTGCAGCGGCTGTTAAATACAGAAGATTTAACCAAGATGGTTCTGTTTCAGGTGGACCAATGCACTATATTGCTCACGGTTTGACAAAAAGAAAAATGCGTTGGTTAGGGCAGCCTTTGTCTGTAATCTTTGCTATTCTCTGTATTGGCGGTGGTATTACCGGCGGTAATATGATACAAATTAACCAAACAGCACACCAAATAATCTTTATCACAGGCGGAGAAAATAGTATTTTTCATGGATATGCTTGGGTGTTAGGTTTGATAGCTGCGGTTCTAATCGGATTAGTTGTTATGGGCGGAATTAAGGGCATTGCTAAAGTTACTACAATTCTTACTCCTTCAATGTGTTTGTTGTACATTATTTCCGGATTGGTTGTAATTTTTGCTAATTTTTCAAATATTCCAAGTGCAATAGCTTTGATTATGAAAGAAGCATTTAACCCTACGGCTGTTTCTTGTGGTTTCTTTGGGGTTTTAATTATTGGACTTCGTCGTTCTGTTCAGTCTAATGAAGCAGGAACAGGTGCTGCTGCAATTGTATATTCTTCAGCTCAAACTAAAGAGCATATTTCACAAGGGTTTGTTGCGTTACTTGAAACTATTTTAACCGGTATTTTATGCTTGTTTACTTCATTGGCAATAGTAATTACCGGTGCTTGGAAACCTGCGGTTGCGGCTGTTGAATCTGCACGTCAAGCCGGTATTCAAACGGCAAATATTTCTGGTATTGAACTTGCATCAAATGCGTTTCAATCAGTAATTAGTTTCTTCCCTATTATTCTTTCAATAATAGCAGTTTTATTTGCTATATCAACGCTTATTAGTTGGGCATATTACGGACAAAAAGCTTGGACATTTTTGCTTGGCGAAGGTAAAAAGCGAGTAATTACATTTAATTTGATTTATTGTTTGTTTATAATAATTGGTTCGGCTATGAATGTTAAATCTATTTTGGAAATTACAGATGCTATGATGATAGCAATGTGTATTCCAAACGTTATAGTGTTGTATATTCTAGCTCCTGAAATTAAAAATGATTTGAAAGAATACTTTGAAACACACAATTTCCCACTTGCGAAAAAATTAGTTAAATTCTAAAAATAAAATTGAAAAACTCCTCTTTGCATTAATCGTAGCGAGGAGTTTTTTATTATCTATTGTGTAAAAGTTGACAGTTTTTTTGTGATTTTTTATTATGGATATACAATATAATTACAATATAGTTGGCTATTGGGGGTTTAGGATATTATGAAGGCTGTTATTTTAGCTTTGTTGTTTGTTTTCTTAGCAGTGCCGTCTTGGGCTGATGAGGCTGTATTGGCAAAAAATAATTCAATACAGACTCGTATTGATAGTATTGGTGTCAAATTATTGAATTATAATAAAATTCCTAAAAGAATTGTGTTTGTATATGATGCTTTTAATAAAAAGAAAAAGATGGTGATAGATAAAACGTTAACTGAACGTCAAGTTATTGTATATGATGAACTTTATCAATATGTTCAAACTGATGATGAATTGGCGGCGATGTTGGCTAGAGAAATTTCTGTTGCGGTTAAGTCATATAGCGGTATGTGGGGTGGAAAAATTGACACGGTTCAGGTTGCTTTAGGCTCAAAGAAATTTGAAAAAGTTGCAGATAAACGTGCTGTGGATTATATGGTTAATGCAGGATATAATCCTTTGGCTTTGATTGTTTTTGTCAATAAATCTTGCCCTCAAAAACGTTCTGATATTGTATCCAGACATAATTTGACATCAAAGCGTTTGGCTCGCATTTATGAGTATATTACATATAAATATCCGCAATTTCTGGAAAATAATAGTTATGTAAATAATGAATATTATCAGAATTTTTTGTTGACTTCTATCGAAAATAGGAAGTTATTGGAAGAAAAGATAAAAAGTAATTCAACAAAGGAATTGAAATATGAATAGGCTTTTTTTATTTTTCTTTATTATTGTACTAGGATGTTTTCAGCAATCTTTCGCTGTTAATTCCACGTTGCCGTATGATTATTCTGATACACATTCAGTTCCAATTAAATTGTCGATTGTTGAACCTATATCTACTAAAGATGGTTTGCTGGAAGGTTCAAAGCTGAAATTTAAAGTAAAAGACGATGTTAAATATAATGGTCAACTTATTTTGAAAAAAGATACGGTAGTAACAGGTGTTTTGGAAACAGTTGTCCCAAGAGGTATGAATGGTTTTCCAGCTGAAATTATTGTAGATAATTTTGAAGTTGCAGGTATAAGCAACTCTAAATTAATTAGTACATATACTAAAAAAGGTCAAAATCGTTGTTTGTGGGTTTATCCTCTAAAATGGGCATTAACGCCTATTCCGTTTGTAGGTTCAACTACGAATTTTATTCTTGGTGGACATGCAAAGATAAAGAAATCGGATGTTATTACTATATATTATTATCCAAATTGGAAATAATTTCGGTGTAGATAAACTTCTTAATAGTAAGGTGTATTTTCTTTTCCAAAATATATGCTTTTGGTATGATATAGGTAGAAAGAGTAGGAGAGAATATGTTTGTTACTGATTTAAAATATAATTTACCTGATAAAGATGGATTTTTTGGTGAATTTGGTGGGGCTTTTGTTCCTGAATCATTTAAACGAGTTTTAGACAATTTGGATTCAGCTTTTGAACAGGCGAAAAATGATCCAAGCTTTTTGAAAGAGGTGTATGAGTTACTAAAAGATTATTCAGGTCGCCCAACACCATTGTATTTCGCTAAAAATTTAACAAAACATTACGGTAAGGCAAAGATATATCTTAAACGTGAAGATTTAAACCATACTGGAGCTCACAAAATTAATAACGTTATTGGACAAGCACTTCTTGCTAAAAAAATGGGTGCAAAAAGAGTTATTGCTGAAACGGGTGCAGGACAACACGGTGTTGCAACTGCTACTGCTGCAACTCTGTTGGGCTTGGAATGTACGGTTTTTATGGGCGAAAAAGATATTACTCGCCAATATTTGAACGTTGAAAGAATGAAATTATTGGGTGCTAAAGTTCATTCTGTTGATACAGGTTCAAAGACGTTGTCAGATGCTTGTGATGCTGCTATTGAATATTGGATTCGTCATGCAGATGATGTGTTCTATATTTTGGGTTCTGCGGTTGGTCCGAATCCTTATCCAAAAATGGTTCGTTTTTTCCAATCAGTAATTGGTGCTGAGATTAAGCAGCAAGTTTTGGAAAAAGAAGGTAAATTGCCTGATTATGTTTTGGCATGTGTAGGCGGCGGAAGTAATGCAATTGGAACTTTTCATGCATTTATGGATGATGATGTCAACTTGATTGGTTTGGAAGCCGCAGGTGAAGGCATAGAAACAGGTAAAACAGCTGCTAGTCTGGCGGTTGGTAAAAAAATGATTCTGCATGGAAAACGTCAATATGTATTGTGCGATAAAGATGGAAATGTGGCTGAATCATACTCAATATCGGCGGGATTGGATTATCCTGGATGTGGTCCTGAGCATTGTTATTTATATGATACAGGTAAAGCGAAGTATTATCCAATTACAGATGATGAAGCTGTTGCTGCGTTTGCAAAATTATCACGAATTGAAGGTATTATCCCAGCGATAGAGTCCTCTCACGCTGTTGCGTATTTGGAAAAATTAATGCCGCAAACTACACCTGAACAGATTGTTGTTGTCACTGTTTCAGGACGTGGTGATAAAGATACAGAAAGACTTTTGCAGTTGTTAGTGTAATTAGAAGGAGTGAATATGCTAGGTTTTGTAAAAAGAAATTTAAACGAGTTTAAAACTTTTGCAGTAAAAGGTAATGTAGTCGATATGGCAGTGGGGATTATTATCGGTGCTGCGTTTGGAAACATTGTCAATTCTATGGTTAAGGATATTGTTATGCCGCCATTAGGTTGGTTGATGGGTAAAGTCGATTTTACAAATTTGTATTTAACATTGCCTAATTCAGATGGGCAAATTATTGCATATCCCTCGTTAGAAGCTGCTAAGACAGCAGGTGCCGTAACTATCAATTATGGTGTATTTATTAATACGTTGATAAGTTTCATTCTTGTTGCTTTTTCAGTATTCTTGTTGGTAAAAGGGATTAATAAATTGAGAGCATTAACCGAAAAACAAGAAAAAGTTGAAGAAGAGGTCACAACTAAATCTTGTCCTCGTTGTTTCTCAACAATAAACATTAATGCAACAAAATGTCCTTGTTGTACAGCTGATATTTAGTAAAACTTTTTTAATATTGAGAACGTAGATTCAGTTAAATCTGCGTTCTTTTTGTTTGCCTTATACTGATGCAAAACAAGTTGAAAATATGTTGAATTTTGTTTCATCAACACAAAATTCATTTGCAAGTTCTTCGTAATAATTTTGATAATCTTGTTCAGACATAGCTGTTGATGTTGGGGTATAGTTCATTTCATCCGTCATTGATGCCATGGTTTCATTTTGAAAAACTTCAATATTTTGTTGTTGTGGAATGGGAGCTGTTCCGGCAATCGGATTACTTGCATAAATTGGTGCTGCTACTATTGCATCTGTGTTCATTTTGTTATTCCCTCTTCTCTTCTAAAAATAAAA
>JAFQTK010000150.1 GCA_017409065.1 bacterium
CCCTTTTTTGCAAATAAATAAATTGCTTCCAAATAATCTTCTAAACTTGAGCTGATATCTTTTTTAATTTCCATAGAGACAATTATTACATTTTTAATTTTTTTTTACAACACTCTTGACAAATTTTCAAGAAAAGTATAAAATGATAATTGTTATCAATTTAGGTGAAAATGAATTATTCAAGGCAAAGAGAAATAATTTTAGAAACACTAAAAGCCAATGTTGTTCATCCGACAGCAGAGTATATTCATGATGTATTAAAAAAAACAGAACCGAACATTAGTTTGGCAACAGTATACAGAAATCTTAACCAATTAGCGTCATTTGGAGTAATCAAAAAAATAGAAGGATTAGAACAATCCGTCCATTATGACCACAATACGCATGAGCATTACCACTTTATATGCGACAATTGCAAGAAAGTTTTTGATATAGAGGCAAACGTCGCACCCGATATAGAAACTAAAACTCATGATAAAACAGGATTTTTAATTCACGGACACGAAATAAATTTTCACGGTTTATGTAGTGAATGTCAAAACAGATAATATAGTAAAAGTGTAAAGGAGAAAAATTATGAAAAAATACAGATGTACAGTATGTGGTTATGTTTACGATCCAGCTGAAAATGATAATGTAGCATTTGCTGATTTATCAGAAGATTACACTTGCCCATTATGTGCAGTTGGAAAAGACATGTTTGAAGAAGATGAAGACTAAAATTATCTAAATGAAAAGGGAAAAGTATGACATTAAAAGGAACAAAAACTGAAAAAAACTTGCAAACTGCATTTGCGGGCGAATCGCAAGCTAGAAACAAATATACTTACTACGCTTCACAAGCTAAAAAAGAAGGCTTTGTACAAATTAGTAAAATATTTGAAGAAACAGCGAACAATGAAAAAGAACACGCTAAAATTTGGTTCAAATTATTGCACGGAGATTCAATTCCTGAAACTCTGGTAAACCTACAAGATGCAGCTGATGGTGAAAACTACGAATGGACAGACATGTATGCAACTTTTGCAAAAGAAGCAAAAGAAGAAGGCTTCGACAAAATTGCGGCATTATTTGAACTCGTAGGAAAAATAGAAAAACATCACGAAGAAAGATACAGAAAGCTTTTAGACAACATCAAAAATGATGAAGTATTCACAAAGCCACAATCTGTTCTTTGGGAATGCTCAAATTGCGGACACCATATTGAAAGCACTAAAGCTCCTGAAATATGCCCTGTTTGCAGACACCCCAAAGCTTATTTCTTTATGAATGTACAAAATTATTAACTCCCGACAAAACCAAAATCCTTGCTTTTAGCAAGGATTTTTTATCTAAAATTCAACCATTTTCAGTAACTTTTTATTTTATTTTCTGCTAAAATTAAGAGAAGAAATGTGAGGGCAGGGAAATGACTTTAACGAACCAAAAAGCGGTAAAAGCAGTTATTCTTGCAGCTGGCAAAGGCACAAGAATGAAATCAGACAAATCCAAAGTTTTGCATGAAATATTCAACAAACCTCTTTTGGGTTATGTATTAGATGCAACTGAAAAATCAGGAATTATAGATTTTTCATATGTAATTGTCGGACACCAAGCCGAATCAGTTAGCGAATTTTGCAAAAAAGAATATCCTAGAACAACAGCAACAAGACTTCAAATGCCACAGTTGGGAACAGGACATGCCATTTCATTTGTTTGCGAAGATTTAAAAGATTTTGACGGTGAAGTTGTAATTTTATGCGGAGATACACCTCTTATCAAAGCTGAAACTCTACAAGAATTTATAAATAAACATAGAGAAAACAACTCATCATTAACCGTAATGTCAGCAATATTTGACAATCCAACAAATTATGGACGCATTGTAAGAGATGCTAACGGATTAAAAGCCATTGTTGAAGAAAAAGATGCAACCCCTGAACAAAAACAAATAAAAGAAATTAATGCCGGCATTTATTGTGTAAATTGGCAAGAAATTTCACCCGCATTTGGAGAACTTAAAAACAACAATGCTCAAGGTGAGTACTATATTACAGATATGGTAAAATGGGCTGTTGAAAAAGGTCTTAAGACTGACTCATTTATACTAAAGAATAATAATGAAATTTTTGGGATAAATTCAAAAACACATTTAGCAGAAGCTACAAAAATTTTAAATACTGAAACTATTCAAAAACACTTGGATAATGGTGTTCAAATCGTAGACCCACAAACTACTTGGATTTCGCCAGAAACCGAAATCGGAACAGACACATTAATACTTCCAAATGTTTATATTACCGGCAAAAACAAAATCGGTAACAATTGTAAAATTGGACCTTTTGCACATATTAGAGGCAATGTAGAAATTGATGACTATGTAAAAATAGGGAATTTTGTAGAACTAAAAAAAGCAACTATAAAATCCAACACAAATGTTTGCCACTTAAGTTATGTCGGTGACAGCGAAATCGGTAGTGGATGCAACATAGGGGCAGGTACAATAACTGCAAATTACAATCCCATCACAAAAATTAAAAGTAAAACAATCATCAAAGATGGAGCAAATACCGGTTCAAATTCAGTAATTGTTGCACCTGTCGTTATGGGAGAAAACTCAAACTTAGCAGCAGGAAGCGTTTTAACAAAAAATCTTGACTCAAATGCACTTGGATTAACAAGAGCAGCTTTAAGAGTTATTCAAAATTGGGTAAAAAACAAATAAGAAAGGGTATCAACATGGAACTTACAATGCCAATATTGGAAAGAGAAAAAACTATTTATCCAACACACGATATAAAACTATTTTCAGGACGTTCTAACCCTAAACTGACTGAAGAAATCGCAGATTATTTAGGTACAACTGTCGGTCCTATGATAATAAAAAACTTTGCTGACGGAGAAATATACGTTCAAGTTCAAGAAAGTGTTCGTGGTGATGATGTATTTATAGTTCAACCCGTATGCAATCCGGTAAATGAAAATTTAATGGAACTTTTAATTATCATCGATGCGTTTAAACGTGCAAGTGCTAAAACAATAACTGCAGTAATTCCTTATTATGGCTATGCAAGACAAGACAGAAAAGCATCAGGACGTGAAGCTATCACCGCAAAACTTGTTGCTGATTTACTAACAACCGCAGGTGCAAACAGAGTATTGGCAATGGATTTACACACAGGTCAAATTCAAGGTTTCTTCAACATTTTGGTTGACCATATTTTTGCAACTCCTGTTTTAGTTGATTACATAAAAAAATTAAACATATCAGCAGATGAACTTGTTGCAGTAAGTCCGGACACAGGTGGTGTACCACGCACAAGATATTTTGCAAAAGAGCTTGAATGTCCTATGGCTATAATTGACAAACGCCGTGACCGTCACAATGAAGCAATCGCAAACCATGTAATTGGGGATGTAAAAGACAAACATATTGTGATGTTTGATGACTTGATTGATACGGCGGGAACAATTACGGAAGCTGCAAAACTTCTTAAAAAAGAAGGAGCTAAAGATATTTATGTTTGTGCAGCACACGCAGTCTTTTCAGGACCTGCACTACAAAGACTTGAAGAATCACCAATAAAACAAGTTATTGTATCAAACTCAATCCCACTAAATCAGAAGAATTTGCCTGAAAAAATTGTACAACTCAGCATCGCTCCACTTCTGGGAGAAGCTATTTCCAGAATACATGATGACGAGTCCATCAGTACATTATTTGGCTTTGAAAAAGAATATAAAAACTAACAAAAAGCGGAGACAAAACCTCCGCTTTTTTAATACTTGATTATGGTCTTACCACCGAAAGCAACGTATCTTTTGGATAAAAATCATTTACGACATCTAATAATGAATGAACAATAAAAAATTCTAAGCGTTCACCAGATTTAATTTGCAACTCATCAAACGGAATTGCAATTTCCATAATATCTACAAATGCCATTTTTATCTTATTTGCCAATTTCAAACTCCAAAGCCCATTTTTATTAGCTTTCGCCATAACAATCGGTGCCATTTTACCTTGCATAGCAAGTATCATTATTTCATGCGTATATTTATCTAACAAAGTTGGATATGTCGTTTCCAATTTAGTTATAGTCCGAATATTTGCTCCAACTTTATGTGCCAATCTTTCATTTTTCAAATAAATATATGCCTGAAAATGGTTTAAATAATCAAATGCACCTTCATATTTGCTTTCAATATAAGCCTTATTCATATCAAAACGAATATATAAATTATCTTTATCACAGCCAAAATATATTCTATCGATAGGCTTATTATTCTGCAAATTAGGTCCATCCGGAATTTCTATACAGCCGGCATTTTTCCAGTTATCCTTCTTCATAATTACACCATTAATAACAGGTGTAATATTTGAACGAGGAGTCCGAAGCGGTTTCCCTAAATGTACACTTAACGGAACATTTAAATAATCAGGAACCGGCTTGTTAAAGAAATTATAAATATTAATCAGATGCACTCTAAACAAGTAATCAAAAATTTCGTCCTGACCGGAATCATTAGGTTCACCATACCACCAAAACCAATCACTACCTTGTGCAATATACAGCTCATCCCATGCCTGTTTAACAATGGATTCATCTTTGCATTCTTGAGAATACCTCAACAAATCTTCTCTGGTCTTTATAACATATTGCCAAGCCAAATCCTTTGTAGGCTCATCAATCCATAACTTAAGATTACGATTTATCCACGAACCTGTATGAATCGTTTTTAATGTTTTCTTAGTTTCAACTTTTTCTAAATATTCAGAAACCAATACAGTTTCTAATGTTTTATCATTTTCAATTAAGTCATAAAGTGTTTTTACAAAAATTTCTCCATCATCTGGATAACTTTCCCAACAATTTTCACCATCCAATGCAATAGTCAAGAGATTCTCCTTATCCGGCGATTGGACAAGTTTAGATTGAATAGTTTTAATTCTGTCATACAAATCATTTGCAGACTCAACAGAATTATGTTGAGAATATTCAAAGTTAATTAAGTTTGGAATAACAGAATCTCTAAAAATGATAGATATAGGATTTTTGTTTTTACCTTCATACTGATAAGCCACCGTTAAATCATACGGGTCTTCCAAATACCCATTGAAATCACGAACAAATTCTTTGTTAATTGTTTTTGCCAAAATCCCCTCGTCGGCAAGAGTCCATTTTATACCCATTTCAGCAAACAAGTCTAAGGTCTTAGGGCTAACACATTGTTCAGACGGCCATATACCCTTAGCATCACGACCAAATACTTCCTTGTACCTATCCAAACCAAGTTTGAGCTGACTATATGCATCATCTCTCATATCAGCACCTGTATATTTTTTATCCAAAAGAATAGGCAATACCGGATGGAAATACGCATTAGCCAAAATCTCAATCTTATTTTCATCCTGATATTTTTTATATAGTGGGATAATTTGTCTGATAATTTCCCTATGGAGTTCTAAAATTCTTATTCTATCCTCAAGAGTATAATGTGCTTCTTTTTCCAACAATGCCTTTATTTCAGGATGAGAACGTTGCAACTCTGTTTCAAACCATACCAAATTAAACAAAGCCATTATATCCGAATATTCATCATCAGAAAAATCATTAATATCCACTTCATCAGAAGAATATCGCTTTTTATATAAATCGGCATACCTAATACGAGGCAAAATCATATTTGTATAATTTGCATCAAAAAAGTTATTTATAATAAATAACTTGTCATCATCAGTTAAATCCTCAACAGGTGTAACTGTCAATTTCGAGTGCAAATCATGAAAACCTTTATTCCCGTAATTATCCAAAGCCGTTAACAATATTGGAACTAAGCTAAAATTTAATTTTAACTTTTTATAATTATCCATAACAGTAAGCATATCAAGATAATCTTTTACGGCATGTAATCTAACCCACGGCATTAAAAAATAATCATTTCTCGACTCTTGATAAACAGGCTGGTGCATATGCCAGACAAATGCAATAGATAACTTTTTTTGAACCATCGAATTTCTCTTTCCGACTATACTGTACGCTGATTATAACACATTTTTTATTACATATAGTATTACATTTTGTAAAAAATTTTAAATTATAGGCAATTTCACATATTTAGAGGAATTTAAACAACAGGAAAGAAAGGAAATAAAATGGAAATCAATTCTAATACAACATCATTTGGTGGAGCTACAAGAATTTTTCAAA
>JAFQTK010000151.1 GCA_017409065.1 bacterium
ACCATACTTACCATCCTTACAAAGCAAAAGGTCATTGTTTTCAAACACTCGGATTTCATCATATTCACAAGGAAGACATAAATCATTATGCCATATACCATATTTGTTGTTCTTGCGAACCGAATAATATTCTCCGTATTTAATGTATTGGAACAAATCATATTCAATTTCCAATTTGGTTGCAACATTGCCATTGAAGTCAATTTCCAATACACCAAACTTCCCTTCCAATTCTACTGAATATTGAAAGGTGGGCATATCCAATTCCTTGATTGTGTCATATATGGATGGAACAATCCTTTCTCCATTACCCATTTTTATGCCTTTCTTGCCACTTTCTTCAAAGATGGTGGGTATTCCATCCTCAAACAACATTTCACGTGACACACGGTTGGATATTCTCATAATCAATCCTATTATATAGTCATTGATGATTCACCTACAAACTTCAAACTATCATTCGTGTAATCAAAAAGATGTACGGTTGAATATACATCATATCCATCGGTCAGATTCAAATAGAACTCCCATTTGGTAATTTCATCAACCAAATCCAACGGATTCTTGTCCTTGTCAATATATTCATCCTTAATCAAAGTATTGACAAACTCCTTTTTAAACTCTTTATGAGTAAAATCACCGTATTCTATTACATCATAATCTTTTGTATATAGAATGACTGATATTAGTGTATTCTTTATCAAGACTCTTGGCCTGATACATTTTACATCTTCCTTGAAATTGTAGTTCAGGACATAATCCAAGAACTCAGCAAACTTAACCTTATCCATAGTATTATAAATGTAAAAATGCCTTGTTCATATCTTCGGTAAACTCATTGTTGGTATCAACATATCCCCAGACACCATTTTTCATTACCTTTATCCAACCCATTACAGCAGGAATGAAGATACGGTCATATTCGGTGGGCAGTACATATCCATATTTGAACAAACCACATTTACCATCCTTTTTCAAGATTACATAACCACCATCGGTTTCTTGAATATCATCATAGATTGGTTCAGCCTTTACCTTTGCAAAATCACCGTCATACAGTTCAATGATACCATATTTGCCGTTTACTGTTATCTTGACCAAATCACCGAAATTGCTTAATGGTTCAATATTGTCATAAATATAAGGGCAAACCAATGTACCCTTACCATCAGATTGAACAATACCATATTTTCCATCATTCATTATGATATAGTTACCATCAACTCCATTAACCACTTTGTCAAACATCGGTGGAACAATCCAATGATTAAAGAAATCATTTCTGATACCTTCCTTCCCATTTTCCTGAACGGTATGGATAAAGTCTTCCATCGGTTGATATTCTTCTGCTTCACACCAAATATCACTCCATAAACTTTCGTAATCAGGTGTACCCTCCTTGTATGTCTTCAAGGTTGCACATCTGTTTGAAAAGTCCTCCAACACTTCACGGGTCAAAGGTTTCATTTCTCTATCTTCATCAAAATCACACATATATTATTTGATATATAATATTGGATAAATCATATCATTATTTGATTTCAAATATAACGCTTTAATTGGGACGGTACAAATGTTTCAAGCCCTGAAATGATATAGAAATGCTTTGCCCATATCCTTGGTGTAATCATTGTTTTCATCAATGTAACCCCATTCACCGTCTTTCTTTACCATTACCCAACCCAATACTTCGGGAACAAACACATCATCATAGATTGGTGGAATGAAATGGTCATAGCTCCATAAACCACACTTATTATCCTTTTTCAATAAGGTAAAATGACTATCCCAAATATGTTCTATCAAGTCATATTCAGGTTCCACCTCAGTTTTTGTAATATCACGGCATACTGATACGATGCCTTGCTTGCCGTTCAATATTACACAATATACACCCACATAATAGTCTGCACTCAGTTCACAGATAAAATCATAGATAAATGGGAATATTACCGTACCCTTACCATCTGCTTTTACGATACCATATTTGTTTTCATTGATTGCAACCGCATAATATCGTTTGGCTACAATATGGGGTATCTCATCATAGATTGGTGGAATAAGAACTGTACCGAACACATTGTTTCTCATACCCATCTTTCCGTTTTCGGTGTATAGGCTGTTGTCTATATCAATGTGTTGATAATGGCATAAACGGAATATCAGTTTGTCCTTCATCTCAACATAATTGTCAATGCTCATCTTATTGTCGTGGACAAGCATTGATTCATACTCCATAAACTCATTGATAAGTTCCCTTGATATATGTTTCAGTTCATTATATGCCATATCTTGAATGATTATTGAATACGGACAACTTGCAAATGATGATTCTTCACATTATCTTTTGCTATCTTTTCAGTTTTCTTCTGAATGACTTTTTTCTTGTCAGACGACAAAACGGTAAAATGCCATTCCTTCGTAAAGTCAATTCCATATACATCAACAGCTAATGACTTGAATATTTCAGCCATTGCTTCAGTGTCTTCACCACAGTTTATATATAGCCAATGTTCAAACGGACTACGGTCTGTACTAACTTTCAAATAGACGAACTTCGGATATATGGATAATGCTTGAAGTTTCTGAAGCCGTTCCATATCCCCATTATTATAAACATCATAGAAAACCAATTCCATCATCAGTTGCGGATTTCCGTTATCGGTGAACAACTCTTTCCCATTTTCAGGAGAGAAGCAACAGTTGGTTATTCCGTTCAACAGTTCAGACAAAGTATCAGCTTCTTCCGTTTGTGAACTTTCAAGCATTTCAAGCACATCATCACCATCCATATTCTCCAAGTCCTCATCATTCATATCGTAATCTATTACAATGGTGAATACTACATCAGGGCTTTCACGTTGAAACTCTAAAAACTCCTCAAATGTAGCTTTTAGATTATTTAGGGAAGACAACTGGTTTTCATTTACTTCAACTACATCTTTTGGGGACATAGTTCCCTTTTTCGGCTCTTGCTTTGGAATAGGCGTACCACATTCCACACAGAACTTTGCACCATCACGAAGTTTTGTTCCACAATGCACGCAAAACTTTTCTTCCATCATTACATATTTATTAAAATGAAAAACGATGCATCCTATATTGTATGGTTTCATACATTATATAAGATGCATCACAATTCTAAATTATATTACTTTATATGAATTGCAGACTGTAATTTCCATCCCAATACATTATATTGGTAATCGATTGCTTCTATAGCTTCTTTTTGAGCAGTCTTCTTACTATCTCCTATTTCAGCCATAAATTGCCATTCTTGTGTCAACGGCTCATTGTATATTTCTTTGACAAGGGCTTCACAAATATCTACCATATCATCTACGTTTTCACCACAATCTATATAAAAATGATGAATTGTTGGATTGGATTTATATTCACATTTCAAATGACTGAACTTACTATACACAGAAGAAGAAATCATTCGTTGATGATATATCTCATTTTCTGAAAAGCATAAGTCTATAGTTAAATGCGGATTCCCGTCATTCATTGTGCCATCAAATACTTCTTCACCGTTGTCAGCCCAAAAACAACAATTGGAAATAGTTTGGATGGAATTACCTATTATTTCATACTCTTTTGAATTCCAAAAATCATTTATAACTTCAAACTCTTCATCAAAGTCTCCAAACATTGAGTATGTGTCAGTCATTATTTGCAATTTTGAAGTTTTACCCTTACGTGTCAACTGAAGTTCTATAGCTTCTTCCAAGACATTACGGAGGTTTGTTAAGAAAGAATCCAAATGTTCATTCTCAATTTCTTCAAATGCAACCAATGGCTTTGTTTCTTTTATCGCTTTAGGTTCATTACATTTAACCTTTCCACTCTCATCTTTTATTTCTACCTTTTTAATAGGTGTACCACATTCCATACAGAACTTGGCATTTTCAGCCAACAAAGTACCACAATTGGCACACTTTAATTCTCTTTCTATTTTTGCTCCACATTCAGAACAGAACTTAGCTGTTTCTATAACTGAAGCACCACAATGTTTACATTTATCTGCCATACTACCAATTTTTAAAAAGTGCTATCCCAAAGCCAAACTAATATACCCAAGACACAATCAATAGCTGTATAAATCCAAGCTATATATTTTATGATTCCCATAATAGACTTTACTTTCGAATGAATAAATATAATACCGATTATATAAATAATAACCAAAAGAACAAGCACTAATCCATTTATATCACCTATCCATTCTTTTATGAGAAAAGCAACAGCCACATAAAGAATGTATGCCAAAATATTATTCCCCCAAC
>JAFQTK010000001.1 GCA_017409065.1 bacterium
AATATTTAGTTTTCAATGTTTTTTGCTCTAGTGATGAAATTGGTAGATGAATCTAAGTTGTCTTCGCTGGTTAATCAACAAAAACCGGATTCTATCTTCTCTCACCGCTACGAGCAGTTCATCACTTCGGCATGGAATATTTAGTTTTCAATGTTTTTTGCTCTAGTGATGAAATTGGTAGATGAATCTAAGTTTTCTCCGCTGGTTAATTAACAAAAACCGGATTCTATCTTCTCTCACCGCTACGAGCAGTTCATCACTTCGGCATCAGATATTTAATTTTCAAGTTCGTAAGTCAATACTACCAAGAACAAAATTTGAAATCAATACTTTTTTAAAAATAAAACCTCACTTTTGTGAGGTTAGGAGTTTAAATGTTAAGGAGTGTATGATTATAGACTCATTTCGGTCAAATATGTTCCTTGTGGATTTGTAAATACTTTATAGATTGAATAAAATAACCACAAAAAATCCCTAGATTTTGTTAATCTAGGGATTTTTGTTTATTGTTTTGTTAAATCTTGGTCACAAGTGAAGGTGCGATTTGGATAAAGACTCGAACCATTTCTTTTTCCCATTGGATGCCTGCACCCAATCTTAGAATTTCACATGCCTTCTCTACGCCCAATCCTTTTCTGTATGGTCTGTCACTAACCAAAGCGTGGAACGCATCTGCGATAGAAACAATTCTCGCCGTATAAGGAATTTCTTCACCTTTTAATCTATCAGGATAGCCTGTTCCGTCCCAATGTTCGTGGTGGTGTTTAACCATCGGAATCAAGTCATGTAATGCTTTGTTTGGCAATAATACTTTTTCAGCACCAATTGTTGGGTGTTGTTTCATAATTGCCCACTCATCATCGCTAAGTTTTGTTGGTTTCCTTAGTACATTTTCAGGAATACCAATTTTACCGACATCGTGTAACATAGCCCCAAGTTTGATACGTTCAACTTCTTTTTCAGGTAAGTTCAACGCTCTTGCTAATGCTTCTGAATATCTTGAAACAGAGGTAGAGTGGTCTTTTGTGTATTCATCTTTTGCATCTATTGCTGTTGCTAAGGATGTTACAACATCTATCAAGTGGTTTTGGTTAATAATTTCTTCGTTTGTAAATTTATTCACCAATTCTTCTTCAAAGTTTACACCAATTGAAGCATGTCGTTTTGTTAAGACTGATGCAAAAGAACTCAATGCCATATCATCCCAAAAATCAAAGTCTTGAGAAGAAACGATTGTTGAAATCCCATTTTGGTAGCCCTTGCTTTTTGAAATATACATTGCTTGTTCAGCCAGAATGAGTAGTTTTTCTTGTTCAACTGCTGAATTAGGATATGTTGCAATACCTACGGATACTTTAACTGGTCCAACATCATCAACTAAACAGCAAGATAAAGAATAGGTCAGATATTCTGCCAAGTATTTAGCATCGTCAGTATTTGTATCCGGTAGAATTACGGCAATTTCATCTCCGCCGTATCTGCCGGCTATATCATTTGCTCTGATGTTTTGTTTTATTTTTGATGCAACCAATTTAATAATTTCATCACCCTTGCTGTGTCCAAGTTCTTTGTTTATGGTTGAAATGTTGTTTACGTCAAAAATTAGAATAGATAACTCTTGCGATGCTTTATCTGCTTTATTAATTTCTTTAGATAAATATTCTTGGAATGTTCTGTGGTTATACAATCCTGTGAGCGTATCTTCGTTGCTGTTCAAGGAAACTTGTTCGGAAAGTTCTTTGTTTTGTATAAACATTGAAAGGTAAACCGACATCATCTCGTATAACGATTGATTCGTTTCAAGCTCGTTATCTCCAACTACAAATACTCCGATTGAATTTGATTGAAATTTCATCGGAATAATTATACATCTGGAATCAGATAAGTATGGAATGTTTAAAAACTTAGTACTTTCTTTAAATATTACTTCGTTGGATTCAACTGCTTCAACAACTGGATTTGAGGAATCTGATTCAAAAATCTTTGTGGAATAAGTAGAGCCGATTTTATCAATCAATTTGAGATTGACACATTTTGATTGTCTATTACAGTAGCCAAACGCTGTAAAATGAGTGTTTAGTCTGTTTGTGAAAATATTGTGTAATGAATAAAATAGCTCGTCAGCTTCTGTTTTATTTTTCAAAACTTCATTTAACAGAGAAATTAATTCTGAATAATCAACAGAAAATACCGGTTTTTGAGAATAGTTGTTATATCCTGCATAAAGCCTGTTAGAAATGGCTCTAGAAGGTGTAATTGCATTCATTCTGGCAATTTTACCTGCTCCGGAAAGCGGGTTTGATGACCAACTACTGTTTATAGTGCTTTCTGGTTTATTTTTATCGCTAGTTATTTTATTATCGGTATCCACAGTTGTCCTTTATGAACTTCACATGACCTTCAATCAATTTGTTTATACAAAGCATATCAACAAATTTTTTTGCTATACCTAAGTGAATTTTAATTCGTTAATTCTTGCTAAAACTTGTACAGCGTTGTATTTTGGTATATTTTAAGTTTTTTTAAGCAAGACTCTATACTATCAAAATACAACTTTTTTTAAGATTTAGCAAGAAAATATTTCTACTTTGAATGAAAATTTAACAATTTAAATCCACGTTTTCTTGTTTCGGTTTTTATATCAGGAAGCTCCCAACAGTCATAGCAACGAGCTTCATATGTTTCATCTCCGCCTATCATAATTAGTGGAGAGTTTTTATCAACAGGTTTTCCGTTGATAAGTCTTTGTGTTCGAGTTGCGGTTTCGCAGCCGCATTTCAAACATACAGCACATAGTTTATCGACTTTATCTGCCATGCATAATAATTCAGGCATGTAGCCAAATGGATCACCCTTAAAGTCCAAGTCTAATCCTGAACCTATAACTTTCTTGCCTTGCATAATTAATTTTTTAATAACAGAAACAATCGCTTCATCAAAGAATTGTAGTTCATCAATTGCAATGATTTCGTCAGATTCTTCAACAACGTGTAAGATTTCATATGCACAAGGAACTTTGACCGCTTCCAACCAAAGTCCGTTACGAGATTCAATATAGTCACCTTTCGCCCTTGTATCCATTTCAGGTGTGATAACTTTGACATGTTTTTTTGCAAGTATGGAACGTCTTATTCTTCTGAGAAGTTCTTCAGTTTTTCCGCAACCCATAGGTCCTGTTATCATTTCAAATCTATACACATTAAGTTCCTTTTTATTTCTCTCTATTATCATTAAAACAATTTTTTTAAGGTTCGTCCATACAATTTTCGGATGAAATCACCTAAATATCTAAGTAACTGTGGGTGTAAATCTTAGTATTCAAAAGGATTTCAGCGGTTTTGAAAATTTTAACCTGTTCTGTATCATTTGAATCATAATTGATTGACGATAAATCATCAAAATTTTGCATCATCTCGAGCAAACGTAAACATAGCTCATCACTTTTATTTTCGGGCATTTGATTTTCTATAACTTTATTTAATCGTGCTAATTCAAAATCAAACGCATCAACTATTGCACTATCAAGCCCACAACCTGATGCCAGTACAAAGAAAACCCTATTGATTAATCCTCTTAGTTCCTTAGGCGAGCCATTAGAAACATTGGAAAGCCCAATAGTTGTTTTTACCGGTGGGTCAAAGCTTTCTTTAAACATGCGAATAGCGTTCAATGCTTCATTTGCTTGGGATTGTTCTACGCTAACAGGAAGTATCAATGGGTCAAAATACAATTTTTCATTTTCAATCCCTTTTGTATTTGCGTAATCAACTATCTCAAATGCCAAAGACAATCTTTCATCAGCTGTTTTGGGGATACCCAATTCTTTGTTTAAGGTTAAACATATTAGATTTGAGTCGTATGTTTTTGCCAAAGTTGTGAAATTTTCCAGTTTTTCGGCATCTGCACTGGTAGAATTTAAAATACAATTATTCGGAGATTTAACGAGTTTTAAACCGCTTTCTATTTCCAAAATGTTGGATGAATCGAAGGAAATAGGGATGTCTGTTACGTTTTTGCAAATATCTACCAACCATGCCATTGTTCCTTCAAAAATTTTCTTTGCAGGTCCAATATTTAAGTCGATAAAATCAACACCTGCTATAACTTGACGATTAATTAAATCTTCAACAAACGTTCTATTTTTACCAATAATAGCTTCTCTTGTGGCTTGCGAAATTATATGTAAATTTTCCCCGATTAATTTCATGCTTTCTCCCAAAATCCTTAATCAATATTATCGTAAATATTTAAATAATTCCAATAACTTCTAAATACTTTACGAATGTAGTTTTGAGTTTCTGAAAATGGTATTTCCTCGACAAATTCGTCGTAGTCAGTATATTTCAATGTTTCATTCCATTTTTTTACGGCATTATGACCACCATTGTAGCCGGCTACCGCAAATAAATATTTCTTTGATAATTGAGATAATGCAAAATCTAAATATGCACACCCAAGCTGAATGTTATTATCAACATTGTTTCTTAATGTGGCATTGTATGGGATTCCATATTTTGTGGCAATAAAACTTGCAGTATCAGGCATAACTTGCATTAACCCGCCGGCTCCGACGTAGCTTCTTGCACCTGTATCGAAATGACTTTCTTCTTTTATTATTGCAATGACTACATATGGGTCTAAATCAAAATCTATTGAATGGTTATTAATTTCCTCGACAAAATATAGAGGGTAAGCCAATTTGTACACATCATCATCAAATTTTGGTTTTGTTTCTAATTTTGAAATAAATTCTCTTGCTTGATATGTTGAAAGAGCTTTGTTTCCTTGTTTATAATTTATCCAACTTTTGATAATTTCATTGTCGCCCAACAAATCTTCAATTAGTGCAAAATCCCCTGCTTTCATCAATAAGTCAAAAGTAGGTTTGTCTTTAGAGTCAATATTGCAGTAATTTATAGGGAAATTAATTCGTTCTTTTTCATTATTAATCTGTCTTTTCCCTTTAAAAGTCCAAGCTGTTTTTCTGCCGTCCAGTAAAAGTTTTGAACGAAATGCATAATAATCATCCGGATATTTGTCAAGGATACGGTTATAATATGTTTTTGCTTTAGAATATTGATGATTTTTTTCTGATGCTTTTGCTGCAAAGAACAGGACTCTTGGGGCTGCAACAGTATTGGCATATTTTTTAGAATGTTCTTCTGCAAGCTCTACAACTTTTTTGTAATTCCCTTTTTTGTATTGGGAGTGAATAATATTCCACAATGCATCTGATGCGAAACGTCCTTGAGGGTATTTTTCATAAATTTTATGGTAATACGGCATTTTATCTTTGGAAGGTAATGTGTCAATGTACATATATAGTGCATAATCCCCGCCAATTGCAGATTGAGGTTCAAGTAATTCAACCGCATTTAAGTAACCTTGCTTTTTGGTAGGGGCAAATAATGCATAAAAATCAATAGCAGCGTGCAAATCATTTTCATTCAATTTTTCGGTGTAATCGGTTAATCCTTTGAGTAAAAAGCTTTTAGCTTGTTCGTAATCACCTAGTTTTCTGGCACTCATTGTGAGATAAAACCAACTTTTGTCGATTGGAACAAGTAATAAATATTTTTTGGCTGATTCAAAACGGCCGTTGGCAAATAATGCTTTTCCTAAAATGAAATTAGATTCGGCATTAAGCGATAGATTTAATTTGAGAACACCTTCAATTGATTCTTTTGAAAATTTTCCATCAGGAGAAAGTTCTAAATATTTTAAAAAATGAGAAACTGCTGTTTGTGGCTTTGTATCTGAGAGAATTTCGCCTAAAAAGTAATTTGCAGCAATTTTGTATTTTTCTGTCTTTGCTGAGTTTGCCAGTATATCAAACAAGCTATGAGCTTTTTTGTACTCTTTCTGTTCAAAATACAATTTTGCCAAGTTGTATCGTGAATTTTCTTCGAAAAGAGTATTTTGACAGCTATTAATAACTTCCTTGTACATAATAGATGCACTATTTTTATCATACAAATTTTGTGCTGCTAAAGCTGCTCGATATTTTGACGGACAATAATAGTCATTACCTCTTTCGACGGAAGAAAAGTTATAATAAGCATTTTGGTAATCCTTTTGTAAAATAAAATTTAAACCTTGCGTATAGTAGCGTTGGTTGTTTTTTGACATCAAATTACCTGTCAAAGAGTATAAAAATACTCCGACAGCAAGAAGAAATACTAATCCCCAAAATATTCTTTTAATTGTTTTATCCCCAATACATAACTTCGCTTCATCTTTTCAGACAATTATAAGTATCCGATAAATTGTCGCAAAGTGCAAGGCAAAAATGCTTATATTAAGTAATTATAAAGTAAAAAGAGAGAAAATTGGGTGAGGTAAAATGGCAAAATCAATATTTATTGTAGTGAATGAGAATCCTAAAAAAAATAAAGAAATTAAAAATTTTACAAATAAAAATTTACAAATGAACCCTATTATAAAAAACTATGTATTGCTTGATAATTTTATTATTCTCAAAAATTAATCTGTTTTGTATTCATAAGATTTGTTAAAAAAATATATTTTAAAGGCAATTTATATTTTTACGGACGTTATGTGGGTATGAACAAGGCAATTTATAACATTTATTCAGATTTATTTTCGACAAGGGGGCGTGATTTCACTCGTTGTAGAAAAATTGCACATGAAGCTGAGATGAATGTTTATTATCAACCTTTGATAAAAGAACATTTTAATCAAAGGTGTGAAAATATGTATCATGATGGATTTGAAAAACAACACAAAAGGCTTGTTGAAAATGTGCGAGATTTAGGTTCTGAAAGTACAAATAACGTTATTGCCAAAAAAATTGCAAAGGCAGATACTCCGGAAAAACTTTATATGCTTTTCAAAAATATTGAAAGTGTTTGTCGAAAATCTCCTTTTGCTCAAAAAATTCATGAGTTATTTATGCTGATGTTTTCGCCTAAAACTTATTCTTCTGATGCAAAAAATATTGAAAATAAATTAAAAGAATTAGGCATCAGGCACCTAAGATTAGGTTCTAATGATAAGGATGCAAATCACTTATTAAGTGCAATCGAGATTGCTAAAAAAAATAATGACAGATTGCCTGATAAAGTCTTTTTTAGTGAATTGTTAGATACAAATTGTTTGAGTGAAGGATTTGTGTATTATCCTGATAATAATGTGATGGTATTGGCTTCGCCTCGTTTAAGAGCGGTGTATCAAGATTATGTAGAAAGACTAAAAAATGAGTTGGAAAAATCTCCTGTATATCGTGGGTTTAGCAATTATTTAAAGAACGTAACTCAACAATATTTGTTCTGTTCAAGATTTTCTGTTGATTCACCTATCCGTATTCCAATGCATGAACTAGGGCATATCAATCAACCGAAGAACTTGCCAACGCTTAAATTTTCGGACTTGGATTGTGATGATAAAATGACAGCCATAAATTTGACAAGTTATTTAACTTCGGATGATTTATTACCTGAAATTTTTTCCGAATTGTATGCTAAAATGCGAATAAAAGGCAAAAAGGCTCTAACCGCTGAAGAAAGAGCCCTTTTGCAAAGAATTATTGATAGTGGTGAGTCCAGATAATTTATTTTAACTTTCATAAAAATATTTTTTAAGATTTGCGGATTCATCAATTATTGGTTTTATTTTTCCTGTTGAGGAAGTCAAAATAGTAGTTACCCCTGGGCCATGTCCTGAAATTATACAATCAGAATGAACAATTACTCCGATTGATATTGCTCCTGTTTTATAAATACGACCGAAAGAGTGGTCTGCATCGGTTATTGCCACAAAATCGCCAAAACGCAAAGTGCCCAAATTATATTCATTTTTAACCGATTCGTCAAAAAGTTGAATATCGTAATCTCCACGATTAACATTGTCCCGTCCGA
>JAFQTK010000152.1 GCA_017409065.1 bacterium
ATAAATTTCATCATAAACAAAAACGTTATCAGTTGAACCTGATATGGTGTCAGTTCCTTCGCTTCGTTGTACAAAATGTAAATACCCTTGATTATTTATAAGGTTATCCTCACCGTCACCTAAATCGACTCTAACATCATAGCCACCGTTTATTTCAACTGTATCATTTCCGGCACCGGTGTTGACCCAAATCCGACCACAAGCCCAATCTACGTCGACAGTATCATTTCCATCGCCTGTGTTTATAACACTATAATCACCTAAACGTAAACTTATATTATCATCTTGTCCATCTGCTGCCGTAACGGTAAAACTATCCTCCCAGTAACCACGCCCCAAAACTATCTGACCATTATTAGTAGAATAGTAGAGGGTTGTTGCATTCTCAGTGTCATTGTTTGTAATGGTATACGTCATACCGTTAATCTTAACGGTAGCGGTTTCGCCCGCTGCAAACTCACGTGTGCCTTCTGTGCCAAGGTCTTCGGCATCTACGCTGCGAGTCATTGCAAAGGTTGACATTGAGCGGGACATCATCATGGTTGATGCTTCTGCCCCTTGAGATTCTTCACCTTCGTTCAGAATGACGGATTCTGACTCTGTTCCTTGAGATTCTTCGCTTTCGCTCAGAATGACGGATTCTGACTCTGTTCCTTGAGATTCTTCACCTTCGTTCAGAATGACGGATTCTGGTTCTGCTCCTTGAGATTCTTCGCTTTCGCTCAGAATGACGGATTCTGGTTCTGCTCCTTGAGATTCTTCACCTTCGTTCAGAATGACGGATTCTGACTCTTCCGTTGCCTCAGGTCTACCCCAAGCTGTTCCGGCTTCAGGCTCAATAATTTCACCTGTTCCTGTATAATCAATCAGTAGTTTGCCTGTTGTAGTCAAAACCTGTCCTGCTGCTACTACAACCTCTTGCCCATCCATATAAGTTTTATTTTTGTCAAGTTTTGTCGAACCTCCGTCAAACAGTT
Organism: bacterium; assembly: GCA_017409065.1. GTDB lineage: Bacteria > Cyanobacteriota > Vampirovibrionia > Gastranaerophilales > Gastranaerophilaceae > RGIG2134. The sequence continues at coordinate 978 of JAFQTK010000152.1, forward strand.
TAATTCCGTTTGACTCTGCCCCATTTTTTATTTCTACAGCTCTTGCAAATAAATCGTTAATTTGTTTTTGGTTTAATTCTCTCTCTTGAGGTGTCAAATAGCCATTGCAGCCCTTTTGAATCAAATCCCTCATCTTGTTTAAAATGTCATTTATTTCACCCATTGATTCATCAGCTACTTTTAACATTGTCAACGCTGTTTGAATATTGGTGTTTGCGTTTTCCAATCCTTTTATTTGGGTATTAAATCTTGATGCGACAAAGAAACCTGCAGGGTCATCAGCGGGTTTATTTATCTTAAGCCCTGTCACCATCCGCTCTAAGGATGTTTGAAAATCTCTTATGTTTTTCAATAAGATGTTCGAGATTTTCATATTCATTTCTGTATTTTGAATTGATATCAAGAGCGTACCTGCTTATATTTTCTTTGCCTTGATGGCTTTTCGGAATGAAGGCAATTTTTAACAAAACTTTACGTTTATATTATGCCAAATTTGAGTTCAAATGAGAATTGAACAAAAGTTCAAAATTTATACAACTTTAGTTTAAAGTTTTTTAAATAAAAGCTCGGCATTCTGAATCAGCTCACAAATCTTAACTTGACTTTATCGTTTGTTAGGAATACAACAGACTTATCAGAAAGTTCAGCCGAAATTTTTAATGGGGAATCGATTCTTTTATACTGATGATGCCAACACATTTATTTATTTTGACTGTTGAGTAAATACTAGTCTTATGGTGGAAGATATGAATAGCTATTTTATTGGAATAATTGTTTTACTCTTGAGCTGCATTATTACGGCTCTAACCTCTACTAAAATTAAAACTGTTGTTTCAAGTTTTTTGATTACGATTGCAGCTATATTTTGTCTAATTCCAGCCGTTAGCGTTTTGCATAACGGAGAAATGATTAGCCAAACTTTTAATTTTAACGAATTGTTTGGAGTGGTAACATTTTCACTCGATGCATTAAGTGCTTTTTTTGTTGCTGTTATTTCACTTATAAGTCCATTAGCCGTAATTTATTCAAATGGGTATCTAAAACCTTATAGCGAAAAGGGTAAAAGTTTAACTTCGCATTTGGTATTTTTACCAACATTGATTGCATCTATGCTTTTGGTTGTTGCTTGTGACAATGCATTGATGTTCCTAATCTGTTGGGAAATTATGTCTTTGAGTTCATTCTTCTTGGTAATGTTTGAAGGTGAAAACAAAGGAACTATAAAGGCTGGGTTAAAATATCTTGTATTTATGCACATTTCTGTATTATTCATAATCACGGCTTTTGCGTTATCAGCCATTAATGCGAATAGTTTAGATTTCTCAACTTTTGCTAATGTATTGAGCCAAAACAGTGAACTTGCAAACATAGTATTTATATTGGCATTTATAGGTTTTGGAACAAAAGCCGGTTTTGTTCCTTTCCACAACTGGCTTCCTGATGCTCACCCCGCAGCTCCGAGTCATGTTAGTGCAATTATGTCTGCAGTTATGATAAAAACAGGTATTTATGGAATTTTAAGAACTCTAACATTTATCGGAACACCTTCAAAATCAATCGCATACGGAGTTTTAATCCTTTCTCTGATAACAGCATTATACGGTATTTTATACGCAATAACTCAAAAAGATATTAAAAAAATGTTGGCATATTCCTCAATTGAAAATATTGGAATAATTGGAATTTGTATGGGTGTAGGAATGTTAGGATTAACCTTTAACAACAGCGTTGTTTCTACGCTTGGATTTTTGGCTTGCCTATTACACATACTAAATCACTCCATATTTAAAGAATTAATGTTTATGGCGGCAGGAAGCATTTACACAAAAACACACACTAGAGATATGGAAGTTTTAGGCGGCTTGGTAAAAACCATGCCGAAAAGTGCAATATTATTCCTTATTGGTTCAATTGCAATATGTGGACTGCCACCGCTAAACGGTTTTATAAGTGAATTTTTAGTTTACTTTGCAATGCTCAAAGGCTTATTAATTAACAACTTCTTTTCAACCACAACTTTAATATTCGCAATTGCAGGTCTTGCTCTTGTTGGGACAATGGCAATTCTTTGTTTCACAAAAGCGTTTAGTATAATATTTTTGGGAATGCCCAGAAGTGAAATCGCAAAACATGTAAACAATGATGTTTCAATTTCTATGACTTCTACAATGGGCTTGTTGGCATTATTTGCAATTATCATTGGGGTTGCACCACATCTTCCGTTATCAATGCTTGCTAATTCAACTAATATTTTAACAACAACCCAAATTGGAATTTTACCGGAACATCTCGAGATATTGCAGCAAATTTCTATTTTTGCACTTGCATTTATCAGCGTAATTGTTTTATTATTCTTGGCTCAAATATTTTTGAACAGAAACATTGAAAAGCATGAAACTTGGGGATGCGGGTACGACAGACCTAACACCCAGATGCAATACAGCGGTTCTTCTTATGCTAGTCCATTTTTAGCAATGCTTCGTCCATTATTTAAAAGAGTTTACGATGTAGAAAAACCCAGAAAATTATTTCCGGACAGAGCACACTTTAATACACAAATTGCGGACATTGAAGAAGCTTATGTAATCAATCCGCTTGTAAAATTTGACGAATGGTTCTTGTCAAAATTTGAAAAACTTCAAAGCGGAAACATACAGTCATACATTAAATACGGACTTATATTTCTTGTAGTAATAATCATTGGTTGTTTAACCATAGGCTAAACAATAATAAGGAAAAAAAGATGATAACTAAAATTATAAATCTAATATGCTTATTAATTATTCCTTTTTTGATGATTGGTATAATTAAAAAAACTAAAGCTTTTTGGGGCGGTCGCAAAGGTGTTTCCATTTGGCAACCACTTTTTGATTTTATCAAGTTGTTAAAAAAAGATTTTGTAATAAGCAATACAACTTCTTTTGTGTTTAGGTTGGCACCAATGATAATAATTTGTTCAATTTTGGCTGCATCATTATTTGTTCCGTTAGCATTAGGTACGGCACTAATAAATATTCCTGCAGGTTTTATATTATTTGCTTACATTTTGGGGTTAGGAAAGTTCTTTGCTTTAATATCAGCAATGGATACAGGCAGCAGTTTTGAAGGAATGGGAGCATCCAGAGAGGCATCTTTTACTACTATCGTTGAACCAGCATTCTTTATGATTATGGCTTCCATAATTGCATTGAGCGGAACGTACACGTTTGAAGCACTTTCCGAAATCATTCAAAAAGCCGGTTCTTACGGAGTTTTACTTACTATATTTGCCGTTTTAGCTTTATTTTTAATGTTATTGATTGAAGGTTCAAGGGTTCCTGTTGATGACCCAACAACCCACTTAGAGCTTACAATGATTCACGAAGTAATGATATTGGATAACTCAGGAAAAGATTTAGCACTTTTGACTTGGGGAAATTCAATAAAAATGTTTTTGATTTCTTCGTTGATTGCTAATTTATTGATTCCTAATAATTTAGGAATGTGGGAATCTGTATTCGCATATTTGGCTATAATTTTATCTATATCATTAGCTATCGGCACTATTGAATCCGGTATGGCAAGAATCAGAATGACTCATGTATTCGAATTTGTATTTATAATGAGTTCGATTGCATTAATTATTCTCTCATTGGTATTGGCTAAAATGTTCGGAGGGTAATGTGTAATGGAAAAAGGTTTCATAATTCTATTTGGATTAACAATGTTATATCTCGCAACTACCAGTCGAATGGTTTCTCACATTCGTCTTTTGATTGCACAAGGTTTTCTATTGTTCTTAATTTGTTGTTCACATTTTGAACATGAACATATTTTAAATTTCGCTTTTCTTACAGTTGAAACACTTGTTGTTAAATCTATAATAATTCCTTGGTTTTTATTCCGAGTATTAAAGAAAACAAATTCAAACAGAGATTATGCACCTAACGTGCCGCATTTCTACTGTTTGGTAATTGCAAGTGTAATATTACTAGCCAGCTTCTTGGTTTCTAACTATTGGGTTACAACCGTAAAAATGTTATCACCCATTCACTTTGGAATTTCTGTTTCGACAATTATCATAAGCCTTTGGTTGATTACAATAAAACACCACATTATTTCAAGTGTAATTGGTTTTATAACAATGGAAAACGGAATATTTTTACTATCACTCGCAGTAGCAAAAGAAATGCCAATGCTTGTAAATATGGGTGTTTTACTTGATGTATTTATTGCTGTTTACATACTCGGATTGTTTGTAAATGTCATAAACAAAGAATTTAAAGACCTTGAAGTTTCTCACTTATCAGATTTGAAGGACTATGAATAATGATTAATACTATTTTATTATTTCCAATAATTGCAGGACTATTAATGTTAACTATCAGACGCAAATGGTTTGATACATTAGCAATTAATTTGTACGCATTAACTCACCTAATAATAACATCAATTGCATGTTTCATCCCCGATTTTGTGAAAGCAAATAATTATTTTGCCTTTGATGAAACAAACAAAATATTTATGTTGATAATGTCCGTAGTTTTCTTGATGGTTGCATTTTACAATAATGGATATTCAAAACACATAGAATTTAATGATAGAAAAATACGCAGATATTCATTAATGATACTAGGTTTCGTACTTGCGATGACAGGAACTATTTTAAGTACAGACTTAGGATTAGCTTGGGTATTTGTAGAAGCAACAACACTTTCGAGTGCGTATTTGATTTACTTCAACAGAACAAAGCATTCAATAGAAGCCGCTTGGAAATATGTATTTATATGTTCTATCGGGATTGCAATGGCATTTGTCGGTATAATACTTCTGAACTTAGCAACAGGAGAAATAAATTCTCTTAACTTTGCAATATTATATGAAAATGCTTTATCTTTTGATACATTTTGGCTTAAACTAGCCTTTGTATTTATGCTATTTGGTTTTGGTGCAAAAATGGGCTTGGCTCCAATTCATTTTTGGTTGCCTGATGCACACTCAGAAGCCCCTTCTCCAATTTCGGCATTACTTTCCGCAACTTTACTAAACTCAGCTTTTCTGGTAATTGTCAGAGTATTCAAACTGATGGAAATAGCACATGTTGATAACTATGCAAGGATTATTTTGTTTGTAATGGGATTTATTTCATTATTTGTGACTGCAGTTTTTGTTTACCACATCAAAAACTACAAAAGAATGCTTGCTTACTCATCTATTGAAAATATGGGTATCTTAGCCATCGGCACTGCACTTGGCGGGATTGCTTATTATGCGGTTATACTCCATATGATAGGTCACTCATTTGCAAAAGCTTCATTTTTCCTTAGTGCGGGTAATATACTCGAGTTATTCGAATCAAAAAGGACTAAATCTGTAAAAGGTTTAATCGAATCAGACAGCAAAACCGGTTGGCTATGGATAGCCTCATTTCTGGCAATATGTGCATTCCCAACATCAGTACTTTTTATCAGCGAATTTTTAATGATAAAAGTAATGATTATGCAAAAACACTACGGCTTATGCATATTGTTCGCATTGCTTCTTACTATCGTGCTGTACGGAATAGGTAAAGTTGTTATAAAAATGGCATTCGGCAAAAGAAGCGAAGAAAAAATTCAAAAAATAGAATCAAATAAAAGCAAAATATCCAATTGGATGTATATTCCTCAATTCATAATGCTGATAATTGTATTCACATTGGGAGTTTACATCCCCCCAATCTTGAATAACCTCATTAACAATGCAACATTAGGATTTTAATTTTCAAGCTAAAGGACAAATAAATGGTTAATAGAATAATTACAAAAAATAATACTAAATTACAAATCTCAGAAATACCAATATTCCCAATCAATGAACTTCGAGAACTTATCATTGAAGAAAACAAACGACCAATATCATTTTTTGGAAAAGATTGGGGCGAAGGTAGAACAAGATTATTTGTCGTCCTTGCTGATGATGTCAACGGAGAATTTGTAATTTCATCAGCTATTTTTGAAGCAAATGAAAAATCATATGAATCATTAACACAAAACATTCCTGCTTTTCATATTTTTGAACGTGAATTTTATGAAAACTTCGGAATTGAACCGCTTAATCATCCTTGGTTAAAACCGGTTAGAAAAAATCAAAAAGATTATCCTTTCTTTGAAATGGAAGGTGAAGAAGTACACCAAGTTGCAGTTGGACCAATCCACGCGGGTGTAATAGAACCGGGACACTTCAGATTTATGTGTAACGGAGAAAACGTTTATCACCTCGAAATTATGTTGGGATATCAGCATAGAGGAGTCGAAGAATTAATGTTAAACGCTCCTTCAAACCAGCTTGCAGAATCAATTTGTGGAGATAGCGTAATAGCATACAATACAGCATACTCTCAAATAATGGAACAACTCAAAAACATTACGGTTTCAGATAAGGCTCAACTCATCAGAAAATTAGCACTCGAAATGGAAAGAGCCGCAATCCACATCGGAGATTTGGGTGCCATAGCCGGAGATATTGCTTATCTTATGGGAGCGTCGGTTTTTGGTGCAACAAGAACTCTGGTAATCAACACAATGCTAGAATTTAGCGGTAGCCGTTTTGGTAGAGGGCTTATAAATGTCGGTGGGGTTAACTTTGACTTAGATAATGAAAAAATTGAACGAGCAAAAGCTACTTTAGACAAAGTTGAAAAAGATGTAGTCAGAATGTGTGAAACAATGTTAAAAAACACCTCTGTTATGTCAAGACTTGAAAAAACAGGGACTGTAAGCACGGAAAAAGCAACTGAAATTGGCTTAGTCGGAATGGCTGCAAAAGCATCCGGAGTAAATCTTGACACAAGATTTGATTATCCTGATAAATGGATAAACAACCTAAATATTCAGCGTAAACAATTTAGAGGGGTCGGAGATGTAAATTCTCGTTTTAAACTTAGATACAAAGAAATAAGAGAATCCTTTGCTATCATAAGAAAATGTTTCAATGAACTTGAAAAGCACAAAAACGAACCTATTATGCTAAATAACATAACAGAAAATGAAAAAAATGCATTTGCTATTTCAGTAGTTGAAGCTTGGAGAGGTGAACTCGTACATATTGCAATGACAGATGAATTTGGAAAACTATCTTGCTACAAAATCAAAGATCCATCATTCAATAATTGGTACGGTTTAGCTCTTGCAGTTAGGAATAATGGAATATCTGATTTTCCACTTTGCAACAAAAGTTTCAACCTCTCATACGCAGGCAATGATTTATAATTAACAAGGAAATAAAAATGTTTGACACTTTAAAATCAAGAATTTTTCAAGGACAACAATTTATAAAAGATATTCAAAATGCTCCAATGAGAGAGCAATTCAGAGGATTTCCAATTCTAAAAGGTGAACCGACAAATCCTCAAGAATGCATAAATGCTTGTCCAACTAATGCATTAACACTCAATCCTTTATCGATAGATATGGGCAAATGCACCTTCTGTGGAGCTTGTGCAAACATCTGTCAAAACGATGCAATAAGATTTTCAAATATGTATAAATTATCAGCTACAAGCAGAGAAAAGCTTATCATTACTGAAGATATAACTGCAGAAGAATACGAAAAAACTGCAATCCAAATAAAAAAAGAAATAACATCAGTATTTTCTAAATCATTGAAGCTTAGACAAGTTTCTGCCGCTGGTTGTAACGGATGCGAAATGGAACTTAATGCATGTTCAAATGTGAATTTTGACTTGGGAAGATTCGGAATTGATTTTGTTGCATCACCCAGACACGCAGACGGGATAGTTATAACCGGTCCTATTTCTGAAAATATGGCTTATGCGTTAGAAGATTGTTACAAATCCGTTCCAAATCCTAAAATAGTAATACTTTGTGGAGCTTGTGCCATTTCAGGAGGTGTATTCCAAAACAGTACACAAATCAACCGAGAATTTCTGAATAAATACCCAATCAATCTTTACATTCCAGGTTGCCCTGTCCACCCATTAACCTTTATTAACGGCATACTAGGCTATATTCGAAATCACAAATAACCGTAACAATTTTGTTCAAATTCGTGAAAGATTACCTTTTTCATGCTAGAATCAAGATTATGAAAAAAATTATTACAGCAAAAGAAGCAATAAACTTGATTTCTAACGAATCCAGAGTCATGATTGGGGGATTTTTGAGTTGCGGAACTCCGACTGAGTTGGTTGACGAATTAGTTAGTCAAAATAAAACTGACCTAACATTGGTGGCTAACGATACCTCTGTGCCAAATAAGGATAGAGGCAAACTTATTGAAAACCGTCAAGTAAAAAAAGTAATAACTACCCACATCGGAACAAATCCTGAAACAGGGAAACAAATGCTCGCTGGTGAATTAGAAGTAGAATTAGTTCCAATGGGAACATTTTATGAAAGAATCAGAGCTAAAGGTTCAGGACTTGGCGGAGTTCTTACCCCAACAGGTGTCGGAACATTGGTTGAAGAATTTAAAAGAACTATGGAAGTTGATGGAGAAACTTTTATCCTTGATACTCCGATTGGTGCTGATTTTGCATTGATATACGGTACAAAAGTTGACAAATATGGCAATGTTTCTTACCAAGGGACAACAAGAAATAGCAACGTTGTTATGGCAACAGCTGCAGATACTGTTATAGTTGAAGCAGAAGAATTTGTGGACAGTATGGATCCAAATGAAGTTATTGTTCCGGGAATTTTTGTGGACTACATTGTTGTTCGGGAGGATAAAGAATGACAAGTGTTATAGAACAAACAGCCGTATTGACAAAAGAAAAGATAAGAGAAATTATTGCCCGCCGTGCGGCAAAAGAATTTAAAGACGGAGATACCGTGACACTTGGTATCGGATTACCTACGGCAGTTACTGCATACATCCCTGAGGGAGTCAATGTAATATTTCAGTCTGAAAACGGTATTTTAGGGGTTGGAAAAACGTTATCTTCAGAAGACGGCAATGAAAAAATCATTAATGCCGGTGGTGCATATGTAGATGTATTACCAGGTGCTTGTTTTTATGATTCACAAATGGCATTTACAATGATGAGAGGCGGTCATATTGATGCAACTGTTCTGGGAGCATTACAGGTTGACCAAGAAGGAAGCCTTGCCAGTTGGATGATTCCGGGAAAATTTGTTCCAGGTATGGGCGGTTCAATGGACCTAATAGTAGGCTCTAAAAAAGTTATTATTGCTATGGAACACACCTCTACAGGGGACATAAAAATTCTGAAAAAATGCACACTTCCTCTAACCGCATATAAGGAAGTAGATTTGATTATTACTGAAAGATGCGTTTTTGAAGTTACAGATAAAGGATTAGTTTTAATTGAAATCAACCCAATGTTTACTGTTGAGGATATACGTTCGACAGTTTCAGCTGAATTTATAGTTAGTAAAACACTAGGATATATGGAAATTTAGAATAAAAAAAGAGGTTATGTTTAAACATAACCTCTTTTTTAGCTATAAAGCAATTTATTTTATTTTTCTAAGTGATGAAATAAAATTACCGGTTTCAACCTCTCCGTCGACTTTTGTTAAAAACACCTGACAATCCTTTTCATCAGCATCAATCGGAGGTAATTGTTTTAATTCAGATTCGTAATAATTACTGTCATTTCTGCTGCTTAACGGTATTCTGTTCGCCAAACTATTTAGAGAAATATTTCTCAAAAAGCCTGCAAATCCTCTGTTAGCATTGCTAAATTTTGTATAAATTCTCAACGTTGCATCTCTCGTTTCCAAATTAAATTTACCAACGATAAATGAACTCAATTGAGAGGCAGAAGATTTAATCATTATTTTTTCAATTATATTATTTTTTAATAATAATTCTCCATAAATATTATCAAAATTACCTTCCGGAATATTCACCAAATCAACAAGAGTCGAAGGACTAATCATTGCCAATGGATTTCTAAACAAGGAAGCAAATTTCAAAACATACTCGACCAATCCAACCTTACCGATAGTTCCATTTTTTACAGAGAATTTTATTTCACCATTTAATTTCATTGATGCATCGGTATTTAGCATAATCAAACCATTTGCCTTACCTGATATTTCCTTTTTAAGTGCCAATAAATTTGTCGCTATTAAATCAGAATTAATATCTTTAACTCCCAAACGGATTCTATAATCGTGATTTTTCAAATCACAGAAAACTTTTAATGTTGATATTCCTTCTGCAAACTCAAATCTGTTTGACTTAACTTCTAAGACCCCATCTTTGTTCAATGTAAGATTAGCAAACAAATTTCCAAATTTTATATCCTTATAAAAACCTTTAACAACATTTAAAACACATCTTTCCACAATCAAAAGACCTGTATCAAAGGTGAATGCATCATCAGCATTTTCATCATTTTCATCTGCAACCTGATTCGATACATCTGAAATATTTGAAACTTGCTGAGTATTTTGATTGTTCATTGATGTCATAAGTCGCTCGACATCAACATTATCAACAGTCAAATTGACATCCTTTATGACAATAGGAAATAATAAATTATTTTTAATATCTCCGTTAAAATCATACGATGAACGTTTAAATCGCCCATTTGCATTTAATTTAATTGAAGACTTGCTCGCATTTAAACTACCATTTCTAACAGACAAACGTTGTGACGGTATTCTAATTTTATTCAATAAAATCTGTCCGTCTAAAATTGGGAACTTACCTGTATTAACATACTGCAAATCACCGGCAATAGTTCCACCTTTAAACATTTTTTGACCAATTAGAACGTTTAAAAATTCACTCGGCAAAGGTTTTGGAATTGCAAAACCAATATTCATAATCTCACCATTTTTTGACATATTTAAATTACCATCAATAGTCAAAATAGGCTTAATTCCTTTGGTATTTTTATCTAAAACGGACGCAATATAGTAATTTATAGATTTAATATTCAAAATATTATCTTCAAAGTGTAAATCAGCTGTAACGGCTCTATCATAATCAACAGGGCTTAACGAAGCACCATCAACAAGAATATCGTTGCCTTTTGCAATTTTTCCCTGCCATAATATATCAATTTTATCGTAGATAGACTTAATAACTAGTCGCATGCCGGAATCTGCGGTTAACGTGATAGGTACACCAACAAGCTTTGACAAATAATCTTCGACTAATTCATTGGTTGCTTTACCTGTTATTTCAATATTGGTATCAACTGATTTTGTATAATCTTTGATACTTCCTACTAAAGCAACTTTGTTCTTTGTATTTTTACCATAGTAACCACTAAAACCACTCAGTTTTATTTCATCATTTGTTATATCTATTTGTCCATTAGACGCAACAACAGGCAAATTCGCAAACGGAACTAACTCTAAATACCCATTATTCAAGATAATTTTTCCGTTTGTTCCATTATTAGTCACATTTATTTTAAAATCGAAAGTGCCTTTTACATCATTAAAAAAGGTCAATATTTCTGAACCATTTGGAATTAACAAGTTAGTACCAATTAAACTAACGATATTTGCCAACTCAAAATCATCCGAAAAAACCGTCATATCAAAATTATTCTTCGCATCCGATTCAAAATCTATAAATACTTTTGAATCATTAACGGACAAAATTCCATTTTCGATATGTAATTTTTTATCTTTTATAAAAACTGTATTATTGTCATTCAATCCAAATCTGATGGACTCGTTCTCTTTGAGCAAATCAGCAACTATGTTAAACCTGACAAACTTAGGATTCTGCTTATCTGCAACAGAAATTCCATTTCCCTCAATTTTTGCTTTTATTTCAGAATTAACATCACATAAAATTAAAAACTTTTTAATAACAAACAATGAATCAAGCCATTCTACTTCCATTGAGGAAGGAGTTTTGGCATTTTTTGGTTGAACAGGAAATAGTTTAATTAATTCAGGAACATCAACAAAAATATAATCAGCTCCCAATTTATCCAACTCAACTTTATTCCATAAAAGTTTTGCCCATGAAACAGATGCATTCAAATTATCCAAAACAAAAAGTTCGTCTTGACCTTTCGTTAAACTTATCTTTTTAACCCAAACTTTCACATAAGGTGAAAGACTTGTATATAATTTGGGTGAATCTATAACCAACTCAGCACCAAAAGTCTTCTTAAATCCGCTTTCTACGCAGTTTATAAACGCTGAATTATTAACTACCCAAGGCAGGACTTTTAAATATACAAATAACAATAACGCAAGGATAAAACCAACTATGGAAACCCCAATTGCTATAAATTTCTTTTTTCCACCAATATTACTAATTTTAGATATAACTGACATTAAATTTCCCACAATTCATTATTAATAGAATTATAACATAACAAATTTTATGCTAATATATTTAACATGAAGAAGATTTTTACGATATTAGCTTTACTTTTAATTTTACAATGTACGACGTTTGCAAACGAAAAAGTTCAAGTTTTTTCTGAAAACGTATATTTTGGGATTAAAAAAGAAGCAGTTTCAATTATTACTAAACCAACATACAAAAAGCTGATACGGATTGGAGAATCCGCTTGGCTAGCTCAAAATAAAAGTAAATTCGGATTAATATCTTCAGATGGAACAATACTTGTTAAAACAAAATACAGACACGCCGACAGAATAATGGGCAAATTTGCTAAGCTAGGCAATGACAATGATTATGGCATCTATGATGAAACAGGTAAAGCTATTATTTCTCCTGAATATTCTTCAATAGAACCACTTTTTGGTAATATGTTTTTAATTAAAAAAAATTACAGATATGGCGTAGCTGATATAAATGGAAAAATTCTTCTTTCTACTGACTACGAAGATATTTATATGCCATCACGAACAACTATGCGAATTAAATTTGAAGGTGAGTGGTTTGAAGTAGCTAAACTATCTGAAAATGAAATTATACTACCTGAAAATTCACGAAAAATAACAATTGACGATAAAGATTTTAAAATTACACACTTAATGACAAGTACAGGTGCTGCATCAGGATACTCTGTCATAACAGCCACAGACTATACTTTAAAAGTATTTTCTTCAATTTCCCCTGCATACGAACAAACAATCGATGAATTAATGCTTTCACAAGGGGCTGAAACTGTTTCAATTTTTATGAAACTTGGCTGGATTCCTAAATTCCCATTCACATACGCCAAAAAATATTATCAAAATTTAAGAAATCCGTACAACGGTCCTCTTACAGACATAAAATCCGATTTAAAGAAAAAATTATAATTTTGTAAATAATTGTAATAATATATAGTACATGTTATCATTTATTCTATCTGGATTGTTTTATTCAATATGTAGGGAAAAAGGAGCTTATTGTGAAAAAATTTTTAGCACTTATTATTTTCATTTTATGTGCATTATTATTCAGTAACAACACTAGCTATGCAACAATCTTAGAACCAATATACGCAGGGACTCTTTACTTCTCGCCCAGCCAAAATACTTGGGCTTCAACATCTCACGAGAAAGATACCATAAAACTAAATAAAAAAGGAACAAAATACTATATTGACGGTAAATTCGCCTTTGAAATAGACTCAAACTATGACTTCATCGGAAACGGAAAATTTGCAGCAGTAAACAACAATACACTAAAGTTCTATACAATTACGTACAACAACGATAAGTTTCAACCTGCAGAAATGACGACGAAATCGGTACAAGAAATATTTGATGATGTAAAAGTTATTGCAACCTCAGACTTTAAAAACAACGAGGTAACAATAAAACGTACACCTTTCCAAGTTGAACAGTTTTTAATCGTAAATGATACCAATATGAATTTTGAAAATTATCGTTTTTCTCCAACATCCGTGAATAGAGCTCAATTCAAAGGAATGTTTCTTGCAAGGAAAGTTGGAGCCATTCATTTTGTGAAAAATAATGACACCTATAATCAGTACCCAAAATTAAAAATAAAAATCAGAAATGATGAGGAAAAATACAAAAATCCTCAACCGGTAAAAATATTACATCCTCAATATTAATTTTACCATTTTCGGAAGGGTTATCAGTATTAGCGTTTGGCTAATACTTAAAGTATTTTGTAAAGTTTTGTAAAATATGAATTAAAAAATCGTTATTTTTTCGAAAAAGTGGGTACATGTATAATAGAAGGATAAAAAAAGATTTTATTATTTCTCTCTAATTCCTCTCTCTAATATGTGGTAAACTTAACCGGCTCTCAGTCGGTTTTTTTTTGCGTTTAACTCCAAATTTTTATGTTAAACAAAACACCACAAATGGCAGCAATTCCCAAATATATAAGAGGGTCTTTTTTCACTTTCAAGCTGAGAATCAACAAACCTATTACCAATATCAATGCCTTAATATCAACAAACGCTGATAAATTATAAACATCAAAAGACGAAATATCTTTTAGCACATCTTTTCTAAATAAATCTACTCCAACTGCGGCAATCAATGCACATCCCGCAGGTTTAATCGAGTATAAAATGGCATTTACAAAAAAGTTTTCTTTAAATTTATTTAATAACTTAGCAATAAATACAACAATTAAAAAAGATGGAAGAATCAAAGCTGAGGTCGCTAATAATGAACCTAAAATTCCAGCTGACTTAAATCCGGCAAAAGTAGCAACATTTATCCCAACAGGTCCAGGAGTAATACTTGATACTGCCAACATATCAACTAATTGCTCTGCACTATACCATTTATAAACATCAGCAATATGATACAAAAATGGCAACGTTGCATATCCGCCACCGACAGAAAAAAGTCCTACTTTGAAAAACTCATATACCAAAAGCAAATATATCATTACTGATACCTCCTTTGATACAATCTGTATAAAACCCCAAACAATGCAGAAATCACAACTGCCCAAACAGGTGACAAATCAGCAAAAACCGTCAGGGAAAATATTGTAATAAAAACAAAAAAAGTAAACTTATCGACAATACTCTTACACCAAATTTCTTTAACTGTCAGTAAAATCATTATCAATATACCAATTCCTACCCCCCAAAAAATATCAAGAACAATCGGTATATCAGTTAATTTGTCCAGTATTGTTGCCAACAAAATTATTGCTAAAAAAGGCGAAGTACACATTCCGACAATGGCAGCAAAAGCACCCAGCTTCCCTCTTAATTTATAGCCTGTAAAAACAGCCGTATTCACCGCAATAATACCTGGTAAACACTGACTCAAGGCATAATAATCAATTAGTTCTTCTTCTGTTATCCAAGGTCGTTTTTGCACAATTTCAGCAGTCAAAAGCGGAAGTATTACATAACCACCACCTAAGAGCAAAGCTCCTACTTTCAAAAAAACAACATATATATTCCAAAGTGAAATACTCATAACCAAATTTTACCGCAAACAAATCTAATTTGATTTTCTCTCAGTAAGATTTTTTTTAAGAAACAGTTTATTTTTAAAGCTGTTTGTATCTTGCTTTACCTCTTGTTTAGCTTCTTCTTTTTGATTAATAATAACCAAAACTTCATCTTCCCCAGCCATTTTCAAATTGTTACGAGCTATTGCTTCTAAACTATCTAATGAATTAAAGTTTTCTAATTCTTCTTTCAATCTTATATTTTCTTGGGCAGCTTGGAATTTCAATTGCTCCATTTTTCTGATTTTACCCTGATAATTGATAGTTTTAGAGATATTATAAAATGCACTTACACCAACGTAAGCCAAACATCCCAACAACACCAAGGTCAAAAAAGAATACCTAAACTTAAATGATTTTTTCTTTTTTGTATTTTTGGTATTTTTTGACTTGTTAGTTTTTTTGTAGCTCATACTCAAACCTATCCCAAACTTAAACACATAGTAACATTAATATTTAAAAGAAACAATCTTTACTATTCTTTAACTTTCAACTCACAGCACATTTGACAAGATGTAAAAAGTTTTGAACACTGAAGATTCTTTCTAAAACAACGAAATTTCGGCAAATTATAAACTTCCTTCAATCCCATATTTTTAACATTCCCAATATTAAGTGACAAACAAGGATAAACATCTCCTTGCGGATTAATCATCATATTTGAATACGGATATTTACAAGGATAATAAATTTCGTTAATTTCTTTATTCGGACCTTCACTAAAGAATTTTTTAATCTTTGCCAACTCATCTCCCCCATCAAACTTTGGAGAATAACGAATTTGAACTTTTGATTTTTTCGATAATGAACTAATTTCTTTGTAAACTTCTTCAAAATGAGCCATATCAAAATACGGATTAATAGGATATTCTTGTTTCCAAAATTCTTCACCGAACGACTCTCTTAAACAAGAATTTTGTTTTAAATTATTATTTCGCAAAAAGGAAATTGACAAAAAGTCAAACTTCATTTCATTGCATAATTTGTACAATTTTGGCAAATCATCAAGATTATTTTCCAATACGATAGTTTTAATATCTATCATTGGCTTTGATTTGCGTAGTTCTTTTTTCCGCTCTTGCAGATAAGCAAGATTCGCTATTATCTTATCCCAAATGCCATCTGTACCTCTATTTTTATCATGATTTACTCCATACCCATCCAAAGATACCGATAATAACACCATCCGAGATTTAATAAACGCATCAACAATATCCTCATTCATTAAAATGCCGTTAGATACAACATTTACCTTCCCTAACGTTTTTTTGGAAACTGAATAAAGTATGTCCACAAAATCTTTTCTTACTAATGGTTCGCCGCCAACAAGAGTCACAAATGCGTAAAATGGAATTTGATTAATTACAGATTTCCACTCATCAGTAGTAAGTTCATTTTTTCTTCTGTCTTGTCCAACATAGCAATATGGACATGCCAAATTACAACGATAAGTTAACTCAAAAAAATATCGAAGAGGAATTAATGCCCTGCCTGAACGGGAATGATAGGACAAATCCGCATATGTATCTCTTGCTAAATCGAATAATTTGGAATAATTAATCATAATTTTATTCTAGCCGAAAATTAAAAAATTGACCAAAATTTTAAGTTTGTGATATCTTCATGTTTGCGAGGAAATATGACTGAAAAATTAGATTTAATAACAATAGGTGAAAGCTTAATTGAATTTTCCAGTAGCGAAAGTTTAACATTTGCTGAAAACTTACAAAAATATTATGGCGGAGATACTTTATGTACAGCGATTGCAGCACTAAGATTAGGTGCAAAAGTCGGATATATTACTAAAGTAGGAATGGACCCCTTTAAAGACTATTTGCTTGATTCTTGGCAAAATGAAGGACTTGATATTTCGCAAGTTAAACTTGTAAACGGATACAATGGAATTTATTTTATAGCACTACCTGTTGATAGTGAAAAAGAA
This sequence comes from bacterium, assembly GCA_017409065.1. Taxonomy (GTDB): domain Bacteria; phylum Cyanobacteriota; class Vampirovibrionia; order Gastranaerophilales; family Gastranaerophilaceae; genus RGIG2134. The sequence continues at coordinate 18,256 of JAFQTK010000152.1, forward strand.
TTTTCTCATTACAGAAAACGAACAGCGGCTACTTATTTGAGTGTCGATGATATTGATGAAGATTACATAAAAAACAGCAAAGTATTTTACACTACCGGCATAACTCAATCTTTATCATTAAATGCAAAAGAGGCAGTACAAAAAGCCTACAAAATTGCAAAAGAAAATAACGTACTTTGTGCATATGATCCAAACTATGCACAGAGCGTTTGGAGCAAACAAGAAGCAAAAGAAGCATTTGATGAAATTGCTGAATACATAGACATTTTGTTCCTTAACCAATATAGAGATGGAGAAAAAATATTTGATATTGAATCTCCTGAAAAACTAATTCGACATTTTTGGGATTTAGGGGTTAAGACAATAGTTGTCCGCTCTGCAAAAGAAAATGGATGCTATACGGGTTCAGATGGCAATATCATTTTTGATGAATACAAGAACCATGAAATTATCGATGCAACAAGCACCGGTGATGCCTTTAACGGTGCCTTTTTGTACGCTATAACACAAGGAATGTCCGCTTTTGAAGCAATTAGAATAGCGTTAGCAACCGGTTCCTTGCAAGCTATGGCTGTTGGTGCAATAAAATCCATCCCAACGTATGAACAAGTTGTGAATAAATTGAAGGAAATATAATGAAACCCGTCAAAGTAGTTGTTTCCGGTTACATCGGATTTGATAATTTTGGGGATGAAAGTATTTTAGAAGTACTGTTGGACAACCTAAAACAACAAGGATGTTCAATAACGGTAATTTCATCAAATCCTCAAAAGACAGCATTGCTGCACGGAGTTAAATCTTGCAAAACTTTTTCATTAATAAATATTTTGTTTAATTTAATACACACCGATATTTTAATATCCGGAGGCGGCAGTCTGCTTCAAGATAAAACAAGCCTTAAAAGTCTATTTTATTATTTATTTATAATATTATGTGCAAAATTATTTCATAAAAAAGTTATTATATTTGCACAAGGAATAGGACCAATTAACAACCAATTTGCCCAATGGCTAACTAAATTTGTACTAAAAAAATGTGATTTACACAGTGTCAGGGATGAAAAAAGCTTATTTTTACTAAGAGGTTGGGGCATAGATGCCATGCTACAAAGTGACCCCGTTTTTAACTTAGATATACCTAATTATTTGCCACAAAACAAATTAGGTATCCAACTGAGAAGTTGGAAACACCTAACCTCAGATTTTTTAGACGTACTTGCAGACGAAATTGCAAATAAATTTCCAAACCACGAAGTTTTAATTTTCTCGTTTCAAGACACACAAGACTATAAATTGTGCAAAGAATTTCAAACAAAATTAACACTACGCAAGCCACAAATAAAAACTGAAATCATCCAAAACAACTACCCGCATAACCTGATTGAAAATTTTAAAAACTTAGAATACCTTATTGCTATGCGTTTTCATGCGTGTTTGTTAGCTATTAAATTTGGAATAAAAACTCTTGCTATTAATTATGATGAAAAGGTTGAAAAACTGGCTAAAGAGTCAGGTATTCCTTGTATAAATCTTGATGAAGAAGATAAACTAGACAAAAAAATACAGGAAATGAAAACTCTGAATGAATCCGCCTTGTTAGAATTTGCACAATCCCAACAATTTAATTTTTCTAAAATCAACAACCTAATTAACGCTGTTAATGACCCAATCCGACACAAATAATTTTTCCGGATACATTGGCAATATTGATTTCAAGGTAGAAATACTATAATCCAAGTTCTTGTTTTTTAGATAATAAAATTCTAAAAACTTATCAGCAACAAAACTTATGTTTTTAATAGAATAACGTTCTTGCAAAAGTTCACATAAAAAAGATTTTAAATCCCACCTAAGCCAATTAACAGACTCCCAAAATGATGAATTTTGTCCTGCTTCTGTTTCATTTGCTTTGATAGCAGAAATGTAAAGATTCATATCATGTAGAGATAAAACTGTCGAAGCATTATCGAACAAAAATGTTTGCAAAGTAGCAATAACATAATTAGACACATCTTCTCTGCGAAGATTTGCATCAAGTTTAAAGATTTCACTAACAGCACCTCCTCTTAATTTTATTTCAAATTCATCATCTGCCAACTTTGGATTATCTACTATCCAAATATTAGGAACCAAATACCCCCAATTTTTAGCCATTGATTCCCGCATCAAAGAAACGGTATAAATTAAATCCTTTCTTTGGGCAAGTTTGAAACTGAGCGATAATACAACTTTGTCACTTCTCAAGTTTGATAAAAAATTAGATTCAGAGAGGAGAAGACTTCTGTTCTTCATTAACTCAGTTAATTTTCCTTCTTTTTTCTTTATATTGATTTTCAAAAATTTTTCGAACTTATTCTTCCGCAACATCGCCAACTCATCTTCAAGTTTTAGCATTTTTTCAGTGATTTCACTTAATGATAACTTACTCATATAAACATACCCATACACACTATTATTTTTGAAATTTAATGATATTTTCAAAAAAATCAAATTTACTCAATAAATTGTTAAAATTAGTCAACAGGTTAGATTATTTTTTTTATTTTTGTTAGAATATAGACAAGTTGAGTACTAGTATAAATTGGGGACATCATGAAAAATAAAAAAATCATTATGTTTTGGTTTATTGTAGCCATTGTTATTGGCTCAATTGCAACAATCATTATGAAGCCTACAAAGCTTGGGCTTGATTTGGTAGGAGGCTCAAGATTGGTTCTTGAAGCCCAAACAACCAATAATATTGCAAAAATCACTCCTGATATGATGGATAGTTTGCAGTTCGCAATTGAAAACAGGGTTAACGCTTTGGGCGTTTCTGAAACAATTGTTCAAAAAACCGGAGAAAAAAGACTTTTAATTGAAATTCCAAACGTTTCAGATCCAAAACAAGCAAGAGAGTTTCTGGGTGAAACAGCAGAGCTTGTTTTTAAACGCCCAGGACCTATCGTAAATAATATAGAAACTTGGATTGACACTGATTTAACAGGTAATGACGTAAAAAAAGCAATGGTGTCCACAACAAGTCGCGGTCATTGGTCTGTCAGCCTTGAATTTAATGATAAAGGAGCTAAAAAATTCGGTCAATTGACAAGAGAACTTGTTGGACAACCAATGGCAATTTTCTTCAATGGGGAGTTGAGATCCGCTCCGGTAATCCAAGAACCTATTCTCGGCGGACAAGCTCAAATCACTGGCGGACAGGATGGTTTTGCCTATGAAGAAGCTAAAAAAATGGTAGATTTACTAAACGCAGGGGCTTTACCTGTTCCGGCTAAAATTATTGAAGAAAATACAGTTGGTCCAACACTTGGGGCTGATAGTGTTGAGAAGAGCAAATTTGCAGGTATGCTAGGTATCGGATTGGTTATGCTCTTTATGATTGCTTATTACCGTATTCCGGGAATCATTGCCAACCTTGCACTAATTATTTACGGATTAATACTTTTTGCTATTTTCAAAATCGTTCCCGTAACATTAACGCTTGCAGGTATAGCAGGTTTTATACTCAGTATAGGAATGGCTGTCGATGCAAACATTCTTATTTTTGAAAGAACAAAAGAAGAATTGAAACAAGGCAGAACTCTTTTCACTGCGATAAATTCAGGCTTTGATAGAGCGTTTACAAGTATTTTCGATTCAAATATGACAACTATAATAACCTGTACAATTCTTTATCTCTTAGGAACAAGTATTGTAAAAGGTTTTGCATTAACTCTTGCTCTTGGTGTTATTGTTAGTATGTTTACAGCAATTACTGTTACTAAAAACTTTATGCACCTATTATTTGGCACAGGGCAGCTTAAACACCCGTCTTGGTTTGGCTTAAAAGAAAGTGATATCGGACAAGCTTATCAAGCAACCGAAACAAAAAGAGAAAAAGCAAGATTTGGTGTATTAGATTAATTTTTAAGGAGAGAACAATGTCCACAAATGTTATAGGAAATAAAAATATAATTGATGTTGTCAAATACAGATGGATTTGGTTAATACTTTCATTAATTTTAATCCTTCCAGGTGTTGGAGCAATGATATACTCGATGGTTACACTACCGACGCATACTCCGGTTAAAGTCGGAATTGATTTTACCGGCGGAACCGTTTTGCAATATGGTGTAAAATCAGATGTAAACAACGAAAACATTTCTAAACTCAGAAATACATTAGCAGAAAAAAATATTGATTCTGCTGCAATTCAGATAATCAATGTAAATAATGCAAGTGATGTTTCTAATCCTGACTCAAAAGCAGGCATACAACACATAATATCAATAAGAACTAAATTTATAGACGAAAAAGACGAAGCAACTCTTTCAAAAGTTGCGACATCTATAAAAGCAGACTACCCTGAAGCGGAAATGATATCAATAACTTCAGTTGGTCCGACATTAGGAAAAGAATTGTACAAAAACTCCCTAGTTGCAATGGGATTGGCATTTATCGGAATAGTTGCATACTTAACAATGCGTTTTAGACTTGATTATGCTGTAATTGCATTACTATCACTCTTTCACGACGTACTATTTGTTGTTGGTGTATTTTCAATACTCGGATTGGTATATAATGTCGAAATTGACAGCTTGTTCATCACTGCAACTCTTACGGTAATAGGGTTTTCTGTTCACGATACAATTGTTGTATTTGACAGAGTTAGAGAAAACATGCGTTTCTTAGCTAAAAAAGCAAGTTTTGATGAAATCGTTAATGCAAGTGTAAATCAAACTTTAGCAAGAAGTGTCAACACGTCTTTGACAACATTGATAACATTACTGGCACTATACTTCTTTGGTGGTGTTACAACAAAAGACTTTGTTCTTGCAATGATTTTGGGTATAGCAATCGGAACTTATTCAAGTATCTTCTTTGCCAGTATGATTCTTGCTTGGCACAGAGATTGGGAAGATTCAAAAAAAGGGAAATCAAAACCTCAACTCGAAGCAACAGTTTAGATTAAAATCAAAATAACAAAAACACACCATGTTATGTGGTGTGTTTTTTAATATGACTAAAAAGTCTGATAATATTATAAATTATAATTGGTATTAATATGCAAACACCCCAAATTTTTAAGCAATTACAAATCCAAAAAACCTGCTCAGCCATTATTTCTTTAACAAATAATTCTTCAATGAAAATGTTCATCTTCAACAATTCCTGAGGAATAAATATCGAAGAATAAAACAATGGAGATACAATTTTTTGAAACACATAACTTTGAAATATAATATTTTGAAATTCAAGATTATCTAAAACTTTATTAACAAAATACGCAATAAGAAATACGGCAGTAATTTTCTTCATAATAAACATCATATATTTACTATCATTATCCTTAATAACTTTTACCGTAAAAAACATAGATAAGGCTTGTAAAGAAACTATACATGTAAAAGTTAGTTTAAAAGTCGGGTCAGATTGTGAATCTAAAAACAAAACTAAATATAATGGAACAAGAAAAAATACCGGAGAAAATATTAATGCAATCGATTTTAGAAGCAGAATTACATCTCTCGCCACCGTATTTTTAACCCTCGTTGCATAATTTTGGGCATTCAAATCCAGTAAATATAAATAAAAAAATATAAATATAAAGAGAAAAATATTATACAATGCAAGATATGCTGTTGGAATCTTTAACAAATCAACGTAAAAGACAACTAAACACATCACTATCAACAACACTGTTAAAATATCAATGCGAAATAATGATTTTCTAATAAATTTATCCAATGTTTTTTCTGCGTTTGAATTTTTTATTTCACCCATTCCCGAATCTCGCCTCTAATGCCTGCTTTTTCATGTATATGATAAACAAGGAAGTAATTTTCTAAACCTCCTCTTTCTTGTATATCATAAGCATAATTATTTAACCAGACATAAGGGTCATTTTTCTTACTTCTTTTAGAAAAATCATAATAGTCTACAACATAAGTATCAAAATATCCATCTTTTGTAATATGCGGTCTATATAATGTACAATGTTGTAATGCTAAAAATGCATCCGTTTGCCATTTAGGAAATTCTATATATGAAATTATTGGAGATGTTCCTCGTTTTAATTCAAAATAATTATTAAAAATATATTTTTTTATTTCAAACGTATCAAATAATGCCTTCGACTCTCTTGATTTAAAATCATAATATACACCTCTAGTCCTTTTAGGAATTTTTATTCTATTTTCTAAAATATCTTTTAACAAACTCTCTAATCGACATAATTGTACTCCTTCTTTAAAATATGCCTGCAAAAAAGATATTCAAAATAAATTGGGGGACACTTTGTATAAACCTTTTCTCTCTTTATTATTCAATATTTTGCTTTACAATGGTACTCGAACTTACATAACTATGTAAGTTTTTTTTACAAACATTAACAATTACTTTAAACTTAATTTTTCTGCAGTATATTTTTTAATATGACTAAAAAGTCTAATAATATTATAAATTATAATTGGTATTAATATGCAAACACCCCAAATTTTTATCAACCTGCATATTAGCGATAAATCTATAAATATCAAATTTATTGTTTCTAAAAAATCAACAATTATATTTAACAAAACAAAGAAA
>JAFQTK010000153.1 GCA_017409065.1 bacterium
ACATATACAGGTGTTAACTTGCTTGAAGATTCAACAGGTAAATTTAACTACATAACATTACCTGATGGTTCACAATATTCATTGAATTTGGATGAAGTCGCTGACGATGCTGGCTATGACCAAGCAATGACAGACTACAATTACCAAAAAATGGTTTATGACAAAACAATACAAGACATAAACGCAAAAACAGAAAAAATCCAAGCTCAAGACAGAACTCTTGAATTGCGTCTAAAACAACTTGATACAGAACAAGAAGCACTTCAAACAGAAATGGATGCGGTTAAAAAAGTTATTGAGAAAAACGTAGAAGGTACGTTCAAGACTTTCGCATAAAAAACATTAAACAAAAATTATAGGAAACACGAGGTTAAATAAATGGCTTACAAAAACGACTCATACTTAGTTATATCAAACAAATTTTCAAAATCAGCAAGTGATGCAAAAGCACATTTGTTTGAAACATATGACAGATTGCGTGACCTTACGGTTAGTGGTTCAGCAATGGACGGAGCCGGATTTGGAACAGCCGGAAACTTCTTGTGGGAAATCGCAAGACTTATTGCCCCAAGCTCATTTATGACTGTAATGGGTGGAAATACATCAATGAATATTCCAGGTACATCATACTGGACACCTGCAAGCGGCGGTAACGTAATTTGGGACGGTGCAAACTCAGCATTTGGAACAAGTAACCTAGGAAACTATCCAGGTTTCCCAAGTGGTGCTGCTCCTATTCAATGGGGATTTGGTTCTTCATCAGGAGTTGCAACCGGTGGAGCTGCCAGCATGAGCCTAGCCAATGACATTGCCGGAATGACTGGCATAAACGCAGCTGCATACGGCGTAGGTGCAGGAACCGGATTTGGCTTCGGTAATAACTGGATTCTCCCTATGGCAGGAGTAATTTCTGGATGGGGCGGAATTATGCAAGCTGCTGCTCCTTACCTTGATGCATTTGGTTTACCTGCAACTGTAATTGGTAACTTAATGCAAGGTACATCATCTGCTGCACTATCAGCATACCAAAGAGTTACAGGAAACATTACATCTAACGCAGATACAATCTTAAGTAACAAAGTTAAAAACATTGAAACAGTAGTAAAAATGTTAGATGCTCAAGGTGATGTTTTGAAGAAAATGCTTAAAGACTCTATCGAAGGCGACAGCAAAACAATTCAAAATATGTAGTGAAATATCAACATTATACAATTTAAAACTATGCGGAGGAAAAATGAATCACTATTTGTCCAAAACAATGCTAAAAAGTATTGTAAACTTTTATTGCAATATTTTAGGATTTAATCATAATACCCTAAAGTATTTGGAAAAAGAGCCGATATTAAATATATACGATGCAAAAATCTTAGTTCAAGTGCATTAAGTGTGAAAATGTGAATGTTACAATTTATTTACATTCACCGGAACATAGGCAATAAATAGAGAAAGATTGTTTTTATATTCATGGAAGAGTCTTTCTTTATTGGAAAGTAAAGGTAAAGATGATACAACAAGCAGTAATGCTACAAACACAAAGATTTAGAAGCTTTATGAATTTTGCAAGACATTTCTTGAGAAGACAGAATTTCTTGGAATCAATTCAAAGGTCAATAAGTGCAGTGTTTAGAGATATCTTTACGGTAAAGAAAAAGCTCAAAATGGCTCAGTATCGTGTAAATTATCAGCAATTTAAATTAAGACAAATGGAACAATTAATTGCAGAAAATAATGAACACGTATTTCTAAAAGGGAATAAGATTAACGAACTTAGATAGGTGGAACCGATATGGGTTATGCAGTAGCGACAATCAGATTAATGATGATAAAGGCACAACGCCTTGATTTGGAATACAAACTCCAAGTGATTGCCGATGCAAAAATGAATTTAAGCAGAACCGTTACAGACTTAATGTCTGTTGGTACTGACTTAGACCCAGATTCACCTGTACTGAAAAAATTAGAACAACGAAAAGAACGGCTATACTTAATTGAGAAAAAACTTGATTTGCAAATGGAACAATATAGATTGAAACTGCAAGCTCTTGAAGCTGAGGAACAATCTTGTAAGCAAATGATATCGAAAAATATCAAAGAATCATTCTCTTACTAAACAATATTTTAGCCAACACGGCAATTTAAGTAACGCAAAAAAACTCGTATTCTGAAATAAAATATTCAGAAGGGGTTTTTAATGCGTTATTTTTTATTGTTATTTACTATACTAATTGGGCTACAAGGCTTTTGCTACACATTTACAACATACGAACATCCTGAAGTAATTGTGAACAATTACACAACTTACCCTAAAATTTCTCAGCTTGAAAATATAATTTTTCAAAAAACTTATGAAAACGAAGATATCGAAAAAAGATTAGAACGACTGGAGAAAAAAACATGTGCAAGAAGTTTTACCGGTGCAGACTTAGCGTGGAGAACCGATAACATAATATCACATATAGACCAAAGTGAACTCTATAATATTCCGTCAAAAGATTTGGCATTTGTTGAAAAGAAAATCCTAGGTCGCAGTTATAAAAAAGATAATCTTGAAAACAGGCTGACTCGACTTGAACAAAAAATGTTGGGAGCTGTACAATCAGGAAAACCAGATGAGCGATACCAAACAATATTAACAGCCTCAAATCACTACACTGATTTTGGCAATAACGCACCTTCATTTGGCAACACAATAGGTTTAACACAAGGTAATGGCTTAAAAAACACTCTCCAGAACATCTTTGGCTCAATGTTTAACAATGGATATATGACAGGGTTCACTCCGCCAATAAGTTCATACGACTACAATGTACCATATGGATTCAGTCCTAACTATGGGACTTACGGACCTAGAATGCCGTACTATGCACCATATCACAATTACAACAGAGGTTACGGGAATAACGGATACCACCGTTCAATTCGAACCAATACAGGTTACTATAACTCATTTGGACAAACCGGCTCCGGTTGCGGAATCAATATCCTCGATTAAATATTAAAATTTGTGATATAATCCAAATATGGGTAAAAAAATCTTATCACCAAACAGAAAAGCATTTCATGACTTCCTCATTTTTGATAAATATGAGGCTGGGATTGTGTTGTGTGGCACGGAAATTAAATCAATAAGAAAAGGTGGCGTTAATTTAAAAGATAGCTTTATAAAAATAGAGGATTCTGAAGCTTGGCTTTACAATTGCCATATTAGCCCATACGAACAAGGAAATAGATATAACCACGAAGCCGAAAGAACCAGAAAATTACTTCTCAACAAAAAAGAGATAATGAAGATGTTGGGAAAAATAAAAAAAGAGGGCTATGCCATAATTCCACTTGAACTATTCTTGCAAAACGGTTGGGCAAAATTAGAAATTGCACTGGCAAAAGGTAAAAAATTACACGATAAACGTGATGCAATAAAAGAAAAAGCACTAAAAAGAGATATTCAAAGAGCTTCAAAAATAAGTAAATAGTTTAAAATATTAACATATATTAAGTATTGGAAATCATCTCTTTTGGCAGTATAATTTTATTATACCACTTGTTGCCAGAGGATTAGTACGATTATTAGGTTTATATATAACAAAAAACTTATAGGGATATTACTGGGGTTGCAGTTGCTTGTGCAATTTTCTGCTCCTGCTGAAGCGGCATGGTTTAAAAATAAAGAAAAAAAAGAATCCGCAGTAGAACAACCTGCTGTTTTTAAAGACCCTGAATTAATAAAGACTGATAAAGAAAAAGAAGAAGCCGAAAAACTTAAAAATAATCCGAATGCAGTTTACATAAAAGAAATACAATTTGATGGCAACAAATTAATAGCAAATTCTGAAATCGCAACTGCTATGAAGGTACAAGCCGGTGATGTATATAGCCGTGATATGGTACAACAGAGCTTAAAGCAAATTTATCAGATGGGTTATTTTACGGAAAAAATTAAAGCTCTCCCAATAAAAATTGACGAACACAATGTTATACTAAAAATCACGGTTGAAGAAAATTTACCAATAACCGGATTTACTATTGAAGGTAATGAAGTTCTGACTGTTGGCGAAATCACAAATGCTATCAACTATCTAAAAGGCAAGCCTCAAAATATGGTTTTAGTCAATCAGGCAATCACTGACATAGAAGAGGTTTACGCAGAAAAAGGATACATTTTAGCAAGAGTTACTGCCGTATTTGATGACCCTGACGGTGTTATCAACTTTGAAGTTGAAGAAGGACATATTAATTCGATTGCAATTGAAGGGAACAAAAAGACCAAAGACTTTGTCATTGAAAGAAATATCCTGTCAAAACCGGGAGAAGTTTACAATGAAAATCAAATTAAATCTGATTTAACACGATTATATGGTACTCAAGCATTCAAAGATGTAACAAGAAGTATTCAAAAAACTAATTCAGATACGGATTTATACGACATTACAATAAATGTAGAAGAGCAAAGAACAGGAACATTGTCACTCGGTGGTGGTGTAGATACAGCCACCGGTTTATTTGCAACACTAGGCTTTGCTGAAAACAACTTCCGTGGTTTAGGACAAAGAGTATCACTTAACGTTATGACCGGTACGGGGATAATGCTTAATGACCGTTCTATGTTGAACCGTGCGAATATTCAGTCCGAATTAAGTTTCTATGAACCACACTTAAAAGGTAGCGACAATTCCTTGTTATCGAAAGTATTTTATAGAGATTTTGCCAGCTATCAAATTCCTCTTGCTATTGAGCGTAGATTCGGATTTGAAACAACACTTGCAAGACCTCTTAACACTGAAAAAACTCTGCGAGGGCAAATCAGCTTGGGCATAGAAAATATAGATGTTAGAGAAGGTGATTCAGAAGAAGTCCAAAAAAGATTTGCAAAATACAATATTCCAATATCTGAACGTGCGAAACAGCTTGAAGGTGGCTTATTCATAGGCATTGCCCCAAGCTTGATTTATGATACAAGAGATAATGCTATAACACCAAGAAATGGGGTATTGGCATCAATAAGATTTGACCAAAATGTAGGGCTTGAAGACATTAGAGATACACATGGAAAAATCACCGCTAGCATAAAAAAATATTACCCTGTTATGAAAAAATCCAGTTTTTCACTTATGGGTAGAGCCGGTGGACGATTGTACGGAGATATGCCTGAAGTTATGGCATATCGCTTAGGTGGACCTTATACAATTAGAGGTTTCAGAATGAGCGAAGTTGGTACTGGTGACGGCTTTATGATGGCTTCGGCTGAATTACTAACTCCACTACTATTTTTAGATAGGATAGAAAAAGTTAAATTCTTAGACAACGTAAGGTTAGCATTCTTCGCTGATGCAGGTAAATTGTTTAGCACATCAGTTAGTGACAGGATGTATGACAGACCTGGTGAAGCTATCAGTGTTGGTGTAGGTTTGAGAGTATTTGTACCTGGAATCGGACCATTAAGCGTAGACTGGGGTTATCCGCTTACAAATGTCGGACACGGAAACAAACGAGGAGCATTTACATTTGGAGTGGGTGAGTTTTACTAATGAAGACATTTGTTTGTAAAAATTTAGATGATACAGATTTACTTGCAGAAAAGTTTGCCAAGTTGGTAGAAAATGATGGCTGTTTTGTTTGCATGTTTGGTGACATTGGTGCAGGAAAAACTGCTTTCGTCAAAAAAGTTGCAAAACACCTTGGAGTAGAAGAAAAAGTGACCAGTCCAAGCTTTGTCATTTTAAACGAGTATCATTGCGGAAAAATACCAATATTTCATTTTGATTTATACAGACTTGAAAATGAAGGTGTAAGAACAATTCTTGATGAACTTGAAGAATATTCTCAGGGCAGATGTCTAACATTTGCTGAATGGGCAGAATTTTCGCAGGGAGAAATTCCTCTTGACAGACTTGAAATACAAATCGAGTATGTTGCAGAAACCGAACGTAATTTTACTTTTATTGCTTACGGCGAAAAAGCACAAACAATATTGGAAGGATTGAACTAATGCATTTTTTGACTTTTGATACATCTTTAGACAAAACCTATTTAACCTTATTCAATGAGAAAAATGCAATTGATACAGAAATAATAGAAACTCACGATGACAAATATCACTCAGCCTACCTAATTCAAAATTTGGTGAATTTGCTCAAAAAACACAACCTAACAGTAAAAAACATTGAAGCTATTGGGGTAAATATCGGGCCGGGTAGCTTTACAGGAATAAGAGCTTGCCTTACCATAGCAAGAGTTATAGCACAACAACTCGAAATTCCGTTAGTTGGGGTACCATCAACAGTAATTCTTGCACAAATTAATAAGAATAAAAACAAAACAATTGTTTTAATGGATGCAAGAAAAGGAATGTGTTACTTTGCTGAGTACGATAATAATGGAGAAGAAATTCAAGAACCTCATTTAGAGCCAATTGAAACACTAAGTATTCCTGATGAATCTACTATTATATCAGATAAGGTTATGCAGAATTTTCTAAAGGAACAAGAAATTAACTCAATATGTTTCTCTGATATTAATGAAGATTTGGGTGTGCTATTAGGGAGTCTAACATATAAAAAGCTACAAAAAGGTAGTTATCACTGGGCGAAAGTGAAACCATTATATTTACAAAAACCATCAATTACTATTTCAAAGAAAAATCTTATATAGAAGGAATAAAAATGTCCGAAACAACTTTAAATTGGTCACAATGGCTTATCAAATCACGTTTTTCATACATGACTGAAGAACAAAAACAACAAACACTTAATTGGTTACTAAGTGTCAGAGATGCTGTTTTGAATAATGCTGCGATACGTCCGTCTGACACAATTCTTGATATCGGAACAGGCACAGGACTTTTAGGCTTCGGTGCATTTGACTATATAGATGAGTCAGGAAAAGTTATTTTTTCTGATAAGTTTGAAGACTGCATTGATAGTTGCAAACAACTTGCGAAAGACCTGAATATAACAAAGCCACATGATTTTTTAGTAAGTGACTGCTGCAACATAAAATTGCATTCAAATAGTATTAACAGAGCGGTTATGCGTTCAGTTTTGGTGCATATTTTTGAGAAACAGCAAGCTTTTTCTGAAATACATAGAGTTCTAAAACCACTTGGTGTTTTTTCCGCTTTTGAGCCGGTAATCAGTTCAAACACAAGATGTTGGGAACTTGTTCCTGAAAACTCATTGAGTGATTATAACGATTTTAAAAAGGCGGAAGAAGAGTGCATGACTGCTCAAGATGACCCCTTAACTAACTTTGATGAAACAACCATAGCTGAATTATTAAAAGAAGTAGGGTTTTCTCAAAGAATCATAGATAAACAAGTGGTAGAGTCTACATACACAGTTCAATCAGGAATGGTAGAAAACTGGTTAACAACACCGCCCAGTCCAACTGCAAAATCTATGAAAGAAAAATTTTTACTTTATTTTGAAGAAGCAAAAGTTAATAACTATATCAAAGAATTACAAGCTGCACTTGAAAATAAACCTGTTTGCATAAAATCCAATGCGTTATATATAAAAGCAGTAAAATAGTTGACTATATATTTTTTTTTATTAAACAAAAAGAAAGACCTCATACAAATAGATGTAGTAGGTCTTTAAGGGTTAGGTCATAATAAATATGTATAGTTGTAATTATTTTGAGAAATTATGCCTTTTAGATACCGACTTCAGAAAGTAATTGAATTTAGAATCCGTAAAAAAGAAGAACAATTGCAAGTCGTAATAAAAGCACAAGCAGAAGTAGCTCGAATTGAAGGTTTAATAGAACAAAATAAGCAAACAATTATAAAAACAAGACAAGATATGCGAACAGCAGACCCTATGATGTATGAAAGTTACGACAATTTTCTTCATCATTTGTACGAAGTTGGCGAACAACTGGAAGTAGAAAAACAAGAGGCTATTGCTCGTTTAGAAGAAGAAAAAAGAATACTTATTGAACGAGAAAAAGATGTAAAAATCCTTGAAAAACACAAGGAAAAAATGAAAGAAGCTTATATCGCAGAAGAAAAAGCCGCTGAGCTAAAAAGGTTATCAGAAGTCGCAGTCCAAAAACACTTCAGCAAAACAAAAGAAAACGAAGAAGAAGCATACTTAGAAGAATTAAAACAACTAGAAGGGTATAACTAATGAACATAGAATCAGTTTCAACGGAAAAACTCACAGACAAAAGTCAACAAAACATTTCAAGTTATAACGACTCAGAAAATCAAACTTCGTTTTCTGAGGAATATAAATTATTATTAGCACAAAACGGGCTAAATCTCGGGATTAATGACCAAGCTTTATTGGCGTCAATAATTAATAATGCAAAGGCAGACACTAATAGTTTTTTGGGGTATGCTAACAGCCTAAATTCTATTCGTTCAGCTTTTAATTATGATACTTTGACAATTTCAAAAGATGATGCACTATTTTTCAACGAATTAGTTGAAAAAACAGATTACATTGTAAACGAAAAAAATGATGGAACGGCTTTTCAAACGAATTTACTCAAAATAGCTAACACTTCAGAAACTCAAAGTTTAAAGTCAACAGAAGTATCCAAAGCGTTGATGAATTTGATAGAAGAAGCCTATAAAACTCAAAAACCGACTCGTATAGATTTTGACAATAATGTTTCCGTTATTTTACGAATAGGTCGTGACGGCAAAGTTTCTGCGGAATTTCTTCCCGGTGACAAAGCTGTTGAACAATACCTAAGAAACAACATCGGATATCTTAAAGAAAGATTTGAAGAACAAAATCTGGAATACGGAGATATTATGTACAAACCTTTTAAAGATAACAGTAGACGACAGAGAAACAATAACCAAAATGGAGGGCAGCAATAATGAATGATGCTTTTATAAACTCTCTTAATGCTCAAAAATCAACAGACACTTGGATTAACGCTTTGACTCAAAACATGTCAAATATGTACACTCCGGGTTACAGAGAAAGTGCAATAACATTCAAAAACTTTTTAACAGGTACGGTTGCGGATAGTCACATGAAAAATACAGGACAAGGTAAATCTATCCCAGGTACAAGTAGTGAAAACGTATTCCTTGAAGGTACTGGCTATTTTATGCTTAGACGAAGCAATGGAAACATTGTTTATTCTAGATTAGGTGAATTTCGCTTTGATGCAGAAGGCATCTACAAAAATGCATCCGGTGCAGAAGTTCAAGGTTTCATTTTGAACGATAAAGGTGAAATTATGCAAGGTGCTAAACCGGCAGCAGCTAATATATACGAAGACACCGCACTTGAAGGTGGGGCAATAAATATTCCAACAACGAATATTAAAATGTGGATTGATCCTAATAACGGCAAGTATCTCGGAAAATACGAAGAATTTGAGATTAAGGACGACGGCATTATTTACGGCAAATCCGATTCAGGAAAAACTATCGTTCCGTTGTACAAAATCGCAATTATGAATTTCCATAACCCTGAAGGGCTTTATGAAGTAAAAGAAGGCGAATTTATTGAAACGGATGATTCCGGAAAACCTGTATTTGGTCGTGCTGACGTAAGAGGTGGACTCATTGAACAATCAAACGTCGACTTAAAAGCCAATATCTCATATTACCAACAAGCAAAAGTTCAATTAGATATGGCAAATAAAATTATTTCAACAAACAAGCAACTGCTTGAACAAGCACTGGGCTTGTTGAGTTAATTTTTTCACATACCCTGGTTATTGTTTCATTCCCGATATTTTATCGGGAATTTATTTTTTATAAACAAACCCTTTGCTTACTTTTTTCTAACTTATTATCATAGTCAATACGACCAATAAGCTTGTTAATTCTACGTTGAACATCTTTGAATTGTTCAATAGACAAACTTTGAGCTCCATCTGATGATGCATGGTCAGGGTCATGGTGTACTTCCATCATAATACCGTTAGCACCTGCAATTAATGCCGATTTTGTCATTGGCTCAATTAAATACCTGCGTCCGCAACCATGGCTTGGGTCTGCAATAATAGGTAGGTGAGAATATTTTTTAACGATAGGAATAGCCGCAATATCCAAAACGTTACGAGAATAAGTTGAATCTAGCCCTTTCACCCCTCTTTCACAGAGAATAACATTTTGGTTACCGTTGCACATAATATGCTCTGCAGCCAATAAAAATTCACGAATTGAAGCTGCAGGACCTCTTTTTAAAAGAACAGGTTTATTTGCCTTCCCAACAGCTTTCAATAGCTTAAAGTTCTGCATATTTCTTGCCCCGATTTGAACCAAATCAGCATAATCTAAAATTAAAGGCAAATCTAAAGTATCCATAACTTCTGTCACAACAAGCATGTTTGTTTTTTCTGCAGCTTCTTTTAAGTAAATAAGAGCTTTTTCTTCTAAGCCTTGGAAATCATAAGGTGAAGTTCTTGGCTTGAACGCACCCCCTCTTAAAAATTCACAGCCCATTTCTTTTGCAGCAAGAGCAACCTGCATAAGTCCGTCAAAATCTTGCTCAACAGAGCAAGGTCCTACCATCATAACCGGTTTTTCGTGTCCACCAATTTTAACTCCGTTTGGAAATGTTATAACGCTATCTTCCGGACAGCTTTCTCTTGATGCGAGCTTAAATGGTTCTTGAATAAGTTTTACCTCACGAACACCTTCATAAGAAGCCAAAGAATCAGGGTTCACAAGTCTTCTGTCCCCAATTGCAGCAATGACAGTCATAACTTCACCTTCATTCAATACAATTTTAAATCCTTTATCTTCAAGGATTCCAACCATTCTTTGTATTTGTTCTTTTGTCGCTTTAGGCTCCATTACTACTATCATAAATAAACCTCCAATATGTGTCTGTATGTAAATACTTTAGACCATGCCAGAAAAAAAGGCAATAAAATGTGAATTTTAGTAAAAACTAAGCTAAAGTTAAAACATCTAACCCTTTATAGTTATACAGAATTTTTGCAGAGTTTTCTTCCGAAATTTTATGAGCCATAATTGCCCCTAAAATTGCTTCCAGCTGCGAAACTGGCAACATATTTGTAGGTAATTCGTACATATTGTATTCAGTTTTTAAAATATTCTGCAAAAACTTGCAATCATGATGAGAACGATTTTTAAACATTCCACTCAGATGCAACTTCATTTTAATATCAGCTATTTCATAGCGAAAAACATCATACCCTTGTTCTTTCAACTTATTAAAATATTCAGCACCTCGACTGGAGAACCTATCTTGCCAATTCTCAACATTACGAATATTTCCGGTAGTTTGAACAAGTGCATAACGTTTTGAATAAACTTTCCACTTATGAGAAAGCATAGTGGCATTATCAGTCATCGAAATAACAATCAAAGCATCGTCTTTTCCATACAAATTTTCAAGAAAAAACGTGATGTCATCTACTGTATACAACTTATCCAAAGTAACTATTTTTAAATTTTTATCAAGAATAGCTACGCCAGTATCGTTTGCTGACTGGTTTCCAAGTGAAATCCCCACAAATGTTTGCTTAGTCGAAAAATCCTTCATACATTTAAGCTACAACATTTGTGAGGATGTGTCAAATTATATTAAATGTTAACACATAGATGCAATCTGATTCGATATTTTGGTAACTGTTGGTAACCAATTTTTGTTCAAACCTTTTGGATCATTTGCGGCACCAATAGGACAGTATTTCGGTTGAATTTTAGCTAATGTATCTAGTCCTTTGTCGAAGTAATTCCGTTTCAGATTGCTCGCCATTGCCCTCAACCCCTCTTCTAAAGAGCCGAATTTTTTAAGTGTTTTGCAACCATTGCTTGCATCCATGATTCCACCAGGGTTGTTGTATTGCCTTATTGCTTTACTTTTTCCCCAACCGGTTTCAGCGAAAATTATTGCTGCAAAAATATGAACAGGAATATCGTATTCTTTTGCTATTTGAGCAATTAGCTCACCTTTACCTTCTAAAGCTCCTCCTTTACCATTTTTATCCAATAACTTGTTAAGTGCTGCACCTGCTTTAGTTTCATCCAAATTCGCACTATCAGAATTTTGTAAATTATTTGATACTGGGCTTACAGAAGACGTACTAGACATTGGTGTAGTCGATACAGGAACAGAAGCCCCCCCCTGAGCGTTAGCGGCTGGCTCAGATGTCTTCACAGTATTAGGTTCAGTTGCAAGTGCTCTAATGTAATTACCCCAGTACTTTATTTTGTCATCAAGAGAAACTTGCCCATCACCATCCATATCCATCATTAGTGTTTCAAAAAATTTTCTTTCTTCTAATGAAACTTTTCCATCCTTGTTAGCATCCATAGCTTTTTCGATATATGATTCATATTCATTCCCTGATACTTTTCCGTTTTTATCTGTATCAGCTTCTTTCTGTAAATACAGTTGAACTTCTACGTCTGTTATTGCACCATCACCATTAATATCTGCTGCTTTTTGAATGTTAAGAATATTCAGTTCTAATGGGTTTGTTGTATCATTGCTAAATTTATTTGCAAAAAGTGAAACGTTACTATTTGGGTTCATTGGATTCGAAGTCTGAAAACCCCCTTCCGGTAACTTCGGACCTTCAGATGTCCTTCTTGCCCCTAGTGCATTCGCCAAAAATGCTGAATAAATATCCATGCTCAAATCTCCCTATAATAAATATCCCTCGTATAAATATAAAGTAATTTTTTATAAGAATATTGCGTTAAATTGAGAAAATATTAACTTTTGTAAATTACTTAATAAAATCAGAGAATGCAGTATCTCTCAAAGAATTTTTTAATGCTTCCAATGGAGTTCTTTTAACTCCGTCAGCCTGAGATAACATGCGAACATTATAAACAGATTGCATTTGCTTCTTACGATTATTGAGTTCAGTCATTTTAATATTTAACTTGGGAATCAACCATCCCAAAACTACTCCGGAATAAATATATCCTGCAGCCTGTGCAATGTTTAAATATTTAACTTTTTTCAATGAATCTTGCATATTTAATTGTTTAGCTTTTGCTAACAATTCTTTATATGACAATGCTTTTCCATCTTCAGTAACAGTTTTTACACCTTTTTCCAGCAGGTCTTTTTGCAAAATTTCATCAACAGTCTTAATGGATTTATTTTGAAGCCAATTCAAAACACCTTTTTTAGTGCCATCACCTTTTGCGTTAAGCAAGTTTTTACCATCGAGCATTGTTGCAACACCCTTTGCAACAAAACCACCTAAAATTAGCCAGTTGGCAAACCCTAAGAAATCTTTAAAACAAGCTTCTCTCAATTCATCACCGCTTCTTGCCGCTAAAAATCTTGAGGCAATAGTAAAACCATAAACAAACTTAAAGTGGTTCATAGTAGGGAATTTACCCTTAAACTGTATTTTGTTCGGTATTTCTTTAATATTAGTGCTAATAGACCCTAAAGATAAACCCAATATTGATGCTGCAGCTGCTGCCTTTGCAAGGATAAACTTAGAAGAACCGTCTGCTTTTTTATTTTCAGCATTTGGATTGTTTGACACTCCGACGAAACCGTCATTACCGGTCCTTTTTTTAGTTAACCAACGGTTAAACGGTTGAACACATGCACCGATACCGCTTGATATTGATAAACCTAAAAGTGCAGAACGAAGTTTTAACCCTTTTAACTCTTTTATGAAAGAGTTTGCGTTAAAATCATTTACCGAAGCTTTAAATGCTTCTGCAACTTTATCAGTTGAAAACGCACGACCCATTGCTAATAAATCATCTAAGAAAGATGTCACTGCAAACTCTACTGTTTGCTTACCATCCTTAGAAACCAATTTAAAAGATTTTTCAGCCCCTGTATCAGAGATAATAAGGTTTCTTAAATAATTCAGCTTATCTTTCGGGATTCTTTTCCCTTTCAGCTTTTCATCAGCGTTAAGCTCTACTAGTGTATCTGTTAATTTCCCTACGGTTTCGTCTTTTAGCCCAACCCAATTTTCAGATTTTCCATCAACAGATGCTAAGCCGGACATTCGCTCAAATGCGGTTTTGTAAAATTGTTTTTGTTGTTCTTGAACAGGCTTATCTTGATACCCCAAAAAGTCCTCATGCCAAATACGACCCAAAATATCTATTGTTTCACTATTAGCAAAAATAGCGTGTGACTTAACACCGTAATTCTTATTAAAAGCTTGACTCAAAGCATAAGCCGCCCCGCCACCAATAGTTCCAATCATTACATGGTTTGCGGTACCGGAGTTTTCACGAATACCTGTTTCAATACCTGCATCCAACCCTCTTGTTGAATCCACAATAGTACGAGGTAATGCCATTGAAAAGAAGTCAACTAAAGTAGCCCCGACTGATTCATTAACGCTTAAATAACGTAAACTTTGTGCTACCGCTCCACCGGCAGAACCGAAAGAAGGCTGCTTAGCCTTTATATTTTGAGAATTATAATTTGTTGAATTAATATTAATATTCATATTGTAGTTGGGTCATGTATTCACTGAGGTATAAAACTTGTGAATATTTTTATTTGCTAGTAAACCTTATATTTTTTATCGGACTTTAATATTACTTAAAATTTGTAATTTTTTCAAATCCACCGAATGCACTTGATACTTCTTTATTATTCCACTTATGCCACAACAAAGACATAGTGGACTCAGGACCGTTCGCAAGCAAACTTTGTTTGTTTTGAGATAAATTCTTCAACATGTCTAACTCTTTTGCTCTGTTTTTTTCGGTTTGTTTTCTATTCCAAATAGGAATAAACAAACCTAACAACAACATTGATGCACCCAACGATGTTGCCTGACAAACTGCACGTTTTGTTTTTAATTCCTTAGGTACTTCATCAAAAGATTTTAAACTTTGGTTTTTAATCCAATTACCAAATTTTGTGAAAACATTTGCATCTTTATGAACAAACTTATGTTTATTAATTAAATCTACGGATGGGTCAACTTTATGCATAACAGTTGCCAAACCTTTAGCCACATAATCACCCAAGAAATACAAACTTGCAAAGCCTGCCATATCTCTAAAGGTTGATTCTCTTACTTCATTTTTATCTTCTGCTGCTAAAACACGGCTTGCAAAAGTTATCGCTGCAATCCATCTTGCTTGGTCCATTGTTGGGAATAATCCTTTAAACTGGAACATTTTTAAACTTGGTTTCTTCATCATAGAAGCCATAGCCAGCCCCATTATTGAACCAGCACCAAATATCCTGTAAGCCCAAAGAGATGAATCTTTTTCCTTTTTAGGTTTGTTATCTGTGCTACCAAAATCTCTGTATATTGGAGCACCTTTCACACCAGATTTTTTGCGGGTTATCCATCTGTTAATATACTGCATAGATGCCGCTAACGGCAACACAACGGCTAAACCTGCAAAACTTTTTTGTTTAACAAATTTTATAGCTGTTTCTGAAAAAGCATCAATGTTCTTTAAAACGGCTTTGTCATTAAACTTAGAACCCATATCCACAACATCTCTTAAAATCGAAGATAGATTAGAGTTAAAAGTTTTACCGTTATCAGCTGAAAAACGAATAGTTTCAGTAGCATGAGTAGAATCAGCAAGAAGCCTATAAGCTTCACTAACAGCTTTTTTCTGTTTGGCTCCACTTTCAATAGCATCAGACAATACGCTAACAGCCTTATCAAAATCCTTCTCAGATGTTGAATATTTTACCCAATTCCCCTCTTTTGATGAATTATAGCCTTCTAAATCACCCAAAACAGAACGAACAAATGCTTTAGTTCTAGCTCCTTTTTCTTCGCTATTAACAGTTGAAGCCGCCGTTTTAAAGTGTGATGAAAGTTTGTTTATAGTATCCTCATCCGCCCAAGACGATGCCAAACCTAAATGTCTATATTCTTTAGGCACAGAAAGATGCTTGAGCAAACTTGCAGTCCCCATGACGATATAACTTGGTAATAAACAGTTAACCAACAGTCCTGATGATTCACGACGAAGTGTTTCCAAACCGGCATGGGCATTTGTATTAAAATCAACAGCTGCACGAGGTACGATACATGTTGCAGCATCAATAACCGACACTCCAATCATAGGATGTTGTTCGCATGCCTGAAGACTCGCTGTTAAGACGGAACCTAAACCGCTAAAGCTTGTATCTTTAGAAGTTTTTTGATTTTTATTTAACAGAGAGTTATTAGTGATTTGGCTTTTTGGGTTTATACTTAGCTGTTGTATCATATTTTCTCTATATAAACGACCTAAAACTATATTAACAAGACCGTGAATATAAATAAAATCGGACAGATTTTTTTTTGCTAGTTAATAAATAGAACTTTTTTACAAAAAACTAAAAGATAGACGAATAATAGAACTTTTTAATCTGTTGTTTTTTTCTAAATACAACTTATTGCTGCTTTCATAGGAATAAAACTAACTTTTTATAAATTGTATGCGAAAAAAATTTTTAAAATTCAACTTAACAAAAGTTAAAAAATATGCCTAAAAATAGGCAATTATCTAGCTTGTATATACTTTTAATATATAGGAGAACATGATGAGTTATTTATTTTTTAAATTTTTTAATAGAAATAGAAGATTTACAGTTTGTGATTTAGTATAAATTTAGGTTTTATTTCTTTACAGATACTTGTTAAAAGCTAAAAAACATGCCAAAATATCTTATACACGATTAGGGATAAATGCATGTCTAGAAATATATTGGTTGTTGATGATGATGATGAAATTCGTGATTTGCTTGAATTTGATTTGCAGCAAAGCGGATACAATGTAGAAACAGCAAGCAACGGTTTAGAAGGTTTAGAAAAGGCACTTTCAAATCGTTATGATTTAATTCTTTTAGATGTAATGATGCCTAAAATGAACGGGTTTGATGTATGCAAAAACATTAGAAAAGCCAAAAACTCTGTGCCTATTTTGCTGTTGACTGCCAAAGGAACAATAAATGACAAGACAGAAGGTTTTGAGTGTGGGGCAGATGATTACCTTATAAAGCCATTTGATATACAAGAAGTTCTTCTTAGAGTAAGAGCGTTAATGCGAAGAGGCTTAAACAGTAACCAGTCTGACAATATATTTAAAAATGAAGTACTGAAAGCCGGTGACTTAGAGATATTTCCGGATGAGCTAGAAGTCGCTATTGAAGGGCAAAAAATAAAACTTACACCAACTGAATTTGAGATTTTGTATTGTTTGATGCAGCATTTCAATAAAGCGGTTTCACTAGCAACACTATTAAACGAGGTTTGGGGCTATGATAGTGATGAAGATGTGAGAATGCTTCGTGTACATGTTGGAGGTTTGAGGCAAAAAATAGAAAAAACTCCAAAATCACCTCAATATCTCCACACGGTTATAAATGTAGGATATAAACTTACACCATTCAAAGAAGTCGAAAATGAAGTTTAATTATCGTTTTAAAATCATTGAACAAATCATAATAGTTATGGTTATTGCCGTTCTAACCCCAATGGTCGTGAGCGGAATCATAATAAGTAATGTTAGCCAACATACAATTAGAAGAGAGCTTAACTATTCTGTATCAATGCTTAGTGAAGTTGTTGTAAAAAACTTGGAAACAGTTTTTTATGCTGCACAAAGTGAACTCAATACAGTTACAATGGCAATAAAACATTTTCCAAAAAGCACTCAAAGGAAAAAATTCTTGGAATCACTCCGAAAATATTCGACTGAAATCAACGATATAAGAATTGGAGATATTGCTGAATATAACGAAAAATTTAAAAACAATAAAAACTATTATTATGATAAAGCAACAGAAAAACTTTTACTTGCACAACCTTTAGACTCAAAAAACTGTCTGATTGCAACAGTTGATAGAGATACTTTAACCAACAAACTGTTTGAAATTTTCAAAAATGACTCCAGAGAAGTTTACATATTGGACGAAGATAGGAATTTGATTCTTACAAATAATTATTCGGAAGAAGAATACAAATACACAATGGATTCACTTCCTCAAAAACTTGTAGCAAATAAAGCAAAAAACTTTGGAAAAGTAAAAAACCAACCTTTATCGTATTACAAGGCAGACAGTCCACCACTTACAGTTATTGTTAACACAACAAGTGCAGTAACCCAAAACACTATAAACATTGCTCGTTCTAAAATAATACTCGCAATAGTATTATCGG
Organism: bacterium; assembly: GCA_017409065.1. GTDB lineage: Bacteria > Cyanobacteriota > Vampirovibrionia > Gastranaerophilales > Gastranaerophilaceae > RGIG2134. Next base: position 18,064 of record JAFQTK010000153.1, read on the forward strand.
TAATTTTCATTTTTGTCACGGTGGGTTTGTACACATCATACCTTTACATAAACATTAAGCAATTATTTAAAGGTATTATGGCTTTATCAAAAGGAAACTACAAAAGAAAAATCCGTTTAATATCCAAGTTTTTTACCCCTTTTGAACTAATATTTCTTGCAAATGAATTTAACGCAATGGTAGAAGAAATCAACCTCTCTTATAGAAGATTAATGCAAAAAAACAAGGAACTTAAACAACTTGATGAACTACGTTCAAATTTAGTTGATACAGTTAGTCATGAATTTAGAACACCTCTAACAAGTATCAAAGGATACACTTCCAGGTTGTTAAGACAAGATATTGAAATAGATAAAGAAACTGAGATAAAATCTCTCAAAACAATAAAACGACAAGCTGAAAGATTATCCCGAATGGTAGAAGATTTACTTGTAATCCCTGATATTGAGGGAGCTAAACTAAATATGAATATTGACAAAATTAATCTCACAGAATTAGCTGAGCTTGCACTGCATTCACTAAAATCGGTAGAAACTGACAACATTAAAATTGATATCCCTGAAAATTTTCCACAAATTTATGCTGATAAAGACAGATTAGAGCAAGTATTAATAAACCTATTGGAAAATGCAAAGAAATATGCAAAAGAAGATTCATTGATTCACTTAACAGCATACGCAAAAACAGATGTAGCGTACATAAAAGTAGAAAATGAGGCACCATATATTCCAAAAGAAAAAATAGAACAGCTTTTTGATAAATTTGCAAGATTGGATGACAAAACAACGAGAACGACAAGAGGTGCCGGCTTGGGATTGTTTATAGTAAAAGGTTTGGTGGAAGCTATGAGTGGCACAATTAAAATTCATTCTACGCAAGATGATAAATTTGTAGTAAATATAACAATGCCGGTAGCAAATGATTAATACTGATTTTATGGATGCAGCAATTCAAATAGCTCTACAATCCGAAAGAGATATACCTGTCGGAGCGGTTATAGTTCACAATAATCAGATATTGGCAACAGCTTGCAATAGAAAAGAACGTTTACAAAACCCGACTAGGCATGCCGAAATGATTGTTATAGAGGAAGCTTGTAAAAAGCTAAATTCTTGGCGATTGGAAGAGTGTGAACTTTATGTGACTTTAGAACCTTGTCCAATGTGTGCTTGGGCAATAATACAAAGCAGGATTAAATCAGTTTACTTTGGTTCATTTGACTCATTATACGGGGCATTAGGTTCAAAACTGGATTTGAGAATACTTACAAATTCAAAAACAAAAGTTATAGGCGGAATAAAAGAAAACGAATGTAACATATTACTGAGAGAGTATTTTGAAAGAATAAGAAAATGATAACCAAAAATAGACTTGATGAACTTGCAGCACAATACGAAACAGCTGATTTTATTGAATCAGACCCTGTTAAATTTATCCATCGTTTTTCAAAAAAAGAAGATATTGAAATTGCAGGTTTTCTATCAAGCATGTTTTCCTATGGAAACAGAAAGGCATTTCTCCCAAAACTTGAAGAACTTTTCAAAATAATGGATGAACAACCCCTAAATTACATACTCAAATTTGATGAAACATTCAAAGATTTTGATAACTTTGATTATAGATTTTCAAAAGGTTGTGACATAAAAGAAATAATACTTATCTTAAACAAACTGTACAAGGAACAGAACTCAAGCCTTGAAGCCCTATTTGCATATGGTTGGCAACAACAAAAAACGGTGAAAGGAATGCTTTGTGTCGTGTGTGATTATTTTTACTCAAATATTTCAAACGAGGTCACAAAAGGTTTTTATCACTTAATACCTGATGCACATAAATCGAGTGCATTGAAAAGACTAAATATGTTTTTAAGATGGATGATTAGAGATGGAGTTGTAGACAAAGGCATTTGGTCGTTCATGCCAAAATCAGAATTAATAATTCCTCTGGATGTACATGTTGGGAAATTATCTGTAAAAACAGGACTAATAGCAAAATCCAATGGCGACTTTAAAACCGCACAAATGATTACAGAAGTTTTGAAACAATTTGATAATAATGACCCGATAAAGTATGATTTTGCACTATTTGGCTATGGCGTAAATAATAAATAATACAATTTCTTAACAAAAAACAAAAAAACAATGACAAAAAAATAACGTTCAATTATTATATTTTTATACATTAGGGATTTGGTTATGGAATCATTTACATATTCGGAAAATAATTTAGTTACGCAAACAACCGGTTTATCAGCATTAAGCACTGAAAAAGATAAATTTTCATCGCTTTCAACGTCGGCAATGTTGGCTCGCAGTGAGGTTCCGCCTTCACATAGAAGAGTTGCTGACAATTATATGATAATTAAGAAAATCTACGGTTTTTCTGCTATGCAAAGCAGAATTTCGCATGCGGATAAAGCTTTATTGGCTAAGTATGATTTTAATCCATTAGAATTTTCTACAATCAAACAAATTAACGAAGAGCTTGCATATCTTAAAAAATGGTCTGTTTCTCACGAATCAGTTTTAAGAACTGAAGCTGATGAATTAATTCAGATACGTTGCAAAGAACTTAAATACATTGTGTCTAGTAGCTATGCAACCATTACAAACGAAGTTTATAACGGATATATGGCATTAAATAAATATTTTGAAGATATTTCAAAATACTACAACAACTAACTACACCATATAGACTATTTTTTTAAGATTAAGTTAAATAAAATAAAAATTGTGCCGACATCTACATAGAGAGAAACTGTGTAAACGAGGACACAATGCTTAAGCTTAAAGAACAAGAAGGAATGATACCCCCTGATTCAACGAATAGTTGTTTAGGGACTAACACTTTAGAACTGGCAAGAAAAGCTCATGAACGATATTTGCTTAGATTGTCGCATAAAGATTTAAATGAAGCTTTGGACTACTACATCCAAACAATAAAAACAAATCCTGAGCTACCTGAAACTTATTACAGGTTAGCTAGTTTGTTGTTTGAAGATGGGCAAATCGGCATTGAAACAGCTATTGAGCAATGTAAAACTGCATTGGCTATTGATCCTCAGAATTATAATGCACACTTATACACAGGTTATTTCTTAAAATTAGCTAAAAACTTTGATGAAGCAGAAAAAGAATTTACAAAAGCTATGAAAATAACACCTTTCAATTCTGCTCGTGCAAGAGTGGTTTTAGGGGTGATGCTGCTTCAAAAAATGAATAATCAAAAAGTTTCTTTTGTGGATTTTGTAAGAAGTATGTATTACATGTGTTCAGGTAGCATAATGCTGTTGTTAGATTACCCGACACTAAGAATGCTGTATAAAAATTTTAAAGATGATTTTTCTATATTTGCTTATAATTTAACAGGTAATATTTTCCAAAAAATAAACAAAGATTCTTTGGCTGTAAAAACCTATGATATAGCTGCGGAAAAAACAGGTCACAATGAATTGTTCTATGAAAAGATAGGTGATGTTTCCATAAGAAACTCCGCCCCTGAAATTGCATTAGACGCATACAAAAAGGTTCTTCATTCAAATCCTTACAATCGTGAAGCTTTAATTAAGACTGCAACGCTTATTCAAACCTATTTTGAGGAAAGAGCGGATGAAGCAATAGACTGCTACACAAAGCTTTTGGATATAGAACCGGAAAATTCAAGAATTTATTATGAACTTGGTCACTTATATGTAAGTAAAAAAGACATCATAAATTCGGTAAATGCATTTACCTTAGCTTTGGAAAGAGATAGTGAAAATGCATTTTATCACAACAGTTTAGCATTTGCCCTGCTTCAGGCTGAACAATATGATGATGCGATTGACCACTACAAGTATGCAATTAACTTAAATCCTGACAATGAATGGACGGCAATAGTATGTCAGGCACTAGGTGCTTTATATCACCAAGTTAAAGAAAATCCTGATGCGGCAATGACAATGTACCAAACAGCATTGGTTTTAGATCCAAATAGTTTTGATGCATATATTTCTATTGGTGATTTATATTTAGATATGAATGACTTAGATAGTTCAATAAATGCATACTGTGAAGCTATAAAACTCGCACCCGACAATGCAAGAGCATACTGTAAAATGGGTATAGCTTTGTGGGAAAAGGATTATCTTGAAGAAGCGATTATCGCTTATAACAAATCAATAACATACAATCCTGAGTATGATATAGCATACAATAATCTGGGGGTTATTTATCTTGATGGAATAGGCAACACAAAAGAAGCATTAAGACTATTCAAGATAGCAATTGACATTAACGAAAATTACGCACTTGCTTACTTTAATGCCGGACGTGCTGAACAAATCATGGATAACAAAACCACCGCTGCACACTATTATCAAAAGGCATTAGAATTAAACAGAATTAGTTGGGATTTAACAGAAGAAGAAATTTTAGAAAAACTTCACAGCTTATTTGAAGTGTAGATATATAAAAATAAAGCACCTGAAAAGGTGCTTTTAATTCATTACACGAAAAGGAGTGAGAAATAAGACTAACTAACCATTTTGTCAGCTGAAGCTAATACTATATTCATCTTTGCTTCATCTGACAACGCATTGCCGAACTCAGCCGTTACAGACTGCAAATTCTGAGCAACAATATCTTCAAAGCTGGTTACAAATCCTGCAATTCTTTGTGCTTGTTCAGGAGTTACATATTTTGATACATCATATGTTTTCGCAGAACTTATAGCAGATTTATTAAATGCTGCTTGCTGAGCCATAACATTTAAAACCTCGTCTTGCGACATAAGGTTAAGCTCACCTTTTACTTGCGGAGTATCTTTTACAGACTCTTCCTTCATCTGAGGAGCTGATTCTTTTTGAGGTAAATTAGTATTCAAACCTATGCCGATACCATTAATGTTATTTAAGTTTGTCATTTTAGATCTCCTTAGTCTACTCTTTTCATACCATATGTATCGGCATAATATTTAATAAACTTTAGGGAAAAGTCATTAAATATTAAGAAATTGTTACATTATTTAGAATTTAATAACAACCACTTTCCCGAAACATCCGCCAATAATGATTTTATATCTTTATCCTCTAATAAAATTGTTTCAATTAAATTATTTAAGAGAGTTGTAATTTCTCTATAGTTTTTTGTGTCTTTTGAATAAAAGGTTGGCTTTGATAGTTGCATTGCACCAATAGTTCTTGCCTTTGAGTACAAATCCTGTTCATCATACTTTGTAAAAAATTCATCAGATAAAGTTTTTTTATTGCAGGGTAAAACGCCTGTTTTCTTAGCAAATTCCAATTGATTAGACGAATTAGTAATAAACCTTGCAAACAACAATGCTTCGTCTTTATGTTTAGCTTTTTTAGGAATAGCCAAAGTCATAAGAGAAAAATCGTACGTTTTGTCATTGCCTGAAAACTGTGCTGCTACATCAGTTTTGTTATAAACGTCCAAAGAGTTTTCTCTGATTATGTTCAGAAAATTAGCCCCTATTTGCAAATACGCAATCTGTCCCGCACTATATTTTTCCAAAACTTCTCTATGCGTCTGAGATATTGATTCTTTTGGAATTTTACCAACTAAATAAAGTTCTTTTAAGTTACTAAACAAATTAAATGACTTTTCCGTATCCAATGTTTGTGGCGAATTAATATTATACTTATTCAAAAGCTTGTACAAAGTATCATTTTCCGTAAGTGTAGGCATAAACAAGTATTTATTAGGAATTATTTTAGAATTATTTAACTGAGAAATAAGCTCATCATAATCACTCGGAGGTGTGACAAACCCAAACTTATTCATTAATTCTTTATTGTAAACGGTAATTGCAGACGTCGCATAGAAAGGAATCCCCCACACTTTATCCTGATAAGAAAGGACTGAAACGAGAGCATCATTATATTCTGCAAAACCGCTTTCAATATTCTGTAACGCACCCTTAGTTGCCAAAGTTCTATTAAAATCTGAAGTTATATTGATTAAATCAGGCATGCTATTTGAAAGTAAACTTGCTAGAACACGTTTTTCAACTTCAGCGTAAGGTACATCTATCCACTTAATCTTTATATCCGGATTTGTTTGTTCAAACTCACCTATGACGGAATTTATATAATCTGAAAAAGGTGCAAGTTGAACTGTCCAAAAAACGACTTCCGCCCTATGATTTTGTTTTTTTGTTAAAAATAAAGCAGATAAACCGCTTGTTAAAATAATAATTATAAAAAACAATAAAAATATTTTAATTTTTTTCATATTTTCCTCTAAAAGATGCTAAAATAATTATATAGAATTTTTAGGAAAAAGGGAATGAATTTATTTGATACATTGGAAAATATAAACAAACAAATTCCATTAGCCGAAATATTACGCCCAAAAACATTGGAAGAATACCTCGGTCACAATAAAATTATTTCCAACAATTCACCCTTATACAGGCTTTTACATTCTAACAGATTGTTTTCCTTTATTTTTTGGGGACCTCCAGGATGTGGAAAAACAACATTAGCCAGATTAATAGCAGAAAAAACAAACAGTCACTTTTTGGAAATTTCAGCTGTTACATCAGGGATTAAGGAAATAAAAGAAGCCGTTGAAATTGCAAAAGAACAGCTTCGTCATGGACATAAAACTCTTTTATTTATTGATGAAATCCATAGATACAACAAAACACAACAAGATGCACTGCTTCCCCATTTAGAAAGCGGGTTGTTATACCTTGTTGGTTCTACAACTGAAAATCCATCTTTTCAGGTGATTCCGGCACTTTTGTCGCGTGTTCAAGTTATTCAACTCAAAGAACTTGATGATGAAGCTATGTTCAGAATAATAGAACGAGGCTTCAAATATTTATCAACTCAATATGGTCCGATAAATGTTAACAAGGATGTTATAGAAAAAATAGCTTCTTTTGCGAGAGGAGATGCAAGAGTTGCACTTAACACAATTGAAGCTTGCTATTTTGCCTCGGAATTAAAAGATAACCTTAGAACTTTGAAAATCCCAATGATAGAAGAACTTGTTCAAAAGAAAATCACAAAATACTCAGAACAAGAACATTATGATTGTGCATCTGCATTTCAAAAAAGCTTAAGAGGCTCTGACAAAAATGCGGCAATATATTATCTTGCAAAAATGCTTGTTAGCGGAGAAGATCCACGTTTTATAGCACGCAGATTAATAGTTTGTGCTGCTGAAGATGTATCTAACGCAGACCCGCAAGCCCTACAAATCGCAATAGCAGCATTTCGGGCAACAGAACACTTAGGAATGCCGGAAGCAAGAATCCCACTGGCTCAGGCAGTGGCATATGTAGCAGATGCACCAAAATCAAACAAAACATGTGTTGCTATTGATAAAGCAATCAATGACATACAAAACGGGTTAGATTTTCCGCCACCGATTCACCTAAGAGATGCACATTACAAAGATGCATCAAAATACGGATTTGGTATCGGTTATATTTATACGCATGAAAATCCTGACGAATATCAACAATTCATGCCCGATGAGTTAATAGATAGAAATTATTTTGAAGACTAATCATATACAGCTTTTAATTCTAAGCCGTTAGAACTTACTCCGACAGCCATTGGTTTATCCGATAAAAATTCTGTACTTTGACCTTTTGAGTCTACTGAAAAAAGCCCCAAAAACATTGTAGTTTTTTTAGTTGTATATGCATAAGCACAAACAATGAGCCTATCTGCATGAACAGAATCCCACCCTAACGGAATTATATCCCATCTGTAATCATCTATATTTACATTTTTGTTTTCTTTCCACCAATATTTAACAGAATCTCTAACTTCAACTAATTGTTTTGTTGTGTTATCCGTCAAATCATAAACCCAAAGATTAGTCTGCCAAATACCAAATGTTGAAGACCCTATTCGTTCTTTGATAGCTAATTTAGAACCATCTTCAGACCAATCCAAAATAGTTAAAGTTTTAAAAAGAGTCGGATATTCTTCTTTAATAGCTGAATCAAGCAGTTTAACCGGAGTTTTGTTAGCTAGCGAAGCCGACTTTATTCTACTTTTAGGTGGTTTACTCGTATCTAAATCCACATAAAAAACTTCACTTGAAATTTTATCGTTATACCCAACATAATAAACCGACGTGAATGCCATTTTGTCTTTCTGCGGAGAAACAACAGCTCTGGAATTTAATTGTCGTTCTTGTCTTAACTTTCTTAAATCAATATTTTGAGTTCCGGGAGGGTTATTATATTTTACAAGAACATATCTGGGGTCAGGCACTTTTACAATTTTTTCATCTCTATCGTATTTTGGTGTACCAGTTTTTCTATCCGCACGCTTTATATCCTTGGACATTTGTTTATATTCTTCAACGGTCTTAGGCATTTCCCTATATGAATCTAAAAGACGCTTACGTTCTTCCTTTGTAAGTTTCTTTTTAGTGCTTAAATTTTGAGCCCCCAACACCATTGTTCGTTCAAAATCATCTTGAATGCGAATCATCTCATCAACTTCACTTTCAAATATTTTCTGAAGCTGAAATCTCGCATCCCAATACTGTTTTGCAGGAGTCGTTTCTATTTTATCTTCAAAATTTTCGACACTATTCTCAATAGTTTCAGAAATATCTTCTTGTCCAGGAACCGCAAACCCACAAGTCAAAACAATTCCACAAAGAATGGAAAGAAAAGCCAAAAATCTCAACGGCATTTACACCAATCCTTCTTTTAATGCCGTAATCGTTGCTTGAGTTCTGTTCTCTGCATAAAGTTTTTGCAAAATACTATGCACATGAGCCTTTGCAGTTGCTTTTGCGATAACTAACTTTTCTGCAATTTGAATATTTGTTAGGCCGTCAACTATTAAGCTCAATACATCCAACTCTCTATCCGTAAGTCCATAAGCATTAGCCTTTGCCATATCAACATCGCCCTTAACGGTCGGTTTAGCCTGTTTTTGAATATTAGAAAGAACCAATTTTGCAACAGCCGGGTCAAGCCAAGCAGTACCTTCGTTTACTGCTTTAATCGCACTTTGCAATTGTTCTGGGTTAATTCCTTTCATAACGTATCCGTCAGCACCCGATGACAATGAAGCAAACACATCATCCTCGCTATCTCTTGACGTGAACATTAAAATCTTAGAATTTAAACCTGAATCTTTTATAATCTTTGTTGCTTCAATACCATCTATAATAGGCAATCCAATATCCATCAAAATAACATCAGGTAATAATTCCTTAGCTAACTCAACACCTTTTTTTCCATCTTCAGCTTCACCAATAAGAGTAATACCCTCAGCTTGAGCCAAAACTAAGGACAGCCCCATTCTCGTCATAGTATGATCTTCTATTAGTAAAACTTTAATATCGCTCATTATTCACCCTTTAAGTTAATTATAACTTATCTCCTACACCTTGGGCAACATTTTCTTTCTCACAAATTGCATCAGGCAATAAAAATAAAAACTCAGTTCCTTTACCTTTATCGGTTTCTAACCAAATTTTACCGCCATGTGCCTCAACAATTTGCCTTGATAAGTATAACCCCAAACCTGTCCCAACCGAACGTTTTTCACTAGTTCCCTGAGAAAAGCGTTTAAACATTTTTGGAATATCTGATTTGGGAATACCTGCACCGTCATCTTTCACACTCACAACAATATCATTTTTTTGAATAGAAGCACTAACCTGCACAGTCGTTCCCTGAACATTATGATTAATTGCATTTCCCAACAGATTAAAGACAACTCTTTTAATTTCATTTTTATCTGCAAAAATAGCCAATTTATCAGTAGCAGCCAAATCCATAACCAAATTAACTTCTTTTTTAGTTGCAAGATTATCAATTTCTGATTTACATTGTTGCAAAAAGTCATTTAACAAAAACTTTGTTTTGCATAGATTAAGCGTTCCTGACTCATACTTATAAACTTCAAGCAACGCATTAACCAAACCCAAAATATCTTCATTACTTTTTTTCATGGTAGCTAAAAAGAATTTTTGACGTTCATCCAATTCACCCAATGCACCATCTATAAAAAAGCTCAAAGTCTGAATCGTTGCCAAAAGCGGAGTTCTCAAATCATGAGTCAATGTTGCAATAAAATCATCTCTCAATCTATCCATATCTTTTTGGATACTTTCATCTCTTATAACAGCAACAAACCTTAAAACATTTTCACTTTCATCATAAATAGGAGATATACTAATTTCTACCGGAATCTTTTTGCCATTTACTCTATTTTCTACATAAAAGTCACGCAAAAAAGCTTCTTTATCTCCGGATAAAAATGATTTATCAATTTTCCCCTTTTCAGGAATAAATACGTTAAAAATGCTATCACCTGATAACATTGATTGTGCAACACCAACCAAATCTTCACCCGCAGGGTTAAGCGATTCGATAATTCCTTCAGGTGAAAAAACAACTATGCCATCAGCACAATAGTTTATTACCGCAAAAAGTTTATTGTTAAGCTCTACTAAATCCTGAGTCCTTTGAGCAACCATTTCTTCTAATGAATGAGAGTAACGCTCCAATTCCTTCTTTGCAACTTCTAACTGAACAACCTTATCTTTTAAGTTTGTAATTAAATCAGAGCGTTCTAAACCATTTTTTATATTTATAATTAAATCATCGTTATCCCAAGGTTTTTCTAAATAACGATATATTCCGACGTCATTAATAGCCTTGATAGCATTTTCTTTGTCCGCATATCCGGTTAACAAAATCATTGTTAAATCTTCATAAATTTCTTTTGCTGCTGCCAAAAACTCAATACCGTTCATCTTTGGCATCAAAAAATCAGAAATCAATAAAGCAGGCTTATTTTCCTCATCTTTTATAAACTCCAAAGCCTCAAACGGACTATTGAAAAAGCTTACATTTGAAAAGCCTTCAAGTTTTAACAACATTTTCAATGCTTGTGTAACTATATTATCATCGTCAACGATTACTATTTTATTATCGATACTCATGCCCAAATCTTTATCATGTACAGTAATATAGTAAATTATTTTGTAATTTTAGACAAATTAATTAAGTTTTGTATAAAAACTTACATGTCATTTAACATTATTTATAGTAAACTATACTTACTATAAATTGAAATAAGGCATGAAATATGCAACAAACAGATAAAAGAACATTAATAGACAAAATTAACAAATTAAAAAAAGAAAAAAATGCAATAATATTAGCTCACTGCTACCAAAATGTGGAAGTTGATGAAGTAGCAGATTTTGTAGGGGATTCATTAGGTCTAAGTCAACTTGCAGCAAAAACTGACGCTAAAATCATAGTATTTTTAGGCGTTACATTTATGGCAGAAACAGCAAAAATTCTTAGTCCTGACAAAAAAGTTCTTATACCTAGCCTTAATGCAGGTTGCGATATGGCAGATATGGTTAATCTTGAACAACTAAGAGAATTTAAAGCCAAATATCCAAATGTTCCTGCTGTTTGTTATGTCAACTCAACTGCAGAAGTAAAAAGTGAAGTAGATATCTGCTGCACAAGTTCTAATGCAATAAACGTTGTTAAGAGTCTAAATGCAAAAAAAGTTTTATTTCTTCCTGATGAAAATCTTGGCAATTGGGTAGCTAAAAACTTACCTGAAGTGGAAATCGTTACATACAACGGATGTTGTCCTATTCACAAATCTATTACTACCCAAGAAATAAAAGACTTAAAGCAAAAATACCCAAATGCAAAAGTACTGATTCACCCTGAATGTACGGCTGAAGTTTTGGCTTTAGGCGATTTTATCGGTTCTACTACACAAATTATGAAGTACATAAAAGACAATAATTACAATTCATACATTATTGTTACGGAAAAAGGTGTGGTCGACAGATTACAAAGAGATTACCCGCAAAAAGAATTTATTCTCGTATCTCCAAAAGCATACTGCCCAAATATGAAACGCAATTGTTTGGAAGATGTTTTAAGAGCATTGGAAAACGAAGAACACGAAATATTTGTAGATAGAGAAATAGCAAAAAAAGCACTACTTCCTATTGAACGAATGGTTTCAACCGAAAAAAACTAAATAAAGCAAAAAAAAGCTCCTTTATTAGGAGCAATGCTTTTTATAGGAAGGGAAGGTTAGGAAGTTAGTTAGTGTGAAATTTTTATGTTCTAGTTGATTAGTTGCATTTGACTTACATATATATAAAGTATATTTTATATATAAAATTGCGTAACTGAGTATATATTTTTACATTTCTTTACAATTTGCACTCTAACAGCCAAGAATCCCGCCACACGGAGTCTACACTACATGAGATTCTTCGTCTCGTTGCACTCGCTCAGAATGACGATGAGGTTGAAAAGCTGCCACTACGGCGAATCCTAAAAAGAGTCGTCATTCTGAGGGAACGCAGTGACCGAAGAATCTCGACGCCGGAAGCTTTTATTCCATGAGATTCTTCGCCTCGTTGCACTCGCTCAGAATGACGATAAGGTTGAAAAGCGGCGGTGCCGCCGTCATCCTGAGGCAAAGCCGAAGGATCTCTCCGAAGGTAGTCTATATTCCATGAGATTCTTCGTCTTGTTGCACTCGCTCAGAATGACGAATTTTCCGTCATTCTTGTATATTTTACGAAATTGTTCACTACCACTCAATACGACAATAAAATTGTAAACTTTTATTTTGTTTCTTCCATCAATAGGTTATTTTTTCTCAAATTTGGGTATATAGTTAATATAGGATTATTAAGAGGATAGAATTTATGAGGTTTGATTCATACATAGTTTCTGATACAAAAACGGCATTTTCTGTTCCGATAGAAAGAGAATTGTTGCCGAAGAAAAGCTTAAAACAAAAAGCTTTTACTTTAGCTGAAACTTTGATTACTTTATCTATCATCGGTGTTGTCGCAGCAATAACCGTTCCAACTTTAATGTCGGGAGCTCAAAAACAAACATATGTAACAGGGCTTAAAAAAGCTTACAACCAGCTTCAACATGCTATGCAAATGATACCGATTAACGAAAATTGCCCTTCTGGTGATTATGAGTGTGCAGGTACTTTTACGGAAATACAAGATGGGAAATTTAACAATAAATTAATGCAATCCTTAGCTACCGCACTAAAAGCCAAAAGATATACAGAAAAAGATTTTTATTATGGACTGTGTCATACAGAAGGATACGATGCTGAATGCTATATTACAGAAGACGGAATGATTTTTGCCCCATACTGGAGCGATGGTCTATTTGTAGATGTAAATGGTCCAAAAGGAAATTCTGTTAGAGGACGAGATGTATTTGTATTCGCTTTTGCAACAGAAAATAAAAATGGTATCAAACAGGGAATGATTTTACCCAGTGGTTCAAAACAATATGCGACCTATCATAACCAGCCCTATTGGTACTGGAGAAACTGTCCACATGCAAGCAAAGGAATTACAGGGCAAGCTTGTGATGACGAATTAACCGGCCGAGTTATAGAAACAGGCAAGATGGATTATTAGTCATATAAAACATATTCAAAGCAAAAAGCGGGATGTTTAATCCCGCTTTTTGAGTTTATTAGCATGAACGTAAAATATTATGACATAAGTTCTTGAAGCTCAGCATTTGCTTGTTCAGCTTCAGCCTTCAACTCGTCTTCTTTTTCAGGGTCTGTATTGTCAAAGTATAGTTTATTTGCTTCTAATGCTTTGGCAATTGCATCAGGCAGAGCTGAGAACTTAGCATTGTCAGTCGCATATAAGTCTGTTGCAGATTGAATCAACGGCAAACCTGACTTAACAACAACAGCTTGTTTAGCATTTAATGTACTTATTTTTTTGTTGTAAGTTGCGACTGCTTCTGCATCATCATCGAAGTTAACAGAACCGTCATCAGTAACGTTTGTCATTTTTTCAAAATACTCAGTACGAGCTGCATCACGAGCCTCTTTCAAATCGGCTACAAAACCATCTGACAGTGTAGCCAGCTCATCCTTAGTTGGAAGTGTAACGCTCGGAGTTACAGGCACATCCGGAGTGACTGGAGTATCAGGAACGTCAGGTGTGACAGGTGTATCTGGTACAGCTGGCGTATCCGGTACGACTGGGGTGTCTGGTGTTACCGGTACATCCGGAGTTGGAATTGAGCCGCCGGCATTACCGATAGTCAACTGATCTGTTGCTAATTTTTCAAGGATAGTTTGCATATTACCTGGGTTAGCTACAGTATTACCTTGTGCATCATAGTAAACTAAATCACCTGCTGCAATATTGATGGTTTCATCACCTTGCTTAACAACAGCTGAGCCGTCAGCGTTGAATGTGATGTTTTGGCTTTCGGAGCCATCATCATTGTATTTAAGAACGCTACCTTCACCGGTGATGTTGTTATATGAAGTTTTTGCATCAAGTTCACGGTACGCAATATCTCTGTACTCAGTGTAGTACATAGGTTCTTCTTCATACTTATCTGTGTATGTATTGTCGTCATAAGCTCGGACTTCGTGTCCATCAAGAGCTTCCGGCAAGTTTGTATATGGAGGTCCATCGGAATCATCACGTTTTGCCCAATCTTCAAAGTCTTTAGCATCCGTGATTTTATTTTCTACACGGAACTCGTGACCTTTTCCGATTTCAAAATCATTGCCGACACCTTCTGTTTCGTTGTAGTAAGATGCATCAGTTCCGTCTTGTCCATAGAAAGTATTTTTTGCACCAATAGCGAAGAAGTTATCGCCACCGCCTTGACCGTGAGCAATGTTGTAGTTACCTGCCATCCAAACAGTATCATCATCAAAACTCATATCTGCGGTGTTGTAATTACCACGCATTTTGATAAAGTCGTTTCCTGCACCACCATAAATCATGTTGCCTTCACCTTCAATCTCAATGCCGTCATCGCCTTCACCCATATCAATACTGTTATTATTTCCAAGAACTTTTATGTTATCTGTGGCATTGCCTTTGTTAGATGTAACAATAACATCATTAGCCTCAATAACAAGGTTAGTTCCGTCGAAATAATATGCTACGTTGTTAGGTGCCATAGAGTTGTTAGTAATCGTGATTGATTGTCCGTTTACTTCCAATGTTTTTGAACTGTTTTGAAGAATCCTTACATATTTCAATTCCATTGATGCATCCGGATTATTCGCAGCACCGCCTGTTGCTCCTGTTTCCGGAGTGGTTGTGACATCATCTTTTGTGTTGTTGTCTACTGTTGTGTCATCCTGCGTATTATCCGTAGGCGGAGTTGGCGTTACATTATCGACGACATTATCATCAGTCACATTATCCGAAGTTGTATCGTCCGGAATTGGGAACAATGAGGATGCAGGGTCGTCATCTTCATCAACAGCCGGAGTATCAGTCGACGGAGTATTTACACTTGGAGTGTCGACCGTTGGGGTGTCAACTGTTGGTGGATTGACAGTTGGAGTGTCAACGGTTCCTGACTCAACTTTAGGAACAGCTCCATCCTTAATTGCATTTAACAATAATCTGGTTGACACTTTTGCAGTATTCCCTGCGTTATCTAAAGTATCAAACAGTGCCAACACATCTTCGTCAGAAATATCTGCCGGCAGCGTAATCTCATTGGTAAGCTTTGTATATTCCCAAAGCACTTCCAATTCTTCCTTGCTGTGATCCACTTTGTCTTTGCTTTGCAAGTACTTCGTTGCTTGTGCTTGCAAGTTTGGATCAATTCCGTTTACGTTCATTTTTTTCTCCTTATATTTAAGACATGATACTATGCTACTTATATCGACATTTTGTGCCTGAAACTTTAGGCTCAAAAATAACTTTTTTTCGGAAGTATATTTATTATTGAGTTTCAGCCACTTTACAATTGTTTACACTATGAAGTTCCATCATTTAGGACTACAACTAATTGTCCAGTTGCCAATCCAAGTAAGATTTCTTGTGTGCTTAAATTTGAAACAATTGTTCCCGCTTTGTCTGCATAACGGACTTCTGATGTGAAGTACGTATTATCAAAAGCTAGGTTTTTGATATTAAGATTTCCGTCCTTATCTATTGTATACATTGTATTTCCTTCAGCGGTGACAGCATAGTTGTATTTAACCATTGATGTTTCTCCGCTTGTCGGATTTTCTATTATTTGTGCATATGAATTTCGATATTGTAAATCTTTTACATCAGTGTAGGTTACACCGTTAGCAGTATAGCTATCTGAATAATATTCATCATTAAGTTTTGAAATAATGTGACCTTCTGTAGCTTCAGGTAAAACAGACTTAGATTTAAAATCAATTTCACCTGTTGCAAGCAAGTGCAGCAACTCCTGAGTAGAGGAAGGTCTATTCACAGCTTCACCTGTTTCTACATTGAAAAATTCAACATTATCAGGTTCTAAGGTATGGACATTTGGCCCGCCCCCAATCATGCCAGTATGATGTTTGATTGTTCCGTCAGCGGCAATTACGATATTTTCAACACCTATTTGCAATTTTCCTGTATTCAAAGATGAATCATAAGATGTTGTGGCTGTTTTATTTCCGTTATCATCAGAATATGTTCTTTGGGTTACATTGCCATCAATTGTTTCAGTGTATTCTGATTTTTCAGCTTCTATAATCGATTCTCGCTGCATATTTCTTATTAGGATTTCACCACTAGCCAACATATTAGCAAGCTCAACTAATGACTCTGGTTTCTCTATTGATTCACCTGTTTCAACATTATAAAAATCGGCATCATCCACTGTTCCAGTATACGAAACACCGTCCATTGGACCTCCTGTCATATTTCCAACGGCAACAAGGGTACCATCAGGATGAATTGTGTATCTCAACATCGTTCCGCCACATTGAGTATGCGTTAAATAAGTAGAATACTGAGCGGAAATAATGCCTGTTTCATCATCAACTTTTACAAAACACGGGTTTTCTATTACCGGTAGGTCAATAACGGGTCTATCAAATTCCGGTTTAGCAGGATTTATAGCTCCGTTTGCATTGCCAACAGATAACGTTCCGGTTGCAAGTTTTTCCAGTATAGCTTGCATATTTCCTGGGTTTGCTACGATATTACCGTCTTTGTCATAGTATTTCAATTCAGCCGCATTAATGTTAATCGTTTCATTACCTTGTTTTACTACAACTGAACCGTCAGGGTTGAAGGTAATATTTTGATTTTCTGTGCCGTCATCTTTGAATGTCGCAACATTACCTTCTCCAGTGATGTTGTTATATGAAGTTTTCGCATCAAGTTCACGATACGCAATATCTCTGTACTCAGTGTAGTACAGAGGTTCTTCTTCGTACTTATCTGTGTATGTATTATCGTCATAAGCTCGAACTTCATGACCTTCAAGAGCTTCCGGCAATTGAGTATACGGTGGTCCATCAGGTTCATTGCGTTTTGCCCAATCTTCAAAGTCTTTAGCATCCGTGATTTTATTTTCTACACGGAACTCATGACCTTTACCGATTTCAAATTCATTGCCAACGCCTTCTGTTTCATTATAGTAAGATGCATCAGTTCCATCTTGTCCATAGAAAGTATTACCTGCCCCAATAGCAAAGAATTTATCTTCGCCGCCTTGTCCGTGTGCAATATTTTTATTACCTGCCATCCAAACAGTATCATTTCCAAGACTCATATCTGCGGAGTTATAATTACCACGCATTTTTATAAAATCATTGCCATCACCGCCGTAAATCATGTTGCATTCGCCTTCGATTTCAACAATATCGTCGCCTTCACCTAAATCAACGACGTTATTGTTTCCAAGAACTTTTATGTTATCTGCAGTATTTTTATCTTGGTTAGACATAACAGAAACATTGTTTCCCTCAACGACAACACTTGTACCATCAAATCTGTACGCAATATTATTTATCGTAGATGAAGAATTTTTAATTGTGTAAGATTGTCCATTGACCTCAATAGTAGTCGACCCGTTTGGCATTAATCGAACATAAGTCAACTCAGTTGCCGCAGGCTGATTAGGCACTACCGGACTTGGAGTTATAACAGAAGTTGGAGGTTCAGGAGTACTTACTTCCGGCTCTTCAACTTCAGGGGTTTCAACAGTAGGCTCTTCAACTTCAGGTGTTTCAACAGTAGGCTCTTCAACTTCAGGTTGAGAAGGTGTTTCAGGCACACTAACTTCCGGAGTTGAAACCTCAGGTGTTGATGGTTCTACACTGGGAGGAGTACTGGGAGTTTCTGCACTACTTCCACCAATTTTGTCTTTAAGCCAATTCATAAAAAGTCTATACGAAATCTTAGCTGTATTATTTTCGTTATCAAGAGTATCCATCATTTCCAAGACTTGTTCATCTGTCAAATCGGCAGGCAACTGAATATTTTCCTCAGCTTTTGTATACTGCCAAAGAATTTCCAAGTCATCTTTTGCCAAATTTTGTTTTTCTTTACTTTTTAGCAATTCATTAGCTCTTGCCTTAATTTGAGAATCAATACCAAATCCGTTTATTTCTGCCATGTTATTCTCCTGACATATAAATATTACTTAGTCTTAGTATCGACACCATACTGTAAAAACTTTAGCCCTAAAAAAAAGTTTTTATTAAAAATGTTGATATAATTGGGTTTTAATTACTTTACAATTAGTTACAATTATCTCAAATTATTAAGATTATGTAAAAATTCGACTCTATGCAAAAATTTCACTAGAATACTATTAATGGATAATCTTGACTACAACAAAATACAATCAGAAATTATAAGACCTCAAAGCTTGTGCCTGCACTGCGGAAGATGCATGCCAATTATTGATGGGCAAAATTTAAACAGTGATAACATAGATGTTAACGCAGTAAGAGGACCAATAAGCGTATGGGACGAATATCCAGAAGAGTGTGGATTTACAGGTTGGCTATTTTGGGAACGAGAAAAACAAAAACATTTGGTTAGACAAATTAAAGAAGAAATAATCGCTTTATCTTCGCTTAGTGAAGATACAATAGTTGGTAAAGACTTAACAGCCAAAACAAAAATAGAACAACTTCGCTCACAAATTGAGCCTTGGATGAAGCATGGGGCTGATAATTGGTAACCTTCTAAATTCCTAGATTTTAAACAATTTCCAAATAAGAAATTTTAATGGGTTAACTGTGGTCTTGTACAATAAAGCAACTTCATCAAATTGAGAAACAGCTTTTTTTCTACGTTCAGGTTCATTTATCGACAAAATGTTTTGACGTAACAGTTTTAAAGCCTGCTTGTAATCTTTTTCTTCTATATAAATATCAATTAAACGATTAATTATTTCCTTGTTGTCACTTTTCAAAGAACGTGCCACATATAAATATCTCAGAGCTTCTTTGTTTCTACCTAGTTTTTTAAGCAGATTTGCGGCATTCAAGAAATAATCAACATTTTTAGAATCAACCAAAATTGCTTCTTCATAATATTTTAAAGCAATATCAAATTCAGCTTTTTCCATATAACAAGCCCCTAATAGAGCGTATGCTTCTGATTTGTGCGGATTATAATTAAGCAATTTTTGTGCCGTATTAATAGACTCATCGTACATCTGAAGCCCTATTTCCGCCAAAGCTTTAAGATATAGAGAATCTTCATTGTTCAAATCCAATGCCAACGCTTCATTGGTCGTCTTTAAAACATTTTTAAAATCAAACATTTTTATATATATTTTAGATGCTAAAACATAAGAATTAACGTACTTTGGCTTTTCTGCAATAATAGAAACAACAAGCCTTGCAGCTTTCTCATACTTTTGCAAATCAAAATAAACTCTAGCCAATTCAAAACGATAATCCATCGACTGAGGAGATATTGCTAACAATTTTTCATAGGTTTCAGCAGCGAGTTCATTTTTATACAATGCCCTATATATTTTTGCTAATAAAACCAGATATTCTTCATTCGAATCTGAAAAATTTCCCTGTTTCAATTCTTTTTCTGCGAAGAAATACTTATCTTCATCATACAAAATGTTAGCCTGCAATAATCTTGCTGCTTCAAAATCACTATTTCGTTGTAATACTTGGGATAAAATTTGTTTTGCCTTAGTCAATTCTTCTTGTTTATAATACAAATATGCCAAAGCGTATCTATATTCATCAACATCAGGCGAATCAGAAATAGCTTTTAAATACGCATTTTTTGCCTCTTCCAACTGTCCGTTCAAAAAATATGCTGTTGCTAAATTGTAAAAGTACAATCCATTGGATTTTAATTTCACTGCAATTGAAAAGAAATTAATGGCAGACTCTATTTTATTTCTACCCAGCTCAATTTCTCCACATAAATTATAAGTTCTTGCAGACTCGGAATTTTTTGTAAACGGATAAAGTAATTCATATGCTTCATTTTCTTTACCCAATTGATAAAGTGCTAAAGCATAATAGAATTGAACTTCTTCATCAAAAGAATATTTATCTGAATAATATTGAAGCGTTTCCAGTGCCTCTTTATAAAGCTTTAAATTAACAAGAGCAATAACATAATGCTTGTTTAATTTTTCAGAATGATAAGAATCTAATTTTTTCTCATTGTAAATTTCAACAACTCGTTCATAGCAACGCATAGTATTCATTGCACTCAAATAGACAGAATAAGCAGACTCAGAAGGATAAGCCAATATAAATTTTTCAATTACCAACTTAACCTTGTCATAATTAAACACACCTAAATAATAATTAACCAATCGTTCAAGAATATCCGCATCGTCAGGCTTTTGAGCTAACAATCTTTCATATATTGCACAAGCAGAAGTCGGATTATTTAATAAGACATGAAGTTCAGCTACCTGAGAAAGTATTTCAACATTTTCAGGACAAATAGTCAAAGCCTTATATAAAAGTTCCAACGCATGCTTATACTTTGTCTGTCTTTTTAATTCAAATGAATCTTTTAATAATTGTATAACCTCTTTATTTTCCATATAAAATTCCTGAACTAAACGAATTGTCACTGATATCATACCAAAATTATCGCTGTAATTCAAATCAGGCGTCTTTGTAACTTTTTGTAAAATAGATTGGCTAAAAACTAAAGTTGACTTAGAAAAAATCCGTATTAAATAACAGATAAGGATTATGTGTGAAAGGACAAAAAAATGTACAGAGATTTTGAAAGAGAAGAACAAACAGTAAAAGACATAAGAGAACTTGTTCAAAATATCGAAACAGCAAAAGAAAACATGACAATTTATTGCCAATTGATGAAAGATATTTTCTTATCAGGTTCAGGTAAAAATTAGTATCTTTTAGTGTTGCAAAGTGTAAAATAAAATAAGGTCCGCAATATTCGGACCTTCTTTTATTTTCCCCTACAACCTTCTCCAAAATTTTATTAACATAAATTTTATTACTTAATAGTCTTTTTCATACATAATGTGCGACTAGCACTCTTTTTCATTTCTTTCTTAAATAAAACTTTTTATTTCTTCCCT
This sequence comes from bacterium, assembly GCA_017409065.1. Taxonomy (GTDB): domain Bacteria; phylum Cyanobacteriota; class Vampirovibrionia; order Gastranaerophilales; family Gastranaerophilaceae; genus RGIG2134. Next base: position 39,391 of record JAFQTK010000153.1, read on the forward strand.
AGATTCAATTATATCCCTAATCCCTAACAGCTATGCCATCACTCCTTTCTTAATCCCTTATTTATCTCCCTGACTTGTTATCTATAATACTCTTTTATAAATCATGTTCAAGATAATTTTTATAAAAAAATTTTTACAATTAACCATGCCCCCATTCGCTCTAGCTTACCAATAGAATTTACAAACTTAATGAAGTAAATTTAATGAAATTAAGTAACAAAATTTTGTATTTTTAATTGACAAAAAATTTTCATAAAAATTTTAAGTTTTTTAAAAGAAACTCTAAAAAACCGCTTGATTATTAATTATGCTTGTGTTTATATAATATCAAGCTTGAATTTAGCCCATCCTCAGGGGATTGCAGCGTAGGTTGTTTGGACAGGCGGTCAGTTCTTAGGGCAAATGAAAGTTTGCGGCTGGTTTTAAAAGTTAAAACCTTAAGGAGAAAAACAAAAATGGTAAAAATCAGATTAAAAAGATTGGGTTCAAAGAAAAACCCGTTTTATAGAATTATCGTAATCAATTCTACTAGCAGACGCGAAGGTGCTCCAATTGAAGAGCTTGGAAACTACAATCCAAAAACTAAAGAATTAAACCTTAAAAAAGCAGCTGCGTTGGATTGGATTAAAAAAGGTGCACAACCTACTGAAACTGTTGCGTACTTAATTGAAAAATCTAACGATGAAGGTAAACTTGTTTACGAACAAAAGACTGAGAAAAAGCTTTCTAAAAAAGCACTTGCTAAATTAGAAGCTGAAAGAGAAGCAGCGAAAGCAGCTGAAGAAGCTGCAGCAGCCGCAGCCGCGGAAGCAGCAAATGCTGAAGCGGAAGCTGTTCCTGCTGAATAATTTTTAGAGGGAAAAGAACACTTATTAACCGCTTCATCAGAAGCGGTTTTTTTTTAGTTTAAGGACAATGAATAAAAATACACAAAATAAAAAACTTAATATTTTAGTTATTCTACCGCATAGTATAGGCGGCAGATTAACTACATCAAGTATTTCAGACGGATTCGTACAAAACAATTGCAAAGTAACTAAATTTGATGAACTTAAGCAGCCACTAAGCGAGCTTAAAACTCTCTTAAAAAGTTCAAGGTTTGATTATATTGTAGGTTATGATTTTTCTGCGATAAAAATTAAAACCGAATTAAACTTACAAATAAAAACTATAAATTACTTTAGTGATGAAATTGATAAACCAACAGCCGGAGTAGGCTTCAAAGAACTGCGTAAGTACCTAAATGATGAATCCAATTTCACTTTTTATTGGGATAAAGAATTGTTTTTGGAAGAAAAGAAAAACGTTAAGAATATATTTTATCAACCGCATTTTGTGAACACGGATATTTACAAACCAATACCAACAAAAATCAAATATGATGTGATGTTTGCAGGTCGACTGGATACAGATTACAGACTTAATTTTATAGTTGAGTTAGCTAAAGAATACAATTTTGCTTGGTTTGCAATCGAAAAGCACTATATCGATGCTTTAAACAGAGTAAATGAAGAAGATAAAAAAGTAATACAGAATTGCTATAAGGGATTTATAGACAATGAATCAGACATGGCACAAGCTATAAATAGCTCAAAAATAGTAATTAATATGCACTCACAAGGTAAAAGTTCATTTAACTATCGAACATTCCAAACAATGGCTTGTGCAAAATTATTACTTTCTGAGTATAGAAGCGAGGCAGCAGAATTATTTGGAGAAAAAGACTTAGTTTTTTATAAAGATTTGACAGATATAAAAGAAAAAATTTTACATTATTTGTACAACGAAGTGGATTACAACGAGGTAATCAAAAACGCACGAGCCAGAATTGAGAGTGATTTTAATTCCCAAAAATGTGTTAATAACATGCTTCAGATAGTACAAAATAAAATATAAAAGGATAAAAAAATGACAAACAAAATAGACATTAAACCATCAGATAAGATTTTAAACTTACCAAAATATATTTTCGCAGAATTAGATGAATGGAAAGCAGAAGCTAGAGCAAAGGGAATGGAGTTGATAGATTTAGGGATAGGAAATCCAGATGGTCCGACACCCAATGAAGTTGTAGAGGCTGCACTTGAATCAATCCAAAACCCAATAAGTCATGGTTATCCAAGCTTTAGAGGAAAGCAAGAATTTAGAGAATCTATATCAAAATGGATGAAAAGTCGCTACAATGTTGATATTTGTCCTGAATTTGGCATCCAAACTTTGAATGGAGCAAAAGAAGGATTGGCTAACATTGCTTTAGCATTTACAAACCCCGGTGATATAAATATAGTTCCCGACCCATATTATCCTGTACTATCAAGAGGTACTTGGATTGCGAGCGGCGAAGTTTACCATACACCACTAATTGCAGAAAACAATTTTCTTCCTGATTTAAAAGCAATTCCTGAAGATGTGGCACAACGTGCAAAACTGTTTTTTATAAATTATCCTAATAATCCGACTGCAGCTGTTGCACCACTGTCATTTTTAAAAGAAATTGTAGCTTTTTGCAGAAAATACAGCATACTTTTGGTTTCAGACCTTGCATATGGAGAAATTTGTTATGACGGCTATCGTCCGCATAGTATATTCGAAGTAGAAGGGGCAGAAGATATTGCGGTTGAATTTCACAGTTTTTCAAAAACATTTAACATGGCAGGCTGGAGAGTTGGTTTTGTTGTCGGGAAAAAAGAGTTTATTGATACAATTTATGCAATGAAAACAAATATGGACTACGGAACTGCAACTATTGTACAAGATGCGGCAATAAAAGCTCTTAACATGGACTATAAAAACGTTGAAGAAATTGTAAGTAACTATGCTCGAAGAAGAGAAATGGTTGTAGATTTATTAAAAGAATTAGGATGGGAAATTCAAAAAACATCAGCGACAATGTATCTTTGGTTAAAAGTACCTGAAGGTTATACTTCGAAAGAATTTTGCAAATATGTTTTAGATTCTACCGGAGTTGTCTTAACCCCTGGAATTGCATTTGGCTCATGTTCTGACGGGTATTTCAGACTTTCTTTGGTCCAACCTGATGAAAAAATAAATGAAGCTTTAACTCGTTTGAAAGATGCAAATATTGGATATAATCTTCTTACAAAATGTTAAGCGTATTCTATAATTTTGCAATATAAAAAATAATGTGTATAATATAAGAGTAGAAGCATGAGGTTTATAGTATGAGATTTAATAAAAAAGCAGCACAAAGTTTAATTGAATACGGATTAATTTTAGCACTTGTAGCAGTTGTGGCTATTGCGGCGTTACAAATACTAGGTCAAAGAGTAAATAATGCAGCAACAACTGCAGGTGAAAATATTGAAGCAACATCGCAAAATGCTGCTCAAGCATATTGTCAATCTATTAACGGACAATGGAATGCTGAAACAGGTGTTTGTACTCCGGCTGCTAATAACGCAGGGGAATAACAATCAATCTATAATAAATTTGAAAGCCTCTTTGTAAAGAGGCTTTTTTAGTATATAATTCCAGTATGAGTAATTTATCTTTTGATACTGAAAAATATTTTAAATTAGTTCTTGGACTTGGAAATTGCTCGTTAGATAATATTGAGCAATTATGTAATGTATATGCTCAAGCAGGTGCTGATATATTTGATTTGAGTCCAAATATAAAATCATTAAAAGCTGCACAACTTGGTGTTAAAAAAGCGGGTCTAAACCCGTATGATTTTAAATATTGTGTTAGTTTTGGGGTAAAAGGTGATTCTCACATAAAAAAAGCACAAATTAACACAAAAAAATGTAAACGATGCTATAAGTGTGTTTCAAAATGTCCACAAAATGCTATTGTTATGGGCGAGAATGGATATCCAAAAGTTCTTACTGAAAAATGCATAGGCTGCCGTAGATGTGAAAAAAGCTGTATAGATTTTCATGATTACGAAGTTAATATCAAGGATACGGCAAAAGATTTCAAAGGTGAAAAACTCGATATTGTTGAGCTTCACATATCATCATTAAACAAAAAAGATATTTTCAAAAAATGGGAAACTATTTTAGATAATTTTGACTGTCAAAAATCCATATGTATAGATAGGAGTAAGTACGGAACAGAAAAACTGATTAAACTTGTCAGAGAAATGACAAAGCTAAATTCTGAGCCTACAATTATACAGGCAGATGGAGTCCCAATGAGTGGAATGGAAAGTTTGCCTTGCACCTTACAGGCAATTGCTCATGCTCAAATTTATAAAGATTTGAACATGCCAATATTTATTTCAGGTGGAACTAACTCATTCACAAGAGAATTAGCAGACAAATTTGAAATCAGCTACAACGGAATAACTATTGGCTCATATGCCAGAGCTATTGTAAAAGATGCTATAACTTGCGGGGACATAAAACTTGCAGTAGAAATAGCAAAACGGCTTGTTGATAATGTGAAAAACTAGTATGATTAACGCACTTAAAATATTTTTAAAAAATAATGCTTTATATTCTCAAAATGTGACTCTATTGGTCGGATTTTCAGGAGGATTTGATTCTTGTGCTTTGCTGCACATGTTGTCTGTTTTAAAAAAAGAAACAAACTATACACTTTGTGCTGCACACTTAAACCACGGTTGGCGTGCCGATTCTGCAGATAATGATGAAATTAATTGTTCAGAATTTTGCAAAAAACACAATATAGAGTTCTATACGGAAAAATTAGGGAATGACATTCCTCAGACTGAAACCGCTGCACGAGAAGCTAGATATAAATTTTTTGAACGGGCAGCAAAACACTTTAATACAAATATTATACTAACAGCACATACTAAGTCTGATAATGTTGAAACCTTGATATATAGAGTAGCTAAAGGCACCGGTATCTACGGTTTATGCGGGATTGAACCTCAACGTGAATTAAATGGTTTGCAAATTTTTCGTCCATTACTATCTATGTCAAGACAAGACATAGAAAATTATTGCCAAAGTAATGACCTATCGCCAAACAATGATGAAAGTAATTTTGATATTAAATATAAAAGAAATTTTATAAGACATCAAATAATTCCACAACTTAAAAAAATTAACGATAATGCAGAGTCGGCAATTAACACACTTATAGAAAATGCGGTTTCGGACAATGCTATAATTAATGAATATTTGCAGCAAATAAAACAAACAATATCAATTGAAAATAAATATCTAACACCCAAATTTTTGGAGCAATCAAAAGAAGTTCAGCAAAGATTAATTTTAGATTTTGTGACTGAAAAAAAACTTGATTATGACAAAAATAAAATTCAAGAGATACTAACTTTCATAAAAACAGCAGCAACCCATAAAGCAGGAAAAACTCTTTCGTTGACTTCCGACTTATGGCTCTTTTGTTCCGCAGCTGAGATGTATCCTATAAAAAATGAGATAAAGAACAACACTTACATAAAAATTACAGATTTAAGTAAAAAATATAAAATCGATAATTTTGAATTTAGTGCTGAACCATGTGACATTCGACCAAAAGATTTTCCGCTTGAAAACGAAAATTATGCATATGTAGATTTATCAAATCAAACAAATTTGGAAATTAGGTACAGAAAAGACGGTGACAGGATTCAACCATTTGGGATGAAGAACTCTATAAAACTAAAAGACTTTTTTATCAATAAAAGTATTCCACAACATAAAAAAGACAAGATTGTGTTATTATGTAATCAGGATGAAGTCCTTTGGGCATGTAACGTTGGATTAAATGAAAAATTAAGAGTAACATCCAATCCAACTCACATCATAAGAATAGAAGAGGTTTAAAATGGTAGCTATTGACAAACAACTTAAAGATTTAACAGTACTTATTGATGAACAACAAGTTTCTCAAGGAGTTAAAAAGATTGCAGAGGAAATAAACAATGCATTTCCTTTAGACGAAACCCTACATCTGATTTGCGTTTTAAAAGGTTCTGTTATGTTTTTTGTTGATTTGGTCAAACTGTTGAAAATGCCGACCCAGTTGGAATTTATAAGACTTTCAAGCTACGGCGATGACGATAAATCTTCAGGTCGGGTGAAATCAATAGACATGAACCTGCCAATATTGGAAGATAAAAATATTTTGATAGTTGAAGACATTGTCGATACAGGTTATACGGCTCAATTCTTAACAAACATTCTTAAAGCAGAACAACGGCCGAAAAGACTTAAGTTCGCAGCATTTCTCAACAAAGAATGTTCCAGAAAAGTGGAATTTCAACCTGACTTTTACTCATACATAGTTGACGATAAGTTTTTGGTCGGTTACGGTCTTGATTATAAAGGCTACTACCGAAATTTACCGTATGTTGGCTATTTTTCTTAAAAACCGACCATCATAGCTAGTTCAACATGCTTCATATTTAAAGCTGATGCAACTTCTGCTTTAACAATTTCGCCATTAAAAGTATTCACGCCTCTTTCCAAAGCTGAGTCTTTCTTAATCGCACCAATAAAGCCATTATTAGCAATACTGAGCAAATATGGAAGAGTTGCATTTGTAAGTGCCAAAGTTGACGTATGAGCTACGGCTCCAGGTATATTTGCAACAGAATAATGTATTACCCCATGCTTTTCAACAACTGGATTTGCATGAGTAGTTACATTGTTAATAGTTTCCACAATACCACCTTGGTCAATAGCAACATCCACAATAACTGAACCTTTTTTCATGGACTTAACCATATCCTCAGTTATAATTCTCGGAGCTTTACTGTTTGGAATAAGTACTGCACCAACAACTAAATCAGCTTTCTTGCACTCTGTTTCCAAGTTAGCTGGGTTTGACACCACAGTTTGCACTCTGCTTCCAAATAAATCATCAATTTTTCTGAGTTTATTTATGTCAACATCTGCAATAGAAACGTGAGCCCCTGTTCCGATAGCAGTTCTTAATGCGTTAATACCAACAGTTCCGGCACCTACAATCAAAACGTTTCCTGATCTAACCCCCGGAACACCACCTAAAAGAACACCCGCTCCGCCATTATGACTTTCTAAGAAATGAGCACCTATCTGCACAGACATTTTTCCTGCAATTTCGCTCATAGGAGTTAATAACGGAAGTTCACCTGTTTCTTTTTGTACCGACTCATAAGCAATAGAATTAATTTTTTTCTTTGTCAAAATTTCAGCTAACTCAGGTTCTACTGCTAAGTGCAAGTATGTAAAAAGGTTTTGTCCCTTTTTCAACATGTCATATTCAATCGGCTGCGGTTCTTTAACCTTAACAATCAAATCAGCCTCTTGATAAACGGCATCCATAGTATCAATGATTATAGCACCGGCTTTCTTATATTCAGCAGTGGAAAAACCGCTTCCTTCCCCTGCATTTTTTTGAACATAAACTGTATGTCCATTTTTAACAAGTAATGCTACACCATCCGGCACAACAGAAACTCTGTTTTCATTATCTTTAATTTCTTTTACTACACCTATTTTCATAAATTATACCTAACCTTCTAATTGTAAAAGTGCTTCATCTATTTCATCAATAATTAGCATTGCTGCTGCTTTAGGGTCTTTTGCTCCGGTAATAGGTCGCCCAACTATCATATAATCAACACCCGATTTAATTGCATCTGTAGGTGTCACTACACGAATTTGATCATTTACAACTGACCAAGTCGGACGAACAGCCTGACAAATTATTATAAAATCATTTCCATATTTTTGACGAATAACCTTGGCTTCGCTTGCGGATGCCAAAACGCCATCCAACTCACAATCCAAAGCTAATTTTGTCAATTGAGTAACGTAATCAATAAGATTAACATTTACACACAACTCTTCTGTTAACGTTTTTTGACCAAAGCTGGATAACAATGTAACTCCAACTACAGTCGGACGAGGCAACTCCATTTTTTTTGCGGTTTCTTTTAACAACTTAACAGTAGTATTAACCATTTTTGAGCCGCCAATCAGATGAATATCAAAAAAATCAGCCCCATGCTTCATATAATTTACACATGTTTTAGCAACAGTATTTGGAATATCAATGGGTTTTGTATCCATAAAGACTTTACAACCATGTGATTTAATCATATTTATAGCTTCATAGCCTGTTGCCGAAATCAACTGCAAGCCAACCTTGAAATAACCAACATAGTCTTTCAATTCTATAACTAATTTTTCGGCTTCTTCTATAGTGTTTACGTCTAGTGCTAAAATTATTCTGTCTTTTGCACTAACGGGTTTTCCTATACTCATATTACCCCTTCTCCTTTACAACGTATAACAGAGGTGCAGAATAATATTATCATTTTTTTTTCCAGTTAGCAAGATTTATTCTTTGACTATATCTCAATTTTTTATATAATTTTTTTATGTTCAAATGTATAAAAACAACTACCACACAAAATAAAAATTCTGTTAATTTGTATCAAAGCCCACACACAACAGGGAAAAAAGTACTTATTATAGCAGGCACACACGGAGATGAGCCGCAAGGTACTGATATCCTTTCGCTGTATATAAAAGAAAACATAACCTGCAAAAATAATTTATATATAATCCCCTGCGTAAATCCGGATGGCTATGAACAAAAATTAAGAACAAACAGCAACAATGTAGACTTAAACAGAAATTTTCCGACAGAAAACTGGGAACTTACAGAAAAAAATGAATTTTTCGGAGGCAATTCTCCTTCTAGCGAAATAGAAACCCAATTTTTAGTCGAAATAATTACAGAAATTAAACCTGATATTATTTTAACAATACATGCACCTTTCAAAATTGTTAATTATGATGGACCTGCAGAAAATATAAGCAAACAAATTGCTAAAATAATAGATTACCCTGTACAACACGATATAGGCTATCCGACCCCAGGAAGTTTCGGTACATATTGCGGTCTTGAAAAAAATATTCCGACAATTACACTTGAACTGGGTGAAGACGAAGCATTCAATTGGCAAAAAGACCGTTGCTATAAGATTTTAGAACTATTAGCCAACCAGTATTAAATATATTGTAAACAAATATTAAGTAATATTGCCTTAAAAAGGCAATATTTTTTATATAAAAGTTTTTATATAAGAGTAAGGAGAAACGAGCTAAACAAACTTAATCATAATTTATTAACACACTAAAACCTACCACACACTAACCTACACACGAGTGAAACTAGAGAAAGATGTAACAAGATTTCAAAAGTTTCCGAGGGGATTTGATTATCAAATCCCTTTTTTTTATTCTCTATTTTCTACAAATACAAATTTACCTTCATTGTAAAGATGAACACAGTTTTTACCATGATGTTTTGACTCATACAAAGCTTTATCAGCAAAATCCATCAACGTTAATTCATCTTCCGCTGCATCCGGGAATGCTGCAATACCGACACTAACAGTTACTTTTACAACTGTGCCGTCATTCAATGTCAAATTAATAGCTTCAACTTTACGTCGTAATCTGTGTGCAATGATAGTTGCATCTTCACCCTTTGTTTCAGGCAAGATAACAGCAAACTCTTCTCCGCCATATCGTGCAGGCATGTCTATCTTTCTTACAGTTTTTGCTATTACACTTGCAACTTCTCTCAATACCTTATCACCCACAGCATGCCCATAAGTATCATTGATAGACTTAAAGTTATCAATATCCATCATTACAACAGACATGACATGGTTATATCTTGCTGCACGTTTGATTTCAGTATCCAACAATGTAAAGAAGTGTCTGTGAGTATATAGCTTAGTCAAGCCGTCTTTTGTAGCCAATTCATACAATTTAGCATTATCAATAGCAATTGCAGCTTGATTTGCCAAAGCTTCCATAAAC
>JAFQTK010000154.1 GCA_017409065.1 bacterium
AGATCAATACATGTATTATTACAACAATGAAAGGTATCAATGGAGCAGAAATAAAATGGCTCCTGTTGAATACAGGAACCATTTATTAAAAGCTTCATGAACCACCTTTTTTACTTTGTCTAGTTTTTAGGGCTCAGTTCATTTGAGCCGTTTTTATTAATTTTATCTAATTATTCCACTGAAGGAACAATTTGTTGTCCTTTTGTTGAGATTTCAGTTTCAAGTTTAGCAATAAAATCATCGATATTAAATACACCGATATTTCCTCTGCCTCTTGCTCGAACTGCAACAGTACCATTTTCAATTTCCTTATCACCCATAACAAGAACAAAAGGAATTTTCTTATCTTGAAGAGCTTCACGGATTTTGTAATTCATACTTTCGGAACGGTCATCTAACTGAACTCTTATACCCAATGAACGCAATTTTTCATAAACAGTTGCTGCATAATCATTGTGACGTTCTGCGATAGGAACAACACTAACCTGAGTAGGTGCAAGCCAAGTTGGAAACGCACCTGCGTAGTGTTCAATCAATATACCGTGGAAACGTTCCATTGAACCAAAAATTACACGGTGTAACATTACAGGGGTTTTCATTTGCCCATCTTTGTCTTGATATTTAATCTCAAATCTTTCAGGCAAATTAAAGTCTAACTGAATTGTTGCACATTGCCAAGTTCTGCCGATAGCATCTTTAACTTTAAAGTCAATTTTTGGACCATAGAAAGCACCGTCACCTTCATTTATTTCATATTTCATTCCATACTTGTCCATTGCTTCTTTAAGCCCTGCTTCAGCAATTTCCCAGTTTTTGATATCTCCAACAAAACTTTCAGGACGTGTAGAAAGTTCAACTTCAAAATCCATATTGAAAATTTTCATTGTATCTGAAACAAAGTCAATAATATGATTAATTTCGTCAACAAGTTGTTCCGGAGTACAGAAAACGTGAGCATCATCTTGAGTAAAGCCTTGAACACGAGTAAGACCTGACAACGCACCTGATTTTTCACGACGATAAACCGTACCAAGTTCAGCCATTCTTAATGGCAATGAACGATATGAATGTCTTTGTGCTTGATAAATTAAGATATGGAATGGGCAGTTCATTGGTTTAACAATATATTGCTCATCATCCTCGTTATCTTTTTGGATAAAGAACATATTTTCTTTGTAGTGGTCAATGTGTCCTGAAAGTTCCCACAATTTTGATTTTGCCAACTGAGGAGTTTGTACAATTACATAACCTCTTTTTCTATGTTCTGTTCTCCAATAATTTTCAATTTCTTCTCTAACAGCATAAAGATTTGGGTGCCAAAGAACTAACCCCCCACCAATTTCTTCTCTGACAGAGAACAAATCAAGTTGAGTTGCAAGTTTTCTGTGGTCACGTTTTTGAGCTTCTTCCATCACATGGATATATTCTGCCAAATCTTCTTTATTTAAAAATGCGGTAGCATAAATACGTTGAAGCATTTTATTTTTTTCATTACCTCTCCAATATGCACCTGCAACTTTAAGAAGTTTAAATGCCTTGATTTTTCTTGTATTTTCTAGGTGTGGACCAGCACAAAGGTCGTTGAATAGAACATTTCCGTTTCTATCTTTTGTCAAATACAAAGTCGGATTGTCGTTCTTATGCTCTTCCAAAAGCTCAGCCTTATAGATTTCCCCTTGTGATTTAAACTCTTCAATTTGTTTTTCTACATCAGGAATCAAATATTTTTCAAAAACCAAGTCCTGTTTTACAAGTTTTTTCATTTCTGCTTCTATTTTTTCAAGATCTTCTTGTGTCAACGTATGTCCATCAATATCAAAATCATAATAAAAACCGTTTTCAATAGCAGGACCAATTGCTAATTTTGCCTGCGGGAAAAGACTTTGCACGGCTTGTGCCATAATGTGCGAAGTTGAGTGTCTTAAAACCTGTAAATCAATGTTATTTTCTGACATAAAAAATCCTTTTCGCTTAACTTCTCTATATTTATAGTTATACCACTTAAACAAATAAAAACAAAATAACTAAAAAAAAGAGGCAAAAAATGCCTCATTAATATCGTTGTATGGAAAAGTATGATTCTTAACTCAAATAGAGTTTTATTATTTCTACCGTGAGTATATGTTAATACACGAACAATTAAAAATATATTCATCGATTGGGTAATATATTTTTTCAAAAAAATATTACCCAACTGGCTAATTGAAATTAAATTTAGAGGTATCTAAAATAATATTTATAGTTGTATTGGAAATAATATCGATGAAAAAAATAATTATATTCTGTATATTGCTAACATTCGGACATTTCTTGTTTTGCTTAATAAAATATTATCCTGAAGATAAATTAGAACTTAAAACAGAACTAAATTACTCAAAATTGTGCAGACCAAATGTAAACCCTAAAAAAATTCCGATTCATATGTGGACACAAGACATAATGGAAGGCTCGGTAGACGATTTTGATTCGGCGGCAAAAATTAATCACAATTTGGAATTAATTTCTAACGTACTGAAAGTACCGTATTTGAAAGACACTTATTTTCTTCGCTCCGTAAAAAATAATGTTTATCACGCAGGTGGTTACGGAAAAGAAGATGACAAACTGTTATTTATCGGTATCATGCCCGACAGATATATTAGTTGCCTTTATGATAAAGAAGGTATTTTGCTCGGAACAATCGTATCCAAACCGGAATTTCCGGTTCGATTGTTTTATAATTTAGACAATGAAATTACTGAAATACTCGATGGCAGAGGATATTAATATGCGTTGGATAGTAGGAACAATTACATTTTTGATTTTTATATACACCAATTGCTACATCCCTTTTTTGCCATTCATTCATAATCGGGCTGTAATTCAGCACGAAAATTTTTTGGCATATTTAGTTTGCAATTCTCTGGTTAAAACAGTCAATAACAAAAATGATGAAATTCCTTACCAAGAAATTTACAATTCAAATTACGCAGAGCAAAAAGATATAATAGGAAGTCCTGCAACATACTATTGTTATTACGATGAAACAGGTAAACTTATTGGTGCGGCATTTGAAAATGCTATACAATATGCGCTTTTTGATGAAAACAGAAAACTACTTAAAGAAGGAAAAATAAATGATTAAATTTTTATTTTGTTCTTTTATAATTATAACAATACTGCAATTTATCCCTTCCGGCGAATATGTTGAATTTAACAAAAGAATGTTACTTTATGAATTATGCAAACCAAACATAGATTTTGAAGCTGAAGAGAATAAGTTGCTTGAAAAAACACGATTTGAAAAGTATAATCCAGAATATTATTATCCTGTTCGTATTGATCACTTCTTCTTAATATTTGAGTCTAAACATTGGATTAAAAAGATTGCATACAGATTGGAAAAATGGGATGGAAAAATTGCCAATGCTATTTATTATACCGCCGATAAAGAAAAAGTTTTGTATATAAAAACTTTTTCTACCAGACCGGAAAACGAAGGCAACGTTTATTATTGCATATATAATCCAAATGGCGAATTGAAGTACAAAGCAACTCAGGCTAATTCAAACTATATTTTGCTATCTGAGAAAAATATCTTATTAGACGCTTTCTTTTCTAAGGGTGTCAAGGAAAAATATATTAATTTAAATTTAACAGATTTTATATTTTAATCAGAGTCCTAAATCTGATATTTTTATTTTAAAAGGAACTTGAATATAAAACCTATGCCCTTTTTCTTTTTTCTGAAGATTATCGGCATAATTGTTATAAAAGGTTGATATTCGATAATTATCACTATATTCCAAATGTTCAAAATCATAGAAATCCTTCACAACTCCTGTATAATATCCGTTTTCTTTTTTTAAATCACTTATGTCTGCTTTCTTTATTGTTAAAAATAAATCCCTATTATTAAATTCTATTGGTGAATCTTTTATGTTCATGTTTATCATTTCTTTGATTTTTGCTTTAAAAGACTTATCATTTACTATAGTTTTAGATAATTGACTGTTTTTAGAATAAAGAACCAACGGAAAATCATTATCTTTTTCACTGGTTATGACTCTTGCTTCAGAACCCAACTTTAGTTTTTCAGGGCCGTAAAGAAACATATCAAAAGCAAGTTGAGCATTTGGGGATTTTTTATTTAATACGGCATTTATAAATGAATGAGTATTAGCAAATTGATTGTTTTCTTTTGCTTCTTCCAGATATGGAATATTTGCCCACTTGGAAGCGGGTTGTGCCACCACCTCCTCATCCCAATTTTGAAACTTTGATTGTCTTTTTGCACGATAATGTCCGGCAACCTTTGTCCCATCCCTACGAGTGTACGGATGCACATAAACAACATCATCTGACAGATTAAGCATTTCATTTGTAGGGAAACCTATTTTCAGCCCCTGATAAAGAATGGCATCTTTATTTTCTGAATATTTATCAATTGACATATCTTTCACATCTTCTTTCGAATAAATTCTGTCAGAATTACTTTTAGGATTGTAAAAATTTAAAAAATTGCTACTCATCATATCTCCTTTTTTTCATAACAAATAGAACCGTCAAAACAGTGCTAAACTACTGTTTGATAGCTATTTTGGGGGGTGAACTTTACTTTTTCATAATATCATATTGCATCTGAATTAAAAGTTCCAAAAGGAAATCTTTACAAAAAGCACGACAATTACCTAAGACAAAGAGCTTGAGGTAACATCGTGATAAATAACCTCAAATACTTGTCATTATTGAAATTTGTGAAAAACAGAAATATTAAAAAATGTGTGCAAATGTTACGAAATACTGATTAATAACATCCATAAGCATAGGCAAAATCCAAACCAAAATAGCGGCACCCATAACAGGCTTGAATAAGAAACTCAATTGGAAAACGTTTACCTGAGGTGCTGTTTTTGAAATAATACCCAAAATAATATCTTGCCCTAAAGTTGCAAGAAGAATTGGCGAAGCTATTTGCAACCCCATATAAAGAACATTCGACGTAATTTTGACTAAATAATCCATATTAACTACTGCTTGGAGTGAAAAGGATTGAGCATAAATCGGGAAGATATCAAAACTTCTGATAAAAGCACTTAAAATCCAATATATTCCGCCAATTTGGATGAAAACTAACAATCCAACCAATGAAAAACACTTTCCGACCAAAGATGTTTGAGCTGATGTAGTTGGGTCTAAAACTTGAGCAGCTTGCAAACCCATTTGCATATTAATCATATCCCCGCCGGATTCTACTGCTATCAAGATGCATTGAGCAACCCAACCAATAATTGCACCAAATGCGAAATTAAGCAATAAAGAATAAGCTAACGCAGAACCTGTCGGTGGCGGCGGAGGTTGCAAAAATAAAGTTAAAAAAACCGCCATCAACATAGCTAAACCAAGTTTCCCCATAGAAAAAAGTTCTTTTCTGTTAAACAAAGGGGCAAACCTTATAAATCCCAACAAACGAGCCAAAATAATCAGCCCGCCACTAAGCGTGTAACTGATTTCAGGGAAATACTTTCCAAAATTTTCCAAAACCAAATTAATCATCAGATAGTCCTCTCAAAACAGGCGGTTCATCTAACTCAAATGGGAAAGGTTCATTACTGTTTGGCATATCTAATTTGAGAACCGACTTAACAATCGAAGATTTTGGAGTATAAATTTTATCCTTGCTAAGTACATCCACATTGAACTCAATCATCGTCATTTCGTTTTCTGTTGCAATATAAAGCCTAGCAACACCTGTTTGCAAGGTTTTAAGCAAAATCTGATTTCTTTCATTATACAAAGTCGCAATAATATCAGCATCCAAAATGGTTGTATCACTAACTTTAACCGTTTTTGCCGGTTCATCCAACAAAACAAGATAGCTTTCATTCGGCAAAGCATTAACACTTAATTTTTCAAGCGAAAAACAAGGAATCTGAACCAATAACATTACAAGAAATGCAAATAAAACTTTCTTCAATTTTTATCTCCCGATAATTTTATTTGTTTCTATGAAGTTAGGACGTGGTCTTGGATATTTATCAGCAGGGAAGTATTTTGTGCGTTCATTTTTGTCAATAAAAGGAACTTTCCCCGGATTTTTCATAATTTCATTTACAGTTGGCTGATTTTCAAAACCATCAAGCTTCATTTCTTCGGCAAATGGACGAGTATACCTGTAATAATCAGACGAAATCACATAATTATCACTTTTAGGAATAACATTAAATGCCAACGCCGTGCCTTCTTGTAACAAATTCACCAAAAGTTTAGCAAACCCAATACCAAAAATCATTATGACCAAAAATACCGAGAAAATTTTAGGTGCTGCAACAATAGTTTGCTCTTGAACTTGGGTAACAGCTTGCAAAATACCGATAACAAGACCTATTGCCGCTGCTGTAAGCACACAAGGCATCGAAATCGACAACATAGTCATAAATCCCTTGCCTAAATATTCAAATAACAATTCCATCTTTCATTTCCTCTAATTAAAGCTGCCAACTAAACCTTGAACAATCATTGACCAACCATCAACGGCTATAAATATAAGCAGCTTAAATGGAAGAGAAATAATTGTTGGTGACAACATCATCATACCAAGTGCCAATAGTACGTTTGCTACAATCAAGTCTAAAATTAAGAATGGCACGAAAATTATAAACCCAATCTCAAAAGCAGTCTTAAGTTCACTTATGATATATGCAGGTGCAACTTCCCAAATAGTCAAATCTTCAGGAGTAGCAGGCGGAGTTTTTCTGGTAAGTGATACAAAAAACTCAATATCCTTTTCTCTTGTCTGCTTCATCATAAATTCTTTAAGAGGTTTTGACCCTTCAACCAACATACCCGCTATATTCTGATTTTGTTGGTACGGAACAGAACCCATTTCCCACATTCTTTGAAATACAGGTGACATTGTATAAAAAGTCAAAATTATCGAAAGCCCAATCATTACAATACTTGGCGGAACTTGTTGTGTTCCCAAAGCTTGTTTCAATATAGAAAACACAACTACAAAACGTAAAAAACTTGTCATGCAACTAAAGACAAACGGTAATAGTGAAAATACCGTCATCAAAATCAACATTTGTAATACAGGGTTTAAATCTTTAAAAATTGTATCCATTGTTCATCCTCTATATTTGTGCAAGTTTCTTTGCCAATTCTTTCATCACAGGTTTTTTACGAATATTTTTAACATCAAGATATTTGTCAAATTTCATCGCATCAATATTACTAAATACATCATCTAAAGATTTTTGAGCATCAGAAACTTCAGGCTTAAACTCAGGTAAATGCACCTTTTGGGTTTCACGACTAATAAAAGATTTTCTTTCAATCGGCTCAACAACTTCCTCTGTAATATCAATAGGATTAGATGCAGCAATAACTTGAGGAACTTCTCTGACATTTTCCCCGCCCAATCTTGCAATAAGTGAAGTATTATCTATATCTCCTGCAATCAAAAATCTTTCTCCACCTGCATTAACTACATAAAGAGATTTTCTCGCATTCAAAGCTATTTTGTCATCAATTTTCAATGATGTTTTTTCATTTACATTCATTGAACAACTTTTTTTATAAACTAAAAGAGCAACAACAATGATTCCAATCATCGCCATTGTGTAAACACCAAAATTCATTATATATCCGCTCATATCTCTCTCCCTAACTAAATATTATCGTCTTCTTCAAAATCATCATAATTAAAGTCATCATCTTCAAATTCTTCTTCGTTGATTTCTTCATCACTTCCGGTTTCTTGAGAAATTTCTTCATCTCCGATGACTTCATCCATTTCATCTTCTTCTCTTATAACTTCATCAATTCTGACTCCGTATCTATCATTGATAATAACAAGTTCACCTTTTGCTACCAATTTATCTTCGACTTTGAGGTCAATTCTGTTATCGTAAATAGAACCAATATCAACAACTAAACCTTCTGATATTTGTTTTAATTCTCCAAGAGAAATTTTTACTTTTTCAAATTCTGCATTAATATCAACCTGAATATTATCCCAAAGGTTGCTTACAGAAGTAGGTGATTCCGCCATATCTTCTCCTTCATCATCTGCGTTCAAAATTATGCTGGGGTCAGGACTAATCTTAAATTCTAATTCCTCGCCCTCATTACAAATAACCATTTTGTAAATATTGCTATTTTCCAACAATATAATATCGTCAACTTGCAAGCTCTTAACTTCACCTAGTCTTATTTTTGATGAGCCAACTTTGACCTTAAATTTAGCCTCACAAGTTCTAAAATCGTACAATGAAAATATTTCATCATTACACTGTAAAAACTCAGGTTGAATAAGATTCGTAGGAATAGATAAAACAAGCTTGCCAAAATCTCTTCCTTCAAAATTCATGTAATAAACAACATTACAGATAGATTTAGGCATTGCTTTTTTGTCTATATCTTCCTTAGGAATAAGAACCTTCTTAATATTTGAATACAAAAAATCATTAAACGAAGTCAAAATTTTTGCTTCTAATTCACTCATTTTTTCAAACACAAACGGTTGCTGTTTTTTCCCTAATGCCTCATCCAACAAAGAACGAACCGCATATTTTGAAAGTCTTACACTGGATATCAAATTTTTTGTCGTCGCAATTTGAGTAACAAAATATTGATCCCCCTTAATCAAAACATTTTCGTTTTCACTAAGTGCAAATAACCTAAAATATATATCTAATCCAAAAAATTCAGCACAAGATTCTCGAACTTTTTCGGTGAAAACTGTTGAAAACCAGTTATAAGTTCGCCACAAATGATTTGAAAAATCAGTTTTAGCTTGTTCTGTAACTTTTGTCATGACCTCTTTGAAAAATCCCCATCTATTTTTATATGGATAGAGTTATCCCCAAGTATTACAATATAGGGTTTTAAAGAGTTTAACATCAACTATTTGTTGTATATTATTTAAAGTTTTATGCAAGCTCTAGAACAATTGAAACTCATTTTTTTTGTAATCAATTAAACCATCCTTATGCATATTTGAAAGCTCACGACTTAAAGCACTTCTATCAACACATAAATAACCGGCCATTTCCTCTCTTGAAAAAGGAATTTCTATCGTATTTTTGCCAACTTCGTCAGCAATACTATTTAGATAAAACAATATTTTTTCTCTGATAGTCTTTTGATTTAAAACATTCATTCTTGCACTTATTTCTAAATTTTCTTGGGCAACTTCTGCAAAAAGATTTTTTAAAAGCAACTTCTGCCATTGACTAACCGATTCATGCAAAATTAGCATTCTATCATAAGGCAAAAATAAAATACCAGTCTGCTTTTCCGCCCTAACAACAACCGGCGAAGACTTTACTCCTGCACACACATAATTTGTACAAAAAGAACTACCTGCCGAAACTTTTTTTATTACATTCTCACTTCCGTTAATATTTTTCGTACTAATACTCAACTCACCCACCAAAACAACACATATATCATTGAGCTTACTACCTTTATTTATTACAACGGAACCTTTAGAAAAAACTTTCGTCGTAGCATGCAGAAATCCTAATAATTCATCTATTTCATAATCTTTCAACTTATTAAAAAGCTTTATATTTTCCATCTTCCCCCCGTTGCAAATGCAACATCACCCTTTCAAACATAATAGACCAACTTTGGATTTAAAACAAGCACTTTTATTTGTAAACTTTTGTTATAATCAAAACATTTTCATAGACAAAATATTGAAACAATATATATAATATGTTACAATTATAGTAGGAGATAAAATCATGTCCACACTAGCGTTACAGACGAATAAAAATTACACCAAACTGATTCTTTATTCAGCGTATGCTATACTTTTGAGTTTTTTAATTGCACCACCGAGGAACGTCGCCTTTCAGAATAATCTCCTCGCCATGGCAAATACTAATATTCAATATGGACATATATCCACAGATGTATTTACAGGTGAGGAGCTATATCAAAAGGATTCAATTGAAATAGAAAAGGAAAGATGGGACAAATCAGTAAAATCAAGATATAGGAATGGTACTATTCTTACCATCCAACCGGGGATAAAACATATTAGATTATCTAAGAGAACAAATGCAGGGAACGTAAAAATAAATGTTGTTGAAATGAACAAAAAAATTAATCCAAAGCTCGAATTAGTACCAGTTTTAGCTTCTGATACATTATCAAATAAAGCAACAATCAAAACGTTAGCAAACAAGGGAAAAGCAATAGCAGCAATAAATGCTACTTATTTCAAACCACAAAACGGAATTCCCCTAGGTACATTAATGATAGACAAAAAAATTTATACAGGTCCAATTTACAACAGAGTAGCATTCGGGATTAAATCTGACGGCTACATTATGGACAAGTACAAACTTGATGCAACATTAACTTACAAAAAGATGAGTATTCCAATTGATAATATAAACCAACCACGAATGCTCTCTACATATCTGTTAGTTTATACAAAAGACTGGGGGCAAGGCAGTCCGCAAGCTCCAAAACATGGAATTAATATAGCCGTTGAAGACGGCAGAATAATAAAAGTTTCAAACGGTTCTTTAACTATACCTAACAACGGATTTGTTGTATCCGGTCCAAAATCAAAATTAGAACCGTTTTTTATTGCTCAAATGAAAGACGAAAAACAGATATTTTTAGCAAATTTATTCAAACACAGAAAAGTAGAGCTTAAAATTAAAAACTCGCCGGAATGGGAAAATGTTAACCACATAGTAAGTGGTGGACCATTTTTAGTACAAAATGGAAAAGTATTTGTCGACGCAAAAGACCAAAAACTCCTTTCCATAACAGGTAGAAATCCACGCACTGCTATCGGCTACACAAAAAACAATGAATTTATAATGATGACAATAGACGGAAGAGAACAAAGTTCAGTCGGAATGACCCTAACAGAAACAGCTCAACTAATGCAAGAATTTGGGTGTATTTGGGCAATGAACCTTGACGGTGGCGGCTCAAGCGTAATGCTTGTTAAGGACAAAATTGTCAATAATCCAAGCATTAAAGGCGGCATAGCTGTATCAAACGCACTCGTTATTAAAGAAAGCTAATTTTTTACACAAGTTGTAAGAGGAATGTTTCGTGGACGAGTTTCAGTACTACCAACAGCAGAAGTATCCCAATTAGTTGAATATCCGGTTGTTAAGTGAGTGCAATTCCCCGCCGGACAGCCCCCACCTTGCCCGCTCCAAGTAGTTCCAATACCGGTAAGAACATGAGAATGGGCTTGGATTGACTGACCTTGAGCAGTATTTCTGGGATTAGAATCGTCTGCAACTCTGAAGAAATATCCTCCCCAACCCAAGTCTGTAACATTACGCCAACCTGTTGGACAAGATGCTAAGTTAAAATGTGCAACGGTACCTTGTGGCACACCATGTACATTTGCCAGTGCATTTTGTAACTGTGCAGAAGTGACATAATTATCCAAAGTTCCATTTGTTACATAGTTATTTCTTATATTATTAATATCATTTCTAATAGACTCTAAATCCCTATTTAATTGCATTATCTGAAAATTACCGACTTGACTATTTTTCATGGTTTTAGAAATTAAAGGTGCCGCAGAACCCATTGCAATCCCCACAATTGCTAAAGTTATCAATGCTTCCGCAATAGAAAAAGCTTACTTTTTTATATTTTTATATTTTTGAGGGAATTTGTTAAAATTAGAAATTTTATTATCTTCTAACAGCCCCCCCCCCCCTACTAAATCAACCTTTTGCATATTTCACTTCTCCACTGCTCTATTACCATTTCAATATATCATAAGTCCCATATTATGACAATAACTCCCGTCATTCTGAGGCGACAAATGAATCCTAATTAGGCGGACTTTAATTCTTAAGTTTAT